>NZ_WSPD01000003.1:0-333700 GCF_026319105.1 Enterobacter sp. HSTU-ASh6 | reverse complement strand
CCGTGGGGAGACACCACCGGCACCTGGACGGCGCTGGAGCTGTGGCTGATGCGCCAGGGTATCCGGGTGGGGCACTCCCGGCCGTATCATCCGCAGACGCAGGGCAAGCTGGAGCGTTTTCACCGCAGCCTGAAGGCGGAAGTGCTGCAGGGGAAGTGGTTCGCGGACAGCGGTGAACTGCAGCGCGCCTTCGACCACTGGCGGACGGTCTATAACCTTGAACGGCCGCATGAGGCGCTGGATATGGCGGTACCGGGCTCGCGGTATCAGCCGTCATCGCGACGGTACAGCGGCAATACAACGCCCCCGGAATACGACGAGGGCGTGATGGTCAGGAAAGTGGATATCAGCGGAAAGCTGAGCGTGAAAGGGGTAAGTCTGAGCGCGGGTAAAGCGTTCAGGGGAGAACGGGTCGGACTGAAGGAGACGCAGGAGGATGGCTGCTATGAAGTGTGGTGGTACAGCACGAAAGTGGGGGTGATCGACCTGAAGAAAAAGTCGATCACCATGGGTAAAGGATGTTAAAAAGTGTTCACCATGTCCCCGAACACCTGTCTACCATGTCCCCGGACTGTACACGGGGAGAGGGGCGGGGTGAGGGGGGGGCAAAAAACGCCCCCCTCATACTTTCAGGACGCAGGTCTACTCTTCTTCAAACAGGCGTTCAATAGATTTGGTGGGATAAAAAAGCGAATGACTGTTTTCACCCGTCAGAGGGATAAAGCCCAGCTTCAGATAAAACCGTTTAGCCTGTTCGTTAATCGCATCGACAAAGAGTCCATGTACGCCTACCGCCTGGGATGCCAGGTAAACCACGCGCATAGCATGCGTGACGAGTGTTGTTCCCCACTCGCGTCCCTGCAGGTCTTTATGGACAGCCAGACGCCCCAGCGTCACGCTCGGTACGTTGATATAAGGGATCCGACGCTGCTGAGTCTTAGAAGGAAGCATCGCTTTTTCAAAGCAACTTCCGGACAGCGTGTAATAGCCCAGGACACGAGAATGGTCGCGATCTTTAAGCAGATAGCCGCGTAAAATACGCCCATTGTGCTGACGCACCAGATGGTCTGCCAGGAAGGAATTTAGCGAGGGTTCACCACAATCGAAATTCCTGAAATCATACTCTTCTCCCTCTGAAAACATTTCGATCGTGAGATTTTCCACGACGCTTCACTCCATGTTTCGAAGACGTTTTGCCGCTCGCTTCAGGCGTTCATTTGGCTCTGGCGGATTGTCGATGGCGTTCATCACGGCATTCCATGATGTTTCGTTTAAGACGAGACGCCGATGCTGTTCGATGACCTCTGCAGCACGTTCAGACGCACTGTTCACCATAAACTGGGTGATCGTTTGGTTCGTCATCGCCGCCGCCTCTTCAATCATTGTTTTGTCTTCGTCCGTCAGGCGAAGATCGATACGCTGTTTTTTAAGTGCTGGCATAATTGACTTTATCGTGTACGGTGTTTATCCGTACATATCGTAGAGACATCCGTCCTTTTTTTCAATCTAAACCTTCTTCAGCCGTCACATCGCTCACCTCACGGCGACGTTTTTTTAGCTTTAATTCACTCACCAGCACCCCGGCGACGATAAACGCTGCGCCCACCAGGGCCAGCAGCGGCAAACGCTCGCCCGCAAGCCGCCCAAAAATCCCTGCCCAGACCGGCTCCCCGGTATAGATCACCGTCGCCCGGGTCGGCGACACGCTGCGCTGCGCCCAGTTCATGGTCACCTGAATAATGGCGCTGAAAATGCCCAGCCCCAGCGCCACCACGACCAGCCCGGTGGACATTGGCGGTACCGACTCCCCTGCCGGCACCATTGTCGCAAATGCCACCAGCGACGCGGTGGCAAGCTGCACTACCGTCACGCGCTTGACGTCGACCTTCCCCGCCCAGGCGCTAATCAGAATAATTTCCGCCGCAATCGCAATCGCCCCGATCAGGGTAATAATCTCCCCCGTCCCCAGCGCCAGCAGATTGTTTTCCGGCCCGGCGAGCAGAATAAGGCCAATAAACGCCAGCACGATCCCGATGCAGGACATCAGCCCCGGCAGTCGCCCAAGGCACAGCCACTGCAGTAGCGGCACCAGCGGCACATACATGGCGGTAATAAAGGCGGATTTACTGCTGGAGATGGTCTGCAATCCCCACGTCTGCAGGCTGTAGCCCATCGCTATCGCCACCCCAATCGCCACGCCCGCCTTAAGCTCTTTCAGCGTCAGACCCCGCAGCGTGTTTAGCGAGCAGAGCCCCACGGCAATCGCCGCCGTCGCAAAGCGCAGGCCAACAAAAAAGAAGGGATCGCTAAGGGTCACCGCGTACTGGACGGCCAGAAACGTCCCGCCCCAGAACATGGTGATGAGAATAAGGATGGCTTCCTGAGGTTTAACAGAAAATTTGAAACGTGAGACAGACATGCGGCACTCGCAATGAAGAACAATTCCCTAGTGTGCGTTGCCTTTGGTTACAGTTCAATGTTGCAGAAATAAAAAAACCGCCGGGAAGCCCCGGCGGCAGGGAGATCAACCCGGCGACTTACTTATTGCCGCCATGGCTGTTTTTACCCCCTTTTTTGCCAGCCTCAGATGCGCGCTGAGGGTCATTTTTAAAATTACCCCCGCTATGCTGGCCACCTTTACGGCCTGCTTCTGATGCTCTTTCACGGTCTTCTGCGAAATTACCTGAACCACCACGATGGTTTGCCATCTCTAACCTCCAGAGTGTGAAACATTAGACATCATATTGCATTCAGTAAAAGAGGATTCTTTCACCTCGCGGCTCAAGGACAACGCCTTTATCTGTGCCGCGTGAAACTAAGCTTAGTGGAATGAGGTTATCCGGCAAGCCGAAGGTAATATCCTGCAACATGATCTCAGTCTTTCGGGTGAGATGACGCGGCGGTAATCCATAAGCCTTTCTTATCATTTTAAAAATCGGCAGCGGGAAAGTTGTATCATTTTGCTACAAAGCCATTTTTAGACCCATATTGTTATAAATCAAATAAATGGCGTTCATTTTTGCAGTCTGGCTGTGATGACATATCTTTAAAAGAGCGCAGCGATCCGCTGTCAGAGAAAACAAACGAGGAGTGATGCAAAATGGCAAAAGTTCTGGTGCTCTATTATTCCATGTATGGACACATTGAAACCATGGCTCACGCGGTAGCAGAGGGTGCAAACAAGGTGGACGGCGTTGAGGTTGTGGTGAAACGCGTACCGGAAACCATGCAGGCAGAAGCATTCGCAAAAGCCGGGGGTAAAACACAAAATGCCCCGGTGGCCACCCCGCAGGAACTGGCTGATTACGATGCCATCATCTTTGGCACCCCGACCCGCTTTGGCAATATGTCCGGCCAGATGCGTACCTTCCTCGATCAGACGGGCGGCCTGTGGGCTTCAGGCGCGTTATACGGCAAGCTCGCCAGCGTCTTCAGCTCCACCGGGACCGGCGGCGGCCAGGAACAGACGATTACCTCAACCTGGACTACCCTTGCTCATCACGGGATGGTGATTGTGCCGATTGGCTACGGGGCACAGGAGTTATTTGATATTTCTCAGGTACGTGGCGGTACGCCGTACGGCGCAACCACCATTGCCGGCGGCGATGGCTCCCGACAGCCGAGCAATGAAGAGCTCGCTATCGCCCGTTATCAGGGTGAATACGTCGCGGGTCTCGCCAAAAAACTGAACGGCTAACCCAACAGGAGGACAAGCATGCCAACGCAAGAATCAAAAGCTCACCACGTGGGTGAATGGGCAAGTTTACGCAACACCTCGCCGGAGATCGCCGAAGCCATTTTTGAAATCGCGAAGTATGACGAAAAACTGGCAGAGCAGATTTGGGAAGAAGGCAACGATGAAGTGCTGGTGCGCGCCTTCGAAAAAACGGACAAAGACTCGCTCTTCTGGGGTGAGCAAACCATCGAACGTAAAAACGTCTGAACGTTTCCCCCCGCCATGCGGGGGGTTATCCTCTATTTTGCCGCGTTGTTCATCACCGCATTGAATTTGTCGACAGGACAGAAGCCGTTCGCATCGACCGGACAGCCCTTCAGCTCAAGCGTCACGCGCTGCGCCGGAGATTGCAGCGACAGCACGCTGGCGTTACGCAGTTGCTCAGAGCTCTGATAGACATACTCAATTTTCATCAATTCCTGGTTGCTGTTTTTGTCATGCCAGCGCTGGAAGACAATTTTGCCGCCAATCGGGGTGCGTTCCTGCTGGTCGTGCAGCTGGTACGGTTTAAAATCCAGCGCCGTGAGCAGGGAAGCGATGTTTGAATCATGCCCCACCAGCAGGGTAATTTTCGGCGCTTTCGCCTGTTCGGTGACCAGGGTTTTATCGATGTATTTCACCAGCGGTTTGGCGACGTTTTGCGCCACCTCGGTAGAGGTAAACAGCGAGTCCTGATAACCGTTTTTCAGCTTCGACAGTACGCGCCACTGCTGGTCGGTTTTGATCTCTCCCCAAGCCACCTGGTCTGCCGGGAAACCTTCGTAATACTGCAGCGTAAAGGCGTCAACCAGCGAGTTACCCACCTTCAGCGGCCCGGAAACGCCTGGCTCTTTTTCGTAATCAGCGCTGAAGGTATCTTTCGCATCTGCCAGCGAGCAGACCTTTTTCTCTTTGCACGACGGCGACTCAGCGTAGTTCGTCATCTGCTCCAGCAGCTTGTAGCTTTCCGCAAGCTGCATTTTCTGCCGCTCGGCCTCCATCGCCTTCAGCGCTTTGTCGCGGAATTCAGGGGAGTTATCGGTAATCACCGGGTTAAAGGTCGGGTCCATGGTGCCCATTTTTTCCTGGTGATGAACAGGCACATCACAGCCCGGGAAGGCGCCGGTGATAAAGAACTGCGCGGTGGCGACGGTACGCTGCAGGCTGTTGGCATAGGCATACACCGCATCCGCTGGCGGGCACTCGCCGGTCTTGATCATCCCCTGCTGTGCCAGCCACTCGCGCATATAATGACCCATATAGACTTCCAGCACGCCGCCTTTGGTGGTGAGTTGACCGCCCGGCACTTCCCACTCAGGCCACTGCTTTGGCGTCGACTGCTCCAGCACGCTGCCGTTGTTGGCAAGCGGAGCGCGCAGGTTATGACGACTCATGATTAAAACTTGCTCCAGCTGATACCCTTCCGGCGTCTCTTGCGCCTGCACGCCAAACGTTGCTGAAATGGAACCGGCGACTGCCAGCGCGAGTAGTGCTTTTCTCATCCCTAATTCCTCACTCGTTTTAAAATGTCGCGTTCAGTGTGACAGAACCGTGACAATTTTCCGGGAAGCATTTCTCAAACTGATGATTAACACGCTTACGGTGAGCGTCGATTAGTTTTATAATAAAACCATACCCCACCGGAGAATGTGCTGTGAAACGTACCCGTCTTGAAGAGAGCCCCTGCCCCGTCGCCCGTTCGCTGGATATCATCGGTGACTGGTGGTCACTGCTGATTGTTCGCGACGCCCTCCGCGGGGTTACACGCTTTGGCGAGTTTCAGAAAAGCCTCGGGATTGCGAAAAACATGCTGACCACGCGGCTTAAACTGCTGGTTGACGAAGGTATTCTTCGGCTTCAGCCCGCCTCCGACGGCAGCGCCTGGCAGGAGTATGTCCTGACCGAGAAGGGACGCGCCCTGCAGACGGTGCTGGTTGCCCTGTCACAGTGGGGCAATGAATATTTATTTGCTGAACACGAATGCGGCACGGTCCTTGTCGATAGCGAAAAGCGCAAACCCCTGCGAAAACTGGCGCTTATCGCCGACGACGGTCGCGAACTGACCCCTGAGCAGATTGTGGCCAAACTCCCCTCCTGATCGCTCCCGCCAGCAAAAGCACAAAATGCCCACCAATTTGGTTGCATTATAAAACCAAATAGCAGAGAGTGGATTAAGTTTCATGTTGAAACCAAATAACCCACTTTGCTTTGAGGTAACACACGATGACTACGCCACGCTCTACCGCCCTGGTAACAGGTGCCTCTTCCGGAATTGGTGCTGTCTATGCCGATCGCCTTGCCGCTCGCGGCCTTAATCTGGTGCTTGTCGCCCGGCGTGAGGAACGACTGCAGGCGCTGGCCAGTGAACTGCGCGAACGCTATGACGTTGCGGTCGAGGTTCTGGTGGCCGATCTCACGGAGGAAGCCGGGATCCGCGCCGTGGAAGAGACGCTGCGCAGCAACACCGCCATCGATACGCTGATTAACAACGCGGGCACCGCACAGATGGCCCCGTTCCTCGCGGGTGATGTGGCCCGGCATCAGGCCATTAACACCCTGAACACCACGGCGCTGATGCGCTTAACGTATGCCATTCTGCCGCGCCTGGCAGAGAATAACCGCGGCACGCTTGTCAATATCGCGTCCGTGCTGGCTCTGCACGTGCGGGCGGGCAGCGCGCTCTACAGCGCCACCAAGGCGTGGGTGCTCAGCTTTACCCGCGGGCTGCAGGAAGAGTTTGCCGACAGCAACCTGCGCATTCAGGCGGTGTTGCCTGCCGCCACGGCGACGGAGATCTGGAGCCATTCCGGCGTCACGGTTAACGATCTGCCGGAAGGGTCAGTAATGACCACGGAAGATATGGTGGATGCGTCACTGGCGGGTCTGGATCAGGGTGAACTGATCACCATCCCGCCGATGCATGACGCTGGCCTGTGGGATCGCTACGAAACGGCGCGTCTGGAATTGTTTAACAGCGCGCGCACCGGTATTCCGGCCCCGCGCTACGTAAAACAGTAGCCTAACGCTCCAGCTGGTCGCCGTACTCAGTCATCCAGGCGGCCAGCGGCGAGAGAGCATTTTGCAGAGTAAGCCCGAGCGCGGTAATTTGGTACTCCACCCGCGGCGGGATCTCAGGGTAGACCGTACGCGTCACCAGCCCGCGCTGCTCGAACAGGCGAAGCTGCTTCGTCAGCTCTTTTTGCGTAATCGGGGCAGCCGCCCGCAGCAGATCGCCAAAGCGAACGGGCGTATTGAACACAATCAGGCGATAGAGAATGGGGATCGCCCATTTCCCGGAAATCAGATTGACAAACTGCGTCATCGGGCAGGTATACACCTCAGATTTTTTTTCGCAGCACACGTCCAGCCTTTCTGCCATTGCACACCTCTTGCCTCGTTAGTATCCATTTGGTACCTGATTTCCTTTCGATACTAACGTTTCTATAGTGTTTTCTCCAGAGACATTTCAGGAGAAGAATATGGGTCGTTTAACCGATAAGTATACGCTGATTACCGGCGGCACCAGCGGCATAGGTCTTGCTACCGCGCAGGCGTTTATCGCCGAAGGCGCACACGTCGCCGTCACCGGACGCAATCCCGACACGCTCGCCGAAGCAGAGCGCATTCTGGGCGAAAACGCCTGGGTGATCCCGACCGATGCGGGAGATATTGCTTCGCAAAAAGCGCTGGCGGAGACCCTTGCCGCCCGCTGGCCACGCCTGGACGCGGTCTTTCTCAACGCCGGTGATGTGACGCACGCGCCGCTGGAAGCGTGGCAGGAAGAGGCCTGGGATCGTCTGATGGGCATCAACCTGAAGGGACCATTCTTTTTAATTCAGGCACTGCTGCCGCTGCTGAATAATCCCTCCTCCGTAATCCTGTGCGGCTCCGTAAGCGCGCGCATCGGCCTGCCCACCAGCAGCGTGTATGCCGCGAGCAAGGCTGCCCTGCTGTCGCTGGCACGCACGTTGTCGGCGGAACTGCTGCCGCGCGGGATCCGCGTCAACGGCCTGAGCCCCGGTCCGGTGGAGACCCCGGCCTTTAACAAAACGGGCTTAAGCGAAGAAGCGCTTAACGCGATGATGGCGGAGATCATCAAGCTGGTTCCGCTGGGCAGAATGGGCTCCACGACGGAGCTGGCAAAAGCCGCGCTCTATCTGGCCTCCGACGAGTCCAGCTATACGGTAGGCACGGAGCTGCTGGTCGACGGCGGGATGGGAAGTTTGTAACTCAGAAGGCGCTGATGCCGGTGACAATGCCGACATACAGCGCCGCCCAGACGGCGGCAGAGAGCAGGCTCACCGCGTAAACCTTGACCACGTTAAGCCTGAGCATGCCTGCCGCCAGCGGTACGATATAGCGCAGTACCGCCAGGAAGCGCGCGCTGAACAGCACCAGCACGCCGTTTTTCTGCAGCTGATGTTGCACCCGCAAAAATTTACCGGCGTGTTTTGCGGTGAGGCGGGTTATCCATCGCGTGTGCCCCATCAGCTGGCCGATATGGAAGTTCAGCACTGAACCCACCGTTGCCCCCGTCACCACGGCCAGCCACGCCAGCGCCGGATGCATGCTCGCCTGACTCACGGTAATGCCGGTCAACAGCATCACCGAGGCAGGCGGCAGCACAGAGGAGATCAGCACCGTTGATTTACTCAGCGCCATCATAAATAACAGCGCGAAAAGATGTGCCGGATAGAGCGCAAAGTGATTCAGCAAAGTATCAAGCCACGTCATTTACTCTCCCCCGATGTAAATATCATTCTTCATTTAAAATGAATTCACTTAAATAAACCCTCAACGTCTTATTAATAAGATTCTTCTAAACCGTTCTTAAACATTTTTTAAATTCCTGAGCGGCAAAATTAATTAAGCGTATTATCCCTCTCGTTTTATACCCTAAATAATTCGAGTTGCAGGAAGGCGGCAAGGGAACGAATCCCCGGGAGCGTACACAAGTACGTGACTGGGGTGAGTGAGTGCAGCCAACGTACCTGCAACTTGAAGTATGACGGGTATACAACGATCTCGTTATGGCGAGGCTCCTGTACAAATACACGTTATCGCTCTGGTGGGTTCGAGAGAACCGGCACAGGGTAAAACAGGCACTGTCGAATCAAGGCTTTGTCAGTATAACTTCCCTTGCGGGATACGGTGTACAGTGCTGAACCCAGGACGTGGGGATCTCCTCTTCGACATGCCCTGTCTTGCTCGCCCCTGAGAGATTTTTATTATTCAAAGGGAATTCATTATGTCTTACGCTATTCACAACCAGAACCCGACATTCAATGACAGCGCCATCGCGCAGTATATGAATACCGATTTTATCGTCCTCGATATTTCATTATGCGTGGCGCTGGCGCGCGAGCAATTCTTCGAAAAATTAAAAGACGATGATATTCCGTCGCATATTTTCATTGAAGACCATGGCCGCCTGGCGGGAATGATTGCCGTGCGCCAGTTGCTGCAGACTTCCGATACGGTACAGCCGGTGAAATCGCTGATGATTTCGCAATTTTTACAGGTCAAACCGGAGGATGAACGTGCCGACGTTGCCGGACTGCTGGCCCACGGCGACGCGGATGTCGTGCCCGTGGTCACCCACGGGAAGCTCGTCGGCTGCCTGACCGAACGGGAAATCGCCCATCTGCTGGAAGATGACGTTACCGAAGATGCCCAGCTTCAGGGGGCGACGCTGCCGCTGGAGAAGCCCTATCTGGAAACCAGCGCTTTTAATCTGTGGAAAAAACGCTCCGTCTGGCTGCTGCTGCTGTTTGTCGCCGAAGCCTACACCAGCTCGGTCATTCAGCATTTCGAAGAGGCGCTGGAGTCCGCCATTGCGCTGGCGTTCTTTATCCCGCTGCTGATTGGCACAGGTGGCAACAGCGGAACGCAGATCACCTCCACGCTGGTGCGCGCCATGGCGCTGGGAGAGGTGCACCTGCGCGACGTCGGACGCGTGCTGCGCAAAGAGATGAGCACCTCGCTGATGATTGCCGCCACGCTGGGTCTTGCCGGGTGCATCCGGGCCTGGATGATGGGAATTGGGCTGGAAATCACGCTTATCGTCAGCCTGACGCTGGTGTGCATTACGCTGTGGAGCGCCATCGTCTCGTCCGTGATCCCGATGGTGCTCAAGCGCTGCGGCATTGACCCGGCGGTTGTCTCCGCACCGTTTATCGCGACGCTTATCGACGGTACCGGGCTGATTATTTACTTCAAAATCGCGCAATATACCCTTGGGCTGGAGTGATCTTGCGAGCACCGCTTTCCCGTGATTGCGGTGCTCACTGTGCTACACATCACCCAGTTGATGCGCAATCTCACGCAACTGCTGGGCCAGCGCCTGGAGGTTTTTCCCCTTCTCTCCTTTCGGCCCGGTAGACTGTCGCACCACCAGACGGGCAGGTAAAATCGAGGACATACGCAACGCATTATCTTCGCCGCTGTCCAGAATGCGGCGCACCGCCTCTTTACCCTGCAGATCTAAATCCAGTGAGACCGTGGTCAGCGCCGGGTAGAAGAACGAGCTTTCGTAAGTGTCATCATAGCCAATCACCGACTTCTCGCCCGGAATGGAAATCTGCTGCTGGTGGAAGGCGCTCAGTACGCCCAGCGCCATCTGGTCGTTGCCCACCAGCACGGCGGAAAACTGCGGCGTTTCACGCAGCATCTGCAGCGCACCGGCATACCCGCTCTGCGCATCCCAGTTGCCGCGGATCACCGAGGCGGGCTCCAGGCCGTAGCTTTTCAGGGTTTCGATCCAGCTTTTTAGCCTCAACTGTGCCGACACAGAGGACTCTGGCCCGGCCAGCAGGGCGATGTCGCGATGGCCCAGTTCGTAAAGGTATTTAACGCTGGCGCGGGTGCCGTCCGCCGGGTTAAACGAAACGTTAAACACGG
This sequence comes from Enterobacter sp. HSTU-ASh6, assembly GCF_026319105.1. Taxonomy (NCBI): domain Bacteria; kingdom Pseudomonadati; phylum Pseudomonadota; class Gammaproteobacteria; order Enterobacterales; family Enterobacteriaceae; genus Enterobacter; species Enterobacter sp. HSTU-ASh6. Next base: position 323,085 of record NZ_WSPD01000003.1, on the reverse strand, counting down.
AACTGTACGGGTCGACATCCAGGAACAGACAGACAATATCATCGTTGTCAGTCGCGATTTTCTGCGCCTCTTCGGCCTCCAGCGGCACGTTAATGATCACCTTGCTCACCCGCTGGGACTTCAGCTCGTTGATAGAATCCTGAATACTGTGGTTGACGTTCTCATCAATCATGGAAATCAGGACCTGATAACCTTCCACATTCGCATAGCGTTTTACCGCCGCAGCCACCTGAGAAGGGGCATGCAATGCGAGCGAAATCGTCACCAGTCCGACAGTCTGGGTCTGTTTGCCGACCAGTTGCTGAGCCAGGCGGTTGGGCACATACCGTAATAACTCTATGGATTTCTCCACCTTGCTACGCGTGGCGTCGGATACATTGGCAGATTTATTCAGTACCCTGGACACGGTCTGATAGGAGACGCCCGCATGGCGTGCCACGTCCTCTAACGTTGCGCTTTTCGACTTCATGGTCCGGTTCCTTATGTTGTTATGCGCTGATTGTAACAGGGGCGCTGGAAAAAAACGCTTACCGCCCTCTTTTCACTGGCACAACACCATCAAAAAGTATGACGCTCACAATGACATAACCTGCGACAAATCTCATCACCTGATACAAAATTGTCTATTTTATTTGCACTTAATCACACATTTATGATCATGCAATTGCCATACAAAAGGTTTAGGCATTTTATGACAGCGGATTTGTGAACGTATTACAAAACAATAAGAGGGTAACAATGAACACGACGATCCGCTCTGTATCCGTTGCGCTGGCTGCCGCGTTAGCGTCTCCATCGCTGTTTGCCGCGTCTTCGGTACCGATTGATTTCCATGGCTATCTTCGCTCCGGCGTGGGCGTCTCACGGGATGGTGGGATGGAGGAGTGGCAGAAGAATAAAATTGGCCGTCTGGGTAACGAAGCCGATACCTACGGCGAGCTGGAACTGGGCTCTGAGGTTTATAAAAAGAACGACGTAAGCTTTTATCTCGACAGCATGGTGAGCATGGTGTCTGACGGTTCTAACGATAACGAAACCACCTTTGGCGACGATGCCCAGTTTGGCCTGCGTCAGTTGAACCTGCAGATCAAGGGGCTGATTCCGGGCGATCCCAACGCGGTGATCTGGGGTGGGAAGCGCTATTACCAGCGCCATGACCTGCACATCATCGACACCAAATACTGGAATATCTCGGGATCCGGCGCAGGTATCGAGAACTATACGCTCGGCCCTGGCGCGGTCTCCGTGGCGTGGATCCGCGGCGATGCCAACGACGTGGACTACCGCGTTGACGGTGATAACGACGTGAACATCAACTATATCGATCTGCGCTATGCGGGCTGGAAACCGTGGGCAGGCGCCTGGACCGAAGTCGGCATCGACTACGCCATGCCAAACCCGACCAACAAGCAGAAAGAGTACGGCGGGCTGTACGAGGCCGACAACGGCGTGATGGTAACCGGCGAGATCAGCCAGGACATGCTGGGAGGATACAACAAGCTGGTGTTGCAGTATGCCAACAAAGGCCTGGCGCAGAACATGGTGTCCCAGGGGGGCGGCTGGTACGACATGTGGAACGATGTGAACGATGCCAGCGGCTACCGCGTGATCAATACCGGCTTAATTCCCATCACCGACAAGCTCTCCTTCAACCACGTGTTGACCTGGGGTTCGGCGGACGACACGACGCAATATACCGATAAATCGCGCCTGATTTCCCTTGTCGGCCGCGCGCAGTACCAGTTTACCGAGTATGTCCGCCTGATTGGCGAAGTGGGTGGTTTCTACCAGAAAGACACCTACACCGACGGGTCTGACTACAAGCAGAGCGGCGAGAAATACACCCTTGCCCTCGGCCTGGCCGATGGCCCTGACTTTATGTCGCGTCCGGAACTGCGTGTGTTTGCGTCTTACCTGAATGATTCCGAAAAAGGGAAATCCTTCGAGGACGGCACCGCGAATAATACCTGGAACTTTGGGGTGCAGGTCGAAGCCTGGTGGTAAACCTTCATTTTTAAAATGCGTTAATCGTTATTGTATCTCCAGCTAATTGCAGCATATATCTCTGCTCAGGGATAGCCATTATTTTGGCTATCCCTTTTTTATATTTACTGATTAAAGTGTTCATCTAATAACTGACGTAAGGCATCAGACTGCCTGCCAAAGATGGCGTGCACCTGCTGACCGATAATAATTACGCCCAGCGCCCCTTCATTCTGTAACGCCTCAGAGTCAACCTTATTTAAATCTTTAACCGTCACGCGCAGGCGGGTAATGCAGGCTTCGACGTGTTCGATATTATCGTCACCGCCAAACGCGGGAATTAAACGCTGGGTAATTTGACTGTCCATAATACGCCTCATTCTATGCAGATAAAAAAATGCCTGCTCGTGGAGCAGGCTCTTTGCCTTTTTGCCCGGCGGCGCTGCGCTTGCACGGGCCTACAGGTTGGGTAGGCCGGGTTAGCGCAGCGCCACCCGGCAATAAAACCGCACTACGCTTTACGCCTGAGCACCCGACAGTCCCACGGCAGCAGCACGGTATCGCCCGCGGCGGCGGCGTCTGTCATGCAGTCGGTATACCCTTGCGGCAGCGTGATGTACTGCTGCTGTGCCGTGTAGTTCTGCACAAACACCCAGCTGGTTTCGCCGTCCGTGCGCGCCGTGGCAACCACGCCCGGCGGGAGTTCACTCTCGATGGCGCGCGGCAGCGCCAGCTCGTTGATAATCCCGGCGAAGAAATCGCGCTGGAACGGCAGATCGTTGCGCGAAGCGACGTGCCACGCCTTGCCTTTACCGACGCGGTTGACCGTGACAGCAGGGCGACCGGCGTAGAAATCATCACGGTAGGTCGCCAGCACCTGTGCGGACTCCGCGTGGATCAGCTCGCATAAATGCCGCACCTGATACGGCCCCTGCAGGCCTGCCGCGTTGCCCGCCAGCCCCTGAACCAGATTGCGTTCCCCCTCGCCCAGGCAGTCGATCTCTTCTGCCCAGATGCCCAGCAGCTTGCGCAGCGGCCCGGGGAAACCGCCCAGATGACAGAGATCGGTCTCATCCACCACGCCGGTCCAGTAGGTCGTCACCAGATGTCCGCCATTAGCCACAAAGGCTTCTGCCCGCCCGGCAAATCCTTCGCGTACCATGTAAAGCATGGGGGCTATCACCAGCGCGTACTGGCTCAGATCGCCGTCAGCGTCAATGACATCCACCGCGATGCCTTTTTCCCAGAACGGACGATAGTGCTCGTTGACGGTTTTTTCGTACTCCATTCCCATATTGCGCGGACCTTCGGCATCGTCCAGCGCCCAGCGGTTTTGCTGGTCGAAGACGATCGCCACCCGGGCCTCGGTACGGCAGCCGACCACACCCGACAGGCGGGCCAGCATCTCGCCCAGGCGCGTCACTTCACGCCCGACGCGGGTATCCAGATGGCCCACGTGGTCGATAACCGCGCCGTGGAATTTTTCCACCGACCCGCGGCTTTTACGCCACTGGAAGTACTGCACCGAATCTGCCCCGTGCGCCACCGCCTGCATTGACGAGAGAATATGCATCCCCGGCTTTTTCAGCTTGCTGGTCGGCTGCCAGTTGGTGGTGCTCGGCGTTGACTCCATCAGCACGAAGGGCTTACCGCCCTTCAGGCTGCGCATCATGTCATGATACATGGCGGTGTAGCAGGCAAGCGCCGTTTCGTCTTTCTCCCGGTGCCACATCGGGTAGCTGTCCCAGGAGATAAAGTCGATCGCCTTCGCAAGCTGCCAGTAGTCGTAGTCGTAGAAATACTCCATAAAGTTGGTGGTCACCGGCAGTTCGGCATTCGCGGCTTTTAGCGGGGCCACTTCATGGCGGCAGAAATCGGTCACCTGCGCGGTATTGAAGCGACGCCAGTCGAGGTTCAGGCCGTGAATCGACACTTCTCCCTGCGGCGCGGGGGACGCAATCTGCGACCAGTCGGTATAGGTATGGCTCCAGAAGGTGCTCCACCACGCGTGGTTCAGCGCGTCGAGGGTTTTGTAACGCGCTTTCAGCCAGTCGCGGAAGCGTGCCTGGCACAGATCACAGTGGCATTCACCGCCGTACTCATTGGAGATATGCCAGCCCAGCACCGCCGGATGGTGGGAATAACGCTCCGCCAGCAGGCCGTTTATTTTGAGCGTTTTCGCGCGGTAGACCGGGGATGACATGCAGTGGTTATGACGGCCTCCGTGCAGCGCGGGCACGCGGTTGCGCCCGACGCGCAGCACCTCAGGGTATTTTTGCGACATCCACGCCGGACGCGCGCCGCTTGGCGTCGCCAGGAAAATATGAATACCTGCCGCATAGAGTTTTTCAATAATATTATCCAGCCACGCAAAATCATATTCCCCTTCACGCGGCTCCAGCTTCGCCCAGCTAAATATGCCCACCGACATGACATTACATTTCGCCTGCTGCATCATGGCGATATCTTGCTCAATAATACCGGGATAATTCTCCCACTGCTCCGGGTTATAGTCGGCGCCATGCAATAACGCCGCGACCTTTGGGCTTAAAGGCGCAAATTTATTCATATTGAAAACGTCCTGAATGGAGATAAAAATTATTTAAATACCGTTATTGATGGCAGCACTTTTCCCTGGCAATCAAATAATGCCTGATTCTCACGGGCATTCCCCTCTTTCCATTCGTCATGGATATATTTCATGCCGGCTTTGGTCGCCCACGTGGTGCCCGGGACGGCAATCCAGGTGGGCTCCCAATAAAAGATGCCTTTGCCGCGCTGGTCCGGAACATCAATAACGGCCTGCATTAAATCGTGAATATAATCGTACTGACCCTGAACGGTACCCGGATAGCCGCCGTCTTTTTCTTCTTTCGCCTGGAAACTGTTTTCGGCGTTATCGCAGTTGTCGAGCGTATAGCCGTAGGCCGCTTCCACCACAATCACATCTTTGTTATAGCGCTTGCTGATGTCATCCATATTGGCTTTCAGCGCGCTTATCGGGCCGTTCCAGTAGGTGTACATCGACAGGCCGATAATATCGAACGGCACGTTGCGCCTGGTGATTTCATCAAACCACCAGCGGAAGGTGTCATTTTTGGTGCCTTCGGCCAGATGCAGCATGATTTTCACCTGCTCGCCGTCAGTCAGATTCTCCTTTAGCCCGCCAATGGCGGCAGTAAGCAGCCCGGCCAGGCGGTCAAATTCGCCGCCGCCCTGCCCCCAGCTTTTTCCTTCCGGCCACAGCATGCCGCCGTTGATTTCGTTACCGATCTGCACCATGTCCGGCAGGACGCCCTCTTTCTTAAAGCGGGCAATGGTGTCGCGGGTGTAGTCATGGATCGCCGTTTTAAGCTGCGGGTAGTCCATCTTCTCCCAGGCTTTTGGCTTGAACTGTTTGCCCGGATCGGTCCAGAAATCGCTGTAGTGGAAGTCGAGCAGCAGCTTCAGCCCCTGCGCCTTCACGCGCTTCGCCAGCGCAATCGTGTTTTCGAGATTGTTACTGCCGCCGCCGTAGGTATTGCCATCCGCATCCTGCGGGTCAACCCACAGGCGCAGGCGCACGGTGTTCACGCCGTTGGCTTTGAGGATAGCAATCGCGTCCTGCTGCTGGCCGTTCTGGTTATAGAATTTCGCGCCGTGTTGTTCTGCTTCCAGCAGGGTCGAAATATCCGCCCCCTTAATAAAATCCGCCGGCATGGCGTTAAAGGGACGCGTTTTTACCGCGTCGGCAGCAAACGCACTCGCGGCAAGGCCACATGAGAGGCAAACGGCGAGCAAAGCAGGTTTGAGTCTTTTCATGATCATCCTTTGGTACTCCCGGAGGTCAGGCCGGAGACGAAGTATTTTTGTAACGCCAGGTAGAGGATCGCCACCGGCACCGCAATCAGGACCGCGCCTGCCGCGTAGGTGGTGTAGCTGGCACCCATTTTTTGTGCCACCAGGTTATAAAGCCCAATGGGTAAGGTGTATTTGTCCGGGGTGCGCAAAATGGTGCTTGAGAGGATGAAATCTCCCAGCGGCCCGGTGAAGGAGAACAGCGCCACCACCGCCACAATCGGCTTCGAAAGCGGCATGATGATCTCGATAAAAATCCGGAAGTTGCTGGCCCCGTCCATGCGCGCGGATTCATCCAGATCTTTCGGGATGGCATCTAGGTAGCCTTTCATCAGATAAGTGTTCATCGGGATCATGCCGCCTACGTAGATCAGCACCAGCGCCAGATGGCTGTTGATAAGACCCAGCAACTGCGACAGCACGAAGATGGCAATCAGCGCCGAGAACTGCGGGATCATCTGCAGCAGCAGGAACAGCATCAGCCCGTTCTGGCGTCCTTTAAAGCGAAAGCGCGAAAACGCGTAGGCGGTAAAGCTGACGCTGATCAAGGTCAGCACCATGGTCAGAAAGCTGATTTTCATCGAGTTCCAGTACCAGGTCATGTAGTTCACCTGGCCATTGAACAGGTCGGCATAATGCTGCACCGAGACGTTCTCGGGAATAATCGACGAGCTCAGCAGGCTGTTCCCCGCGTTAAACGACGCGCCGACCGTCCACACCAGCGGGTAAATGATGATTGTCGAGACCAGTGCGATAACCAGCCAGGAGAGCGAGAGGCGTACCCACTTCTCACGTTTAATACTTTGTGATTGAGCCATTGTTACGTTCCTTACGCCATGTCGTCATTTTTGAACGATTTCGTGGCGCGGAACTGCCACAGCGCCAGCCCGACGACAAAGATAGACAGCAGGATAGTGATGGTCGCCGCAATCGCGTATTGCGAAGAGGACATCGTCAGTTTGTAGATCCACGACACCAGGATATCCGTCCCACCCGCATTCGACCCCACCACCGCCGGTCCGCCGTTATTGAACAGATAGATGATGTTGAAGTTATTGAAGTTGAAGGTGTACTGGGTGATCAGAATCGGCGCAATCGAGTACAGCACCAGCGGCAGCGTGATGGTGCGCAGCTTCGTCGCGCTGCTGGCACCGTCCATGGTCGCCGCTTCGTAGAGATCGTCCGGAATGGCCTGCAGCACGCCGGTGGTCATGGCGAAAACAAACGGGAAGCCGAGCCAGGTCTGCATCATAATCAGCGCCGTTTTGGTCCAGAACGGATCGGTCATCCACGCTTTTGGCGCAATGCCGAAGAAGGCCAGTATGGCGTTGTTGATCACCCCAAAGGAGTCGTTGAACATCCCGGCAAACACCAGAATGGTGACAAAACCCGGTACCGCCCACGGCAGAATGAAAATGGTGCGGATCAGCGGCTTAAAGCGCAGATCCTTCTGGTTGACCAGGATGGCCAGCAGCACGCCTACCGAACATTGCAGCGTAGTGGCGAGCAGGGTCCAGACCACCGTCCACTGCAGCACGTCGAAGAAGGTCGAACGCCAGATGGAGAGCGTGAAGATATTGATAAAGTTCTTAAACCCGACCCAGTCTACAAGCTTAGCCGGCGGCGTGTGGTACAGGTTGTAGTTGGTAAACGCAATGGCAAAGCCGAACAGTATCGGGAAGACCACCACAAACACCAGCAGGATAAAGCCGGGGGTGATCATCAGATACGGGAAGCCGTCACTCAGCAGCATCTGATACTGCTTGCGCACGCTGTTCAGCCGTAAGCCTTCATCACGTTTACGGCCATTGACCCACGCATCCCGCATCGACAGGGCATACACCACGACGCCAAACGCGCCAATCAATACGCTGATGATCCCTTCAGCCAGCAGGAAGATGGAGTTGTCCCGCGGCACCTCCTCGCCCAGCGTCACCAGCCCCCACAGCCCCTCGCGCAGAAAATCGGCAAATACGCCGATAAAACTGGCCAGCAGCACCAGGAAGATGCCCCCTTTCAGCCACTGGCGATGGTAGAACTGACCGAAGCCAGGGATAACCGCCAGCAGCAGACCAGTCCAGGCATGACGCCCGGCCCCGTGCGGTCTGGCAAAATTTTCCGGGATGATACTCACAGACAACTCCTTTCAAAAAAACGGGAGAGAAGCCTCCCGTTCGGCGACGTCAGAACATTACTGGTTGCTGGCCTGCATGGCTTCGATTTGCATCTGAACCTGTTTCTCTGCGCTATCCAGCGCGGCTTTAGGATCCTGTTTGCCGGTCAGGCTCAGCTCCAGCGCGGCGTTGGCTGGCCCCCACACTTCGCCCATCTCCGGAATACCCGGCATGGCGGAGGCTCGTGCGGCCTGTACCGCGACGGCACTCGCTTTTTCATCGTTCTTGATAATCGGATCGTCGATCATCGCCGTCAGCGGCGGGATCTCGCGCGTGGCAACGTAGCGGGTTTTGACGTACTGCGGCTGGTTAATAAATTCGATAAATTTCTGCGCCAGCGCTTTGTCTTTGCTCCACGTGGAGACCACGTAGCCTTTCACCCCAAGAAAAGAGCTCATAGGCTTGCCGTCCGGCAGCTCTGGCAGCGGCGCAACGCCATAGTTGATGCCTGCCGCTTCATACGGCTGGAATGCCCACGGCCCATTGATCACGGCTGCCGCTTTCTTCTCGGTAAACAAAGAGTCGATGGCGTTCAGACCGTTGTCGCCGACTATCCCGGCAGGGAAGATCCCATCGGCGTAGAATTTTTTCAGGTACGTTACGGCCTCTACCGCACCCGGTTTGTTCAGGCCAACGTCGCTGGCGTTATAGCCGCCTTTGTCGTTTTGACCGAAGATGTAGCCGCCCATCGGGGAGATTGCCCCCCAGCTGTAGTAAATCTGGTCGAACTTGGCGAGCAGGCCGTACTGGTTTTTAGCGCGCTGCTGTTTCGAAAAGTCATACCAGTCCTGCAGTGAGTTCAGGGGCTTGTCGATGAGGTCTTTGTTGTAGATCAGGACCAGCGTCTCGACCGCTTTCGGCACGCCGTAGAGGGCATTATCCATTCTGAAGGCATTGATTGAGGCCGGGGTGTACTGTTCCGTCTGCTTAGCCTCCAGATTCAGAGGGGCCAGCAGCCCTTGCACCACGGCACCGCCCAGCTGATCGTTAGGAATAACCAGCACGTCCGGGCCAATACCTGCCGGGCCGTCCAGGCGCAATTTTTCCAGCTGCTGGGCGTAAGGCGTTTCCTGCACGTTAACCTTAACGTCGTACTGTTTTTCAAAGTCGGCGACCGCATCCTTTATGCCGGACGACTTCTTGATGTCTTCCCAGACGTTAAGCTGCGTGGTGGCGTGGACCTGCATCGCGAGCGTAGAGAGGATAAGCGCAGCGAGAATGTTCTTTTTCATGTTCAACCTCATGTGAAGGTATAACAATTTTATGGTTGTTATCGCATCAAACGCCTTACCCACCTCATCAAATAACGCATTAAATCTGATGCTGCACGTATGACATCAAATGCCTTTGGTTTGGTATACGCTACCCTTCACATCATGATAACTCTACAAAAAACTGCGAGTTGTGTGATCGTCATAACATTAATGGAATATCTGTATAGGGCCCATGAATACTGGAAGTTATAGTCAATACAGACAAATTGCACCGTCCAGCCATGTTAAACACAATTGTTATACGTAGAACATAACTGGCGATTTACTCGGGGAACACTGATGTCGAACATACAATTGAGGAATGTCACCAAGCGCTTTGGCGACACCGTTACCTTACACAACGTGAATCTGGAGATTGAAGACGGGGAGTTTGCCGTTTTTGTTGGCCCTTCCGGCTGCGGTAAATCGACCCTGCTGCGCATGATTGCGGGCCTGGAGGAGATTAGCGAAGGTGAAGTCTTAATCGGTAATGAGGTGATGAATGACGTCGCCCCTTCTCACCGGGGCGTGGCAATGGTCTTTCAGTCTTACGCGCTCTATCCGCACATGACCGTCGCCGAAAACATGGGCTACGGGCTGAAGGTGAATAAAGTCCCGAAAGATCAGATCCGCCATCAGGTAGAGATGGTGGCAAAAACACTGCAGCTCTCACACCTGCTGGACCGTAAACCTAAACAACTGTCCGGCGGTCAGCGCCAGCGCGTGGCGATTGGTCGCGCCATCGTGCGTAACCCGCGCGTCTTTATGTTCGATGAACCCCTCTCAAACCTGGATGCTGAACTGCGCGTCGAAATGCGCCTGCACCTCGCCCGACTGCACCAGGAGCTGAAAACCACCATGGTGTATGTGACACATGACCAGATAGAAGCGATGACGCTGGCGGACAAGATCGTGGTCATGAACTATGGCAAGGTTGAGCAGATGGGTGCGCCGATGGATCTCTATTACAAACCAGCGAATAAATTTGTCGCCGGGTTTATCGGTTCTCCGAAGATGAACTTTCTGCCTGCCACCGTCGAAGCCTGGCAGCCGGGCAAGCTCACCGTCAGATTGTCACAGCAGAAGTCGCTCACGCTCGCGATAACCACCACACCGCTGCAGCCAGGCAGTCAGGTCACGCTGGGCATTCGTCCGGAACATTTAACCACCGACGTTAAGCGCGGCACGCCGCTGGAATTTAACTGTGAAGTGGTGGAACGGCTGGGGAACAACACTTACCTGTTTGGACAATGCTACGGCCATGACAACGTGAAGATCTTGCTGCCGGGCGACGTGAAGTTCGCGCCCTGGCAGAAGATAGACGTGGCGTTTGACGACCGTCACTGCATGGTGTTTGACGAGCAGGATGTGCGGGTGAGCGCAGATATCGACGATGCGGTGCGTTCGGTGGCTTAACGCGCGCCACCGTCAGCCAGCTTTCTCACCGCCCGCCCAAACGCTTCAATCGCCAGCGCGACATCCTCAGCCATCACCGATTCCGCCGGATGATGGCTGACGCCGCCCCTGCAGCGCACAAACAGCATCCCCACCGGCCAGCGCTCTGCCAGGGCGATGGTGTCGTGCCCGGCGCCGCTGGGCAGGGACACGGTGCGCCCCTGCACCGATTCAACGGCGTCGCCCAGCAGATGCTGCAGACGCGCATCGCACGGCGTGGCGGCGATCCGGTAAAACTCCTCGGCGCCAAAACGTAACCCGCGACGGGCGGCGATGGCCTGCGCCTGCGCCAGCAGTTCAGCGAGTAGCGCGTCCAGCGGGGCATCCTGCGGGCCGCGAATATCCAGCGAGAGCGCAACCTCGCCTGGAATGACGTTAACCGCACCGGGCAGACAGCGTAACGCTCCCACTGTCGCCACGAGATTGCCGCCGGCTTGCCGGGTGGTGTTTTCAATCAGCACCATCCATTCGGCGGCGGCGGCCAGGGCATCTTTACGGTGAGCCATCGGCACGGTACCGGCGTGCCCGGCCTCGCCGGTGAAGCGGCAGTTAAGGCGGCGCGCGCCGTTGATGGCTTCCACCACGCCCAGCGCCAGCCCCTCCTGCTCCAGACACGGCCCCTGTTCGATGTGCAGCTCCAGACAGGCGCTGAAATCGTGCGGATGGCGTGCCGCCAGCGCCACGCGGGTGGGGTCGAGTCCTGCCTGCACCATCGCCTGCGCCACGCTGATGCCCTGGGCATCGCACGTCTCCAGCCAGCCCTGCGGCCAGGTTCCCGTCAGACCACGGCTGCCCAGCAGAGTGATGCCAAAACGGGTCCCCTCTTCGTCACCAAAGCCGACAATCTCAATCGCCTGGGCCAGGTGCACGCCCTGCTGATGCAGGCTGTCCACCACTTCGATGGCCGTGAGTACCCCGAGCATGCCGTCGTAGCGCCCGGCGTTGCGCACGGTATCCAGATGCGATCCGAGCAGCACCGCCTGCGCCCCCTCCAGCTGGCCTTCATAGCGACCGCAGATATTGCCCACGCTGTCCTGCCAGACGGTCATGCCCGCCTGGCGCATCCACTCTCCAACAAGCTGGTTGGCCTGCAGATGCTGCGTGGAGAGATACACCCGCGTCAGCCCGTCCGGGGTTTCGCTGATGGCGGCCAGCGCGTCGGCACGTGCCATCACCCGTTCTGCCGGGCTCACAGTGGCGTCTCGCGGCGATAGTGATCCCACGCGGCCTGCATCGCCGCCCCCTGCGTAGTCGCGAACTTCAGGTAGTTCAGCACCGACTCCAGCGCGCTCAGGGTAGTCATCACGCAGTCTTTGCGTGCGTTATAGCCCATGGTGCCAATGCGCCACACCTTGCCGTGCAGCGGACCAAACGAGGTACCGATTTCGATGCCGAAATCTTCCAGCATCAGCTTACGCACCTGGTCGCCGTTGATCCCCTGCGGGATTACCACCCCCAGCACGTTGTTCATCTTGTGCTTCAGGTCACCGAAGGTCTCCAGCCCCATCGCCTGAATGCCCTTCAGCAAAGCGTCACCATGCAGCTTATGACGCGCGATACCGTTATCCAGCCCTTCCTGCAGGATCAGCCGCGCGCATTCGCGGGCGCCAAACAGCGCGGTGGTCGCTTCGGTGTGATGGTTCAGACGCTCCGGCCCCCAGTAGTCCATCACCATGCCGAGATCGAAGTAGTTGGAGTAGATCATCTCCTCGTCGCCGTCGCGGTGGGCGTCGGTACGGATGCCCTCCTCAACGCATTTGCGACGGCGGATCGCCTCTTCCATCCGCGCGCTCAGGGTGATCGGCGACGTGCCGGACGGGCCGCCGAGACACTTCTGCATGCCGGCTGACACCGCGTCCAGCCCCCAGGCGTCGGTCTCCAGCGCGTTGCCGCCGAGCGACGCGGTGGCATCGGTATAAAACAGCACATCGTAACGGCGGCAGATCTCGCCAAGCGCCGCGAGCGGCTGCAGCATGGTGGTGGAGGTATCGCCCTGCACGGTCAGCAGCAGGCGCGGACGAATACGTTTAATCGCATCTTCTATCTGGTCCGGGGTAAACACCTCGCCCCACGGCACCTCGATGGTATGCACCTCTGCCCGACAGCGGCGGGCGATTTCGCACAACAGGTGACCAAAGCGGCCAAACACCGGCACCAGCACTTTATCACCGGGGCGAATGGCGGAGACCAGAATCGCCTCAATCCCCGCGCGGGAGGTGCCGTCCACCAGCATCGTCCAGCGGTTCTCGGTACGGAACACCCCGCGATAAAGCGCCATCACCTCGTTCATGTAGTGGGTCATGGCCGGGTCGTACTGGCCAATCAGCTGGCTCGACATGGCGCGCAGCACGCGCGGGTCCGCGTTGATAGGGCCCGGGCCCATCAGCAGGCGCTGCGGCGGATTGATTTGCGGAAAGTGTGCGATATCCATTGTTCAGTCCTTATCAGTTGAGGCCGCGCACGGAGGAGATGAACTGCTTCAGTTCGGTGGTCTGCGGGTTGGCGAACAGCGTTTTGCTGTCGCCCTGCTCCCAGACTTTCCCCTGGTGCATAAACACCACGCGGTCGCCCACTTCGCGGGCGAAATTCATTTCATGGGTAACCAGGATGAGCGTCATCCCTTCGGCCGCCAGCTGCTCGAGCACTTTGAGCACTTCGCCCACCAGTTCCGGGTCGAGCGCGGAGGTGATCTCGTCACAGAGCAATACTTTCGGCGACATCGCCAGCGCACGGGCAATCGCCACGCGCTGCTGCTGGCCGCCGGAGAGGCTCGACGGGTAGTAATCCAGACGGTCGCCGAGGCCAACTTTCTCCAGCATCTGCTGCGCCAGCGCCCGGCATTCGGCGGCGCTTTTCTTCAGTACCCGGCGCGGGGCCAGCATGACGTTCTCCAGCGCCGTCATGTGCGGAAACAGGTTGAAGCTCTGGAACACCATTCCGACCGAGCGGCTGATTTCACGCGCCTGAGAGTCCCGGTCGGTGATGGTCATGCCGCCCAGCTTGATGCTGCCGTCCTGATAGCCTTCCAGGCCGTTAATGCAGCGCAACAGCGTGCTTTTGCCCGATCCGCTGCGCCCGATAATGGAAATCACCTGGCCCATGTCGATATCCAGATCGACGCCCTTGAGCACGTGGTTATCGCCGTAGTACTTCTGCACCTGATTAATGGTGATGAGAGGCATTGAATTTCGTCTCCAGATAGCGGCTGTAGCGGGACAGCGGATAACACAGAATAAAGTAGCCCAGCGCCACCAGCGCAAAGACCTTAAACGGCTGATAGGTCACGTTGGTCAGCATGGTGCCGGCCTTGGTGAGCTCGATAAAACCGATAATCGACGCCAGCGCGGTGCCTTTGATCACCTGCACGGCAAAGCCGACCGTCGGCGCAATGCCGATGCGCAGCGCCTGCGGGGCGACCACGCGAAACAGGGTCTGGCCAAAGGTCAGCCCCAGGCAGCGCGAGGCTTCCCACTGCCCCTTCGGTAAAGCACGAATGCTGCCGTACCAGATATCGAGCAGAAACGCGCTGGTGTAGAACGTCAGCGCCAGCGAGGCGGCGGTCCACGGCGAAACGTCGATGCCGAACAGCGCCACGCCGAAGAAGGCCAGGAACAGCTGCATCAGCAGCGGCGTGCCCTGAAACAGCTCGATATAGCCACGGATGATGCGCTTCACCGTGCGCCCGCCCGTCAGGCGCAGCAGCAACAGCGGCAGCATCACCACCGCGCCGCCGACAAACGCCACCAGCGACAGCAGCACCGTCCAGCGCCCGGCCAGCAGCAGGTTGCGAATAATGTCCCAGTCGGTAAAGGTGGTCATCATGCCTGTACCCCCAGCCATTTGCGTCCTGCGGCCATCATCAGCTGGCGCAGGGTAATCGACAGCGCTAAGTAAATCCCGGTTGTCACCAGATAAACCTCAAAGCTCAAAAACGTTCTGGACTGGATCAGGTTGGCGGCAAAGGTCAGCTCTTCATACGAGACCTGCGACACCACCGACGAGCCGAGCATTACAATAATGCACTGGCTCACCAGTGCCGGGTAAATACGCTGCAGCGCGGGCGGCAGCACCACGCGGATAAAGGTCTGCAGGCGGGTCAACCCCAGCACGCGTCCGGCCTCCCATTGCCCTTTCGGCGTCACCTGGATCCCGGCGCGGATAATCTCGGTGCTGTACGCGCCGAGGTTCACCACCATCGCCAGCAGCGCCGCTTCCCCCGCGGTCATCTTCAGCCCCAGATTCGGCAGGCCGAAGACAATGAAAAACAGCTGCACCACAAACGGCGTGTTGCGGATGATCTCGACGTACCCACCCCAGATCCGGCTGTACCACGTTTTGCGTCCGCTGCGGATCGCCGCCCCGAAAATACCTGTCGCCAGCCCGCCCACGGTCGCCAGCACCGTTAGCTGAATGGTGACCCACAGCCCCGCCAGCAGCTCCGGCCAGTGCGGCCAGAGCGCGGAGAAATCAAGTTGCTCCGTCATCGGCTCAGGCGCCAAGGTTTGCCGGCAGCGGAGCCTTCAGCCACTGCTCAGACAGGCCGTTCAGCGTGCCGTCCTTAATACCCTGCTCAATCAGCGCGTCCACTTTTGCCTTCAGGGCCGGTTCGTTCTTCTTCAGACCAATAAAGCACGGCGAGTCTTTCAGCATAAAGCTCGGCACCGGGGCTTTCGCCGCGTTTTGACGCGAAATGGCCGCCACCACGAGGTTGCCGGTCGCCACGTACTGCACCTGCCCGGAGAGATAAGCCGACAGCGTGGTGTTATTGTCTTCGTAGCGTTTTACGTTGGCCTCTTTCGGCGCCACGCTGGTCAGCACCATGTCCTCCACTGCTCCACGCGTCACGCCGATGGTTTTTCCGCTCAGGGCGGCGGCATCTTTCAGTTCGGCGCCTTTCGGGCCAAACACGCCGAGGAAGAACGGCGCGTAGGCGCGGCTAAAGTCGATCACCTTCTCGCGCTCCGGGTTTTTCCCGAGGCTGGAAATGACCAGGTCCACCTTATCGGTTTGCAGGTACGGTACGCGGTTAGCGCTGGTCACCGGAACCAGCTGCAGCTTGAGCTTCATCTGTTTGGCCAGGTAGCGCGCCATGTCGATGTCATAGCCCTGCGGCTGGAGATCGGTCCCCACCGATCCAAACGGCGGGAAGTCCTGCGGTACGGCGATACGAATAGTGCCGCGCTTCTCGATATCCTGAAGCTGGTCAGCCTTTACCGGCAGGTTGGTGAACAGACAGACGGCCCCGGCCAGTGCAATTAACAGTTTTTTCATGGTGCTTCCCCGTAACGTTAACATGAAACAAAAGATTCTTTGAATGTGTTTTTGCAACTAATGTGCCAGATAACGTAGCGCGGGGAATTTTCTGTTAACGCCTGATAAAACGCGGGCGGGGCGAAAATGCGCCCCATCTTCGCCCCGCCTTTCTGCACCATTTCAATGCAAAGCACCAGCCTGATGCCCCATTATCGTTGTTCCAGTTCGTCCAGCTGCTGGTAGAGAGAGGCAATCTCGTGAATGCGCGGACGGCCCTTATCGAGGATCTCATGCAGCAAGGCATTTGAAAGCAGGTTGATCAGGCTGTTGACGGACGAATAGCTGTCATAGGCCGAGACGCTGTCCAGCGGGGCGCAGAGCTGCCAGCTCGCCAGCGGAAACAGGCTGTGGGCCTGCGGCTCGCACATCAGCAGCACCGGAATGCCGCTGCTCTGAAGCTGCTGCATCAGCGGGCGGATAATGCGCGGGCGGCGGCGAAAGGCCATCATGACCACCAGATCGTCGGGCGTTAAATCCACCAGCTCCTCGCTCAGGCTCTGCCCCGGCTGCGGCAGCACCAGCACCTGCCCGCGCGCCTGCAGCAGCTGCTGGCGCAGGTGCAGCGCCGCCGGATAGGCGTTACGCATGCCGATGATGACAATGCGTCGCGCCTTCACCATACAGGCCATCGCCTCGGCAAACTGCTGCGCGTCGAGGGCATTGACCCACTGGGTCAGGTTCGCCATCTCCTGCTTGTAGTGGCGCGCCAGCAGCGTGTTGCCCTGCACCGCGTCGCGGTTATCGGTAAGCGGCATCCCGCTCTGGCGCAGGGTGCGCAACTCGTCGCGCATGTCCTTATATTTCTCATAGCCCAGGCGCTTAAACAGACGGCTGACCGTCGCTTTCGACACCCCGCTCAGCTGCGCCAGCTCGGCGCTGTTGTAGCCAATCAGGTCGTCAAAATGATCGAAAATAAAATCCGCCACCCGCTGCTCCTGCGGCGACAGCGACGGGTATTGTGCTTTCAGACGTTCATCTAACTGTTCCATAGCGCCTCTGTAACTTTTGTTTCACCACATTTTGCTTTTCATTATACGTATCATGATACGTGCCAGTTTACTGAAACTTTTCTTTCAGAACTGGAACAACTTTTGCAGCGCCTTGTGACCTTCAGGGTTATGAGGACTTTTCATGCACAGTAATGTTTCCACACGCGGAATGGCCGTTGCGCCCCACCATCTTGCCAGCCAGAGCGCGCTGGGGGTGCTGCGCGAAGGCGGCAGCGCCATCGAAGCGATGGTGGCGGCGGCGGCGACCATCGCCGTGGTTTACCCGCATATGAACGGCCTCGGCGGTGACGGCTTCTGGCTTATCGTTCCGCCGCAGGGTGAGCCGATCGCCATCGACGCCAGCGGCGCGGCTGGCTCTCTGGCAACCCTTGCCGCTTATGATGATGTGGCACAGATACCCCATCGGGGTCCCCGCGCAGCGCTCACCGTCGCCGGAACGGTCAGCGGCTGGGACGAGGCGCTTAAGGTCTCACGCGAGATGACCGGTAAATCGCTGCCGCTGGCCCGCCTGCTGGCCGACGCCATTGAATATGCGCAACACGGCACGCCGGTCACGCCCTCTCAGGCTTACGCCACGGCGAGTAAATTCGACGAGCTGAAAGATATCCCCGGTTTTGCGGAAACCTGGCTGGTGAACGGTCAGCCGCCAGAGGTCGGGAGCCGCTTTTATCAACCGGCGATGGCGTCCACCCTCAAGCGGCTGGCGGAAGACGGGCTGGACAGCTTCTATCGCGGTCCGCTGGCGGAGGTGCTGGCGCACGGTATGGAGGCGCTGGGCCTGCCCGTGACGCTGGCCGATTTACACGCCCACGCTGCCCGGCGCACCACGCCGCTGACGCTGCAGCATCAGCAGGGGGAGGTGTTTAACCTCGCCCCACCGACCCAGGGGCTGGTCTCGCTGGCAATCCTCGGCATTACCGACCGGCTGAACATGGCGGAGGCCGACGACGCCGAGACCCTTCACCGCATTGTTGAAACCACCAAGCTGGCCTTTGGCCTGCGCGATGCTCACATCACCGACCCGCGCGAGCTGAAAACCGATATTCAGCGCCTGCTGGACCCCGCTGCCCTTCAGGCGCTTGCCGACAGGGTTGACGACAGCCGCGCCGCCCCATGGGGAGCTGGCAAAGGCCCCGGCGATACGGTGTGGATGGGGGTGATGGACAGCAGCGGCCTGGCCGTGTCGTTTATTCAGAGCATTTATCACGAATTCGGCAGCGGCGTGGTGCTGCCCGATACCGGCATCGTCTGGCAGAACCGCGGCGCCTCATTCAGTCTCGATCCCAATCATCTGCTGGCCCTCGCGCCGGGTAAACAGCCGTTCCATACCCTCAACCCGGCAGCGGCACGTCTTAAGGATGGGCGGGTGATGGTCTATGGCTCGATGGGCGGTGACGGACAGCCGCAAACCCAGGCCGCCCTCTTTACCCGCTACGTGGTCCAGGGCGTGCCGCTGCAGGAGAGCATCTCCCGCCCGCGCTGGCTGCTGGGGCGCACCTGGGGACAAACCTCGGACACCTTAAAACTGGAGGGCCGTTTTTCTCCCGAGACTGTCGCACGCCTGCAGGGGCTCGGTCACGACGTAGAGCTGTTCCCGGACTTTAGCGAAGCCATGGGCCACGCGGGTGCGATAGTCCGCCACCCGAACGGGTTGTTTGAAGGCGCGTTCGACCCACGCAGCAACGGCGCCGCCACCGGATTCTGAGGAGAGAAGAATGAACGACGTACAACCTGAGTGGCACGCCTATCTGGCGCAAATGGAGTCTGTGCTCGGCATAGCGCTGGATGAGGCCCGCCGCGCCGAGCTGCATCTGCAGTTCAGCCGCATTGCCGGCATGGCCGCGCCGCTGATGGCGCTACCGCTCGACGACCGTCTGGAGATTGCAGGAGTGTATAAAGCATGACGCTACACGAGATGAGTATCAGCGACATTCAGCAGGCGCTCAGCGCAGGCGAGCTGAGCGCCCGCGAGATCGCCCGCCAGACGCTGGAGACGATTGCGAAGGTTAACCCGCAGATCAACGCCTGGACCACGGTGACGCAAGCGCGCATGCTCGCCGAAGCGGACAATATTGACACCCTGCGCCGCGAAAAGCGTCCGCTGCCGCCGCTGGCGGGCGTGCCCTACGCGGTGAAAAACCTGTTTGACGTTGCCGGCCACACCACTCTCGCCGGGGCTGAACTGTTCAGCCAGCGCCCTGCCGCACCCGCTGACGGCTTCGCGGTGCGCCAGCTGCGCAGCGCGGGTGGGCTGCTGACCGGCATGGTGAATATGGACGCCTACGCCTACGGCTTTACCACCGAAAACAGCCACTACGGCACGACGCGTAACCCGCACGACCTGACGCGCATTGCGGGCGGTTCATCCGGCGGTTCGGCCGCCGCCGTGGCCGCCGGGCTGGTGCACTTTTCGCTCGGCACCGACACCAACGGTTCGATACGCGTCCCGGCCTCCCTGTGTGGGATCTATGGCCTGAAGCCCACCTTTGGTCGTCTGTCGCGCTCCGGCAGCCATCCCTTTGTCGCCAGCCTGGATCATATCGGCCCCTTCGCCCGGCGGGTGGGCGATCTGGCCTCCGTGTACGACGCGCTGCAGGGGCGGGACAGCAGCGACGGTTTTCAGGCAGAACATCCGCGCGAACAGACGCGCCCCCTGCTCGACCGCGGCCTGGAGGGCCTGCGCTGCGCGGTGCTCGGCGGCTACTTCACCACCTGGTGTGACGCCCAGGCCAGAGA
The DNA here is from genome assembly GCF_026319105.1 of Enterobacter sp. HSTU-ASh6. Lineage (NCBI taxonomy): Bacteria > Pseudomonadati > Pseudomonadota > Gammaproteobacteria > Enterobacterales > Enterobacteriaceae > Enterobacter > Enterobacter sp. HSTU-ASh6. The sequence goes on along the minus strand of NZ_WSPD01000003.1, from coordinate 303,324 downwards.
TGCCGTGGCGCGGGTGGCGAAGGCGCTCGACGTGCAGGATGAACTGCACTTCCCGGAGGCCGAACTGGCGCGCGCCGCGGCGTTTATCATCAGCGCCTCCGAAGGGGGAAATCAGTACCTGCCCGCGCTTCGCCGCGAGCCGGAGCGTTTTGAGCCGCACTCCCGCGAGCGGCTGCTGGCAGGGGCGATGATCCCCTCCGCCTGGTACATTCAGGCCCAGCGGTTTCGCGCGCATGCCCGGCAGGCGTTTAAGACCCTCTTCGCGCAGGCCGACGTGCTGATCGCCCCGGCAACCCCGCGCAGCGCCACGCTGGCGGGCGAGCAAACCATGGAGATTAACGGCCAGCCGCTGCCGATTCGCGCCAGCATGGGGATGCTGACCCAGCCGATTTCGTTTTTAGGCCTGCCCGTGACCACCGTTCCGCTGCGCACCGCGCAGGGAATGCCCATTGGCCTGCAGCTGATAGCCGCGCCGTTTAACGAGCAGGCCTGCCTGCGCGTCGCGCGCGTGCTGGAGGAGAGTGGAATCACCGATGCCCGCCCGGCGGAGGTGGCGGTATGATGAATCACGATGACATCAACCTCCCGTGGGTGGTGGCGGAAGTGACGGCCGCCTTTTACCGCTATGAAGACGCGCTGGTGAGCAACAACACTGCGGTACTGGACGAGCTGTTCTGGCACGACAAAAACACGGTACGGCTGGGGGCGGGTGAAAATCTCTATGGCATTGATGAAATCCGCGCCTTTCGCGCGGCGCGCCCTGCCGCCGGGCTGCAGCGGACGCTGCGTCACACCGTCATCACCACCTTCGGGGAGGATTATGCGGTGTGCAGCACCGAATTTACCCGCGAGGGCACGCAGCGCATTGGCCGTCAGCAGCAGACGTGGGTGCGGTTTGCGTACGGCTGGCGGATCGTGGCGGCGCAGGTGAGTTTGATGGCGTAGGGCCACCGGGTCAACGTTGTCCCGTAGGCCGGGTAAGGCGCAGCCGCCACCCGGCTAAACACGGCACACTTACTTCTGAAACGGATGAACATCCCGCCAGTGATCGGCAATCTGCTGGCGGGTACAGACCCACACCCGCTCATGCTGCTGCACGTAATCAAGGAACCGCTGCAGCGCGCGAAAACGCCCAGGGCGCCCCAGCAGGCGGCAGTGCATGCCGATGGACATCATCTTCGGCGCGCGTTCCCCCTCTTCGTACAGCACGTCAAAGCTGTCCTTCAACCAGGTATAAAACTGCTCGGCGGTATTGAACCCCTGCGCGGTGGCGAAGCGCATGTCGTTCGCATCCAGCGTGTAGGGCACAATCAGGTGCGGTTTGCGGGTACCGTCGCTGCAGGCCACTTCCGTCCAGAAGGGTAAGTCGTCACCATAGTAGTCGCTGTCGTAGTCAAAGCCGCCGTGCTCCACCACCAGCTGACGCGTATTGGGGCTGTCGCGCCCGGTGTACCAGCCGGTGGGTGGCTTGCCGAACAGATCGGTCAGAACATGCACCGCTTTCTGCAGGTGTTCGCGCTCCTGGCTGATATCCATGTTCTGATAGTGGATCCAGCGCCAGCCGTGGCTGACGACGTCGTAATCCGCTGACTTAATCGCCTCAACGATTTCCGGATGACGCGCCAGCGCCATCGCCACGCCAAAAACCGTCAGCGGCAGGCCACGCTTTTGAAATTCATTGTGGATCCGCCAGAACCCGGCGCGGCTGCCGTATTCGTAGAGGGAGTCCATCGACATATGTCTGTCCGGGTAGCTGGCCGCACCGATGATGTCCGACAGGAACTGCTCCGACCCGGCATCGCCGTGCAGAACGTGGTTTTCCGCCCCCTCTTCATAATTGAGCACAAACTGCACCGCGATGCGCGCCTGATTCGGCCACTGCGCGTGCGGCGGGTTGCCCGCGTAACCGCGCAGATCCCGCGGGTAATCCTGTTCAAATAGCGCCATCGCCTCTCCCCTCACCTTTAAAATGGATTCAATGCCTGAAATGGTCCGCTTAACGCTTTGTTTTCCGGGAACGCCAGGTCCCCGTGCTTGCTGGTCGACAGCCCCAGCGCCACCAGCGACTCCACCATCTTCACCGCGGCGCTGACGCCGTCGATCACCGGTACGCGCAGCTCGCGCGTCAGCTCCTGCGCCAGCGTCGCCATCCCGCCACAGCCCAGCACAATGGCGCCGCAGCCATCCTCTTTAAGTGCCTGTATACAGCGGGCACGCACCTTCTCCTGCGCCAGACCGGAGCCGTCTTCCAGCGCCAGTACCGGGAGATCGATAGCGTGCAGCGCCGCACAATGATCCTGAAAGCCATACTGGTGCAGCAGATGACGGGCAATGATCAGCGTGCGCGGCAGCGTGGTGACCACCGAGAAGCGTGTCGCCACCAGCGTGGCCATATGCATGGCGGCTTCAGCAATGCCGACTACCGGCCCCTGCGACAGCTCGCGCGCCGCCAGCAGACCCGGATCGCCAAAGCAGGCGATGACGTGACCGTGCACGCCCTGCTGCCTGCCGAGTTTGACCTGTTCGAGAACCCCCACCGCGGCGATAGCCTCATCAAAGTGGCCTTCTATTGAGGGCACGCCTGCACTGGGGCAGACCGCGAGGATTTCCGTGCCCGGTGCGGCCACCGCACGGGCCGCCACGCCGATGGTTTCCGTCATCGCCAGGCTGGTGTTGGGGTTGATCACTTGTATACAGACTGACATTACGACTCCTTGTGGCCGGCGAACAGCCGGGCAAAATCAGGCAGGCACTCGCCCGCCCGCTCGAAGCAGAGGCTGGCGACGATATGTTCAAAATGGTGCATTAAGGCATCACTTAGCGGCTGGAGCGCCTTCTGGCGCAGCAGATCCACCAGCTGTTCGTGATCGTTGCAGCGGCAGCCCTGACGCCACGGCGCCCCCCAGGTGGCAATCACCAGCGAGGAGCGCTGGCTCAGGCCGGTCACCATCTCCGTCAGCACCTGATTGCCGGAGATGGCCTGCAGCTGAATGTGAAAACGGGCGGAGTGGCGGATCGCCGCCGGACCGTCGTAGGCCTCGTGGGCCTGCTGCTCCTGGCGAATAATGGCCTCCAGCGCGGCAAGATGCGGCGGCTGACAGTGCGCCAGCACGTCCGGCAGGTTGGCAACCTCCAGCAGCGCGCGGGTGCGGAAGATGTGCTGCGCCTCTTCGACCGTCGGGCTGGCAACGTATGCACCACGCCTGGGCGTTAAGGTGACCATTTGCACAGCGGCGAGTCGCTGCAGCACCTTGCGGATGCCCGTACGACTCACGCCAAACACCTCCGCCAGCGCCTCTTCCGGCAATTTGCTTCCCGGCAGCAGCTGATGTTCGACAATCGCGGTCATCAGCGCCTGGAAGATGGATTCGTCTTTGTCATGCAGGTCTGGCGCGGTCTGCAGGGCATGTATGTTGTTCATTCACCACTCCGAATTTTACTTTCCGTTATCGAATCGTATACATAAAAATAAAATATTGCATACAAGATTTATTATTTTGGCCTGGATCCTGCAACACCGTTTGCACTCCCACTCAACGGGTTTTCATTCACAGGAGCAGGTTTCATGCCAAACAGTCAAAATACACCACAGGGTACGGCCGCTGATTCCGGTGCGGTTTACAGCCCACGTCTTTGCAATGAGGATCTGGCACCGACGCGTGACCAGAGCTGGAGCTGGTACAACATCTTTTCGTTCTGGATGTCGGACGTGCACAGCATGGGGGGCTATGTTGTCGCCGCGAGCTTCTTTACGCTCGGACTGGCAAGCTGGCAGGTGTTGCTCTGCCTGCTGGTGGGAATTTGTATTGTGCAGCTGTGCGCCAACCTGGTGGCAAAACCGAGCCAGATGGCGGGCGTGCCCTACGCGGTGATCAGCCGTCAGGCCTTTGGCGTCTTCGGGGCCAATATTCCGGCGGTGATCCGCGGGCTTATCGCCTTTGCGTGGTACGGCATTCAGACCTATCTCGCCGCCAACGCGCTGATGCTGGTGGCGCTGAAGTTCTGGCCGTCGCTCTCTTCGCTCACCACCGGCGCGTTCCTGGGCCTGTCGCATCTGGGCTGGATCTGCTTTGCCATTATGTGGGTCCTGCAGGCGATGGTCTTCTGGCACGGCATGAGCGCCATCAAACGCTTTATTGATATCGCCGGTCCGGCGGTCTATGTGGTGATGCTGGCTCTCGCCGGCTGGATTGTATACAAGACCGGTTTTGACGGTATCTCCTTTACCCTCGCCAGCAAGTCCCTGAGCGCGGGCGAGCAGACCTGGCAGATGATCACCGCGACGGCGCTGGTGGTCTCCTACTTCTCCGGCCCGCTGCTCAACTTTGGTGATTTCTCCCGCTACGGGAAGAGCATGGGTGAGATCCGCCGCGGTAACCGCTGGGGTCTGCCGTTTAACTTCCTGCTGTTCTCCATCGTCACCGTGGTGATTGTTTCCGGTACCCAGTCGCTGTTTGGCCGCATGATCACCGATCCGATTGAGACCGTCAGCCGCGTGGGTAACGATCTAGCGGTGGCGATTGGCCTGCTGACGATGATCACCGCCACCATCGGGATCAACATCGTGGCGAACTTCGTCTCCCCGGCGTTTGATTTCTCTAACTGCTCGCCGCAAAAAATCAGCTTCCGCACCGGGGGCATGATTGCCGCCGTCGGCTCGATCCTGCTCACCCCGTGGAACCTGTTCAACTCGCCGGAGCTTATCCACTACACCCTCGACGTGCTTGGGGCGTTTATCGGCCCGCTGTTCGGCATTCTGATTGCCGACTTCTACCTGATTAAACGCGGCAAGGTGTCGGTTGACGATCTGTTCAACGACACGCCAGAGGGCAAATACTGGTATCGCAACGGCTTTAACCCGAAAGCCATTGGCGCGCTGATCCCCTCCGTTGCCGTGGGTCTGGTGATCAGCTTTATTCCGGCCCTGCATGAGGTGGCAAACTTTAGCTGGTTTATCGGCGTCTTCCTCGGCGGTGTCACCTACCGCTGGCTGGCGCGGGAAGAGCGCGAGACAGCAAAGGCAACGTCGTTCAGCTCCCGCGTGGCGACGCAAAAAGAGTAACCCTTCCCTTCCGGCCGCAGTTTATCTGCGGCCTGTTCATTCTGGCACCCTTCTTGCTGAGCCTTATCACCCCGCTACGCACACACTAAGGCAGGAACCATGATGGATTACCAGACAGCGATCCGCGGTGCATTTTTTGACATTGCCCAGGTCTGCGACAGCGCAGACGCGATTGCCCAACACGCGCGCTATCTTGAGGACGGGGTGCTGTTTATACAGAACGGAAAAATTCTGGCGCACATGTCCTGGCAGGAGGGCGAGCAGTATCTTGACCCGCACAAAGGTTACACCGACCTGCGCGGCAAGCTGCTGCTGCCCGGATTTATCGACACCCACATCCATTACCCGCAAACGGAGATGATCGGCGCATTTGGCGAGCAACTGCTGGAGTGGCTGACGACCTATACCTTCCCGGTGGAGAGCCAGTTTGCCGATGAAGCCTACGCGAAAGAGATCGCTGAATTTTTCATTAACCAGCTGGTCAGCAATGGCACCACTACCGCGCTGGTGTTTTGTACCCTCCATCCCGAATCGGTCGAGGCGCTGTTTACCGAAGCCCTGCGCCTGAATATGCGCCTTATCGCCGGCAAGGTGATGATGGACAGGCACGCGCCGGACTACCTGAGTGAAGATCCCAAACAGAGCTACCGGCAAACGCGGGCGTTGATCCAGCGCTGGCACCACCGGGGGCGGCTGGGGTATGCCATTACGCCGCGCTTTGCCCCGACCTCGTCCCCCGAGCTGCTTGCCGCGGTCAGCCTGCTCAGAGAGGAGTTCCCGGATACCTGGCTGCAGACCCATCTGAGCGAAAACCCCAACGAAGTGGCCTGGGTGAGCGATCTCTGGCCGGAGCACGAGCGTTATCTGGACGTGTATCATCACTACGGCCTGACCGGCGAGCGCAGCGTGTTTGCCCACGGTATTCATCTGCACCACAGCGAGTGGCAGTGCCTGCATGACACCGGTTCGGCGGTGGCGTTTTGCCCCACCTCTAACCTGTTTCTCGGCAGCGGACTGTTTCGCCTGCCCGCCTGCTGGCAGCACAGAGTGCGGATGGGCATCGGCACCGACGTGGGGGCGGGCACCACCTTCAGCATGCTGCGTACGCTGGGGGAAGCCTATAAGGTCGGCCAGCTTCAGAGCTACCGCCTGCGCGCCAGCGAGGCGTTTTATCACGCCACGCTGGGCGGGGCGCACGCGCTGCGGCTGGACGATAAAATTGGCAACTTCGCCCCCGGCAAAGAGGCGGATTTCGTGGTTATCGACCCTGACGTGACGCCGCTGCAGCGCCTGCGCAATCGCCGCTGCAGGGATATCTACGAGCAGCTATTTGTGCTGATGACCCTGGGTGATGAGCGCAACATCAGCGAGACCTGGGTCAACGGCGAGCAGGTGTGGTCAACTGCCCCGGTAGGTTGACCATCCGCCGGGGGCAATCACAAACGGCAGATGGAAGTGCTCCTCTGCCGTTTCTCCCGTCACAAAATCAATTTGCGCGCAGGACCAGATCGTGTCGCGACCGGTGTCGCGAAACCATGCGCCGATCTCCGCCACCAGCCGGTAACGACCTGCGGGCAGCGAGGGAACGAACGCGGCGATGCGCCCCTGTGCGTTGGTTACCCCCGTGGCGAGCGTCTTCCCCTCCTGTTGAAGATGGACGGTCACGCCCTCTGCAGGTTTGCCCGTTGAGATATCCAGAATATGCGTGCTTAACGTACTCATTCGCTAATGACTCCTTCCAGCCGTAGCAGCGTAATTTCCCGTAACTGTTCCAGCGCGGCGCGGACTTCCTGTGCGTCACTGTTTTCCAGCCGCGCGTGCAGCGCCTGTAACATCTCCTCACCGCTGCGGCCTTTGGCGCGGATCAGAAAGACCCGTCCAAAACGGGCTTCGTAGCGGGCGTTGGCCTCGCGTAACGCCTGCGCCAGCCCGGCATCACGGTCATTCACCGCACCCTGCTCCTGGCGCGACAGTGCCGCCTCCGCCCCGGTGCCCGCGGGCTTTTCGCCAATGCGCGAATGCGCGCTCAGGGCGAGGGTTAATGCCGCGTCATCCCAGCGTTGCGTCAGGGCCTGCGCCGTGGTGAACAACGCCTCCCGGCTCGGGTAAGGCCGCCCGCGAACCAGCGCGTCGGCCCAGCCGGGGATCGCCACGCAGGGGTGAAGCAGCGCCACCGCGTCGTGGGCCGGAAGATGATTAAAGTCGTGCAGTGCGATCATAGCGTCTCCTGTGGTGTCCTCTTCCAGGCTGTTGCACAAACCACGCCACAGTTGCCCCGGCGTGAAACAGTCGATTCCGGATGCGTGAAGCGGAAATTTTTGATTCAAAAAAAGGCACGCTCACCGCGTTTACGCACCTTAGCAGTGCAAGTACCGCTCTCACAACGCCGTTTTCGCCACGCTGCAGCCTGGTACGCAAATTGCTGAATAACCTTACCCCAGCAAAAGGAGAGAAGCATGAGAGCAATCGTCATTGGCGCGGGTATTGGCGGCCTGAGCGCCGCTGTCGCACTGAAGAAAGCGGGAATCGACTGTACCGTATTTGAAGCCGTAAAAGAGATCAGGCCCGTCGGGGCGGCCATCTCCATCTGGCCTAACGGCGTGAAATGCATGCAGCACCTCGGGATGGGGGAGATCGTTGAGACGTACGGCGGGCCGATGCGTTTCATGGCCTATAAAGATTACCGGCGCGGCGAGACCCTGACCCGCTTCAGCCTTGCCCCGCTGGTTGAGCGTACCGGAGGGCGTCCCTGCCCCGTCTCGCGCACTGAACTCCAGCGTGAAATGCTGGCGTTCTGGGGACGCGATAACGTGCAGTTCGGCAAGCGCGTCGAGCACGTCCATGAAGACGACGCTGGCGTGAGCGTGACCTTCACCGATGGCACCACGGCGCACGGCGATTTTCTGATTGCCGCCGACGGCGCCCACTCGGCGGTTCGCCCGTACGTGCTGGGCTATACCCCGGCGCGCCGCTATGCCGGTTACGTGAACTGGAACGGGCTGGTGAAGATTGACGAAGAGATTGCACCGGCTCATCAGTGGACCACCTTCGTTGGCGAAGGCAAACGCGTGTCGCTGATGCCCGTCTCTGGCGGACGGTTTTATTTCTTTTTTGACGTGCCGCTCCCGTTGGGCCTGGCGGAGGATCGCACCACCCTGCGCGCCGATCTCACGGGCTACTTCCGCGGCTGGGCGCCGCCGGTGCAAAAGCTTATCGCCGCGCTCGACCCGCAGACCACCAACCGCATTGAGATCCACGACATTGAGCCGTTCGACACGCTGGTGCGCGGCAACGTCGCGCTGCTGGGCGATGCCGCGCACAGCACCACGCCGGATATCGGCCAGGGCGGCTGTGCGGCCATGGAAGATGCGGTGGTGCTGGGTCAATGCCTGCGTGAAAACCACAACGTGACGCTGGCGCTGAGACAGTACGAAGCGCTGCGCTGCGACCGGGTGCGCGACCTGGTGCTGAAGGCGCGTAAACGCTGCGACGTGACCCATGGCAAAGACATGGCGCTGACGGAAGCCTGGTATCAGGAACTCAAAGAGGAGACCGGAGAGCGCATCATCAACGGTCTGTGCGACACCATTCAGGGCGGCCCGTTAGGCTGAACGCAAGAGGGATAAGCATGAAAAGAGAACCGACCCCACCCGCCCACTGCACGTTTGAGCCAGAGGACTGGCTGCGTCTGGCGAAATGCTGGCATCCGGTCGCCCGGGCCTGCGACATCGGCCCGGTGCCGGTTAAAGCGACCCTGCTGGACGAACAGCTGGTGATTTACCGGATCAACGACCAGGTCGTGGTCGCCCGGGACGTGTGCCCGCACCGCGGCGTGCCGCTGACGCTCGGCTTTCACGATGAGCACGGGATTATCTGTCCCTATCATGGCCTGCGTTTTGGGGAGGACGGGCGCTGCAACCGCATTCCGTCCAGCCCCGACCAGCCCGTTCCGGCGAAGCTGAACCTGATTAATTACGCCGTGGAGGAGCGCTTTGGCCTGATCTGGACCTGCCTGGCGTTTGATCCGGACAACCCCGCGCCGCTGCCCACCCTGCCGCACTGGGATGACGATGGATTTCAGCAGATTAACTGCCCGGCGTTCGAAGTGAATGGCTTCGCCGGGCGTCAGGTGGAAGGGTTTCTGGACGTGGCGCACTTTGCCTGGATCCACACCGATACCTTTGCGGATCCCAATAACGCGCTGGTCCCTGACTATCAACCCCAGGAAACGCCGTTTGGCTTTGTTGCCGATTACTGGAGTACGGTGAGTAACTATCCTCCCGCTTCGGATGTGCAGGCCCCGGAGGGCTTCCGCTGGTTGCGCCATTTTGAAATGCATCTGCCGTTTACCGCCACCCTGACGATCCATTTTCCGGGGGAATCCCGGCTGGTAATCATGAATGCCGCGTCGCCCGTTTCCTCACGCGTGACCCGCATGTTCGCCCCTATCGCGCGTAATTTTGATCTGCATATTCCGGTGGAAGAGGTGCATGCCTTTAACCTGCGCATCTTTGAAGAAGATCGCCTGATGGTGGAAACCCAGCGCCCGGAAAGCCTGCCGCTGGATCTCACCCTGGAAGCGCATATCCCCGCGGATAAAAGCTCGATTGCCTACCGCCGGGGACTGAAGAAGATGGGCTTTGGCGCATTTTTCCTGGTATGACGGAGGCCCGTATGTTGAGCGTGATTGTTGACGGACTGTGGCGCGAGGGGGACAAGAGCCTCGCCGTCAGGCTGGTGGCTGAAAACGGCGAAGCGCTGCCGGCATGGCAGCCCGGGGCGCACATCGACGTGCATCTGCCCTGCGGGGTTATTCGCCAGTACTCCCTGACCGGGGCGTGCGGCGATGAGGGGTATCTAATCTGCGTGGGGCGGGAAGCCGCCTCGAGGGGTGGGTCGCGCTACGTTCACGAAACGCTACGTCCGGGGCAGAAGCTGCTGATTTCGGCCCCGCGCAATCTGTTTCCGCTGGTGCAGGCAGAGCGGGTTTTATTGCTGGCGGCGGGGATTGGCATTACGCCGCTGTACGCGATGGCCCTGCAGCTGAAGGCCGCCGGCACGCCGTTTACGCTGCACTACTACGTCCGGAACCAGCAAAGCGCGGCGTTTGCCCGCGCGCTTTCAGCGTGCGATGCGTGCGTCATCCATACCGACAGCCCACGCACCACGCTGGACGGGCATCTCCCGATGCCTGAGCCGGGGCTTCACGCCTGGATCTGCGGACCCGCAGGGTTTATGGAAAAAGTACGTGAGGTCGCCACGGCGAAAGGCTGGGACGACGCCCATCTTCACAGCGAGGCGTTTCAGCCTGCTGCGCCCGCCAGTGGCGGTGCAGCGGGTGAGATCTTTACGGTCAAACTGGCCTCCACCGGTGAGCGCTGGCCGGTCCCTGCGGATAAGACCATCGCCCAGGTACTGCAGGAACATGGCGTGGACGTACCGCTGTCCTGCGAGATGGGGATCTGCGGTGCCTGCCTGACGCCGGTGATTGACGGCGTGGTGGATCACCGGGATAGCGTGCAGTCAGAGGCAGAAAAAAACGCAACCGAGCAGCAGGTGGCGCTGTGCTGCTCGCGAAGCCATTCCGGGGAGCTGGTGATCGGGCTGTAAACCCCCTGCACACGCTTTCTTGCCGGGTGGCGCTGCGCTTACCCGGCCTACAATCCGTAACAAATCAAACGTATCGCATTCCGTCACCGGGCGAAACTCACAAATCGCACTTTGCCAGCCCGTAAACGGGCTCGCTATCCTGCCACGCGTAATCAATATGACTGGCCTGCTCGCGCGCCAGTGCTGCATCGCCCTGCAATCGCGCCGCCAGGGTAAAGGCGAAATCAAATACTTTACCCAGCCCACGGCCGCTCAGCAGATTGCCGTCTTCGACAACGTCGGCATCAACGTAGATGCCATCGCTGACTGTTTTCCACAGATCGCCGGAGCAGACATAGCGACGTCCCTTCAGCAGTCCATTGCCGCCCAGCACGCGGGCAGCGGCGGAGCAAATCGGGCAGATATATTTGCCCGCTTCATCGTGGCGGCGGACGAAGGCAATGACCTCCGCGCTTTTCGCCAGGTTAACACTGCCTTCCGGGCCGCCTGGTAACATCACGGCGTCAAAGGTCCTGTCGAGGCTGTCCTGCAGGGTGCTGTCCGCCACCATTGAGATGGCGTGATAGCTCACCACTTCGCGACGCTCGCCGCAGGCAATCGTCTGCACCGTAATATTCAGGCGGCGCAGGATATCGATAGTGACAATCGCTTCCCCCTCTTCAAAACCGGGGGCTAATAGCACGGCTACGCTTTTCATTTTGCTCTCCATTGCTTAAGGGTTACCAGTACGGGTGCCAGATCTGTCGCAGCCGCGCCAGCAGCTCAAGATAGAAATAGTCCCCCCAGCTACAGCACTGATCGACGCCTTTACCGCTGCCCATATGATAAACCGAGTGCTGCAGCAGCCCTTCGGTCGGATCGTCGTCGTGAGCAAGGTAGTTATCGGTCAGCGACAGCGCAATACGCAGCGCCATCTCTTCATAATACGCACGGTTTGCGTCGAGCAACGGCAGCGCCTTGACCAGCTCCAGCAGTCCACAGGCGGCAATCGCCGCCGCTGAACTGTCGCGCATGGCGTCGGTACCGAGCAGCGCCAGATCCCAGTGGCAAACGTCATCTTCCGGTAGACGGTTGAGGAAGTAATGCGCCAGGCTGCGTGACAACTCAACCATCTGCTTATCACCGGTGTGCTGATAGCTGAGCAGGAAACCGTAAATGCCCCATGCCTGGCCGCGCGACCAGCACGAGGTATCGCTGTAGCCCTGATGGGTGTTGCCAAAGCGCGGCTCGCCCGTCTGCACGTCCATATACCAGGTGTGCCAGGTCGAGGCATCTTCACGCACGATATAGTTCGCCGCCTGTCCGGCGTGAGCCGTCGCCGCTTGCGCATAGCGCGGCTCCCCGGTCTGTTCGCTGGCCCAGTACAGCAGCGGCAGGTTCATATTGCAGTCGATGATCATTCGCCCCTGCTGCTCCGGGTCGTTTAAATCCCCCCACGCCTGAATAATGTTGGCCGTCGGGTTAAAACGCTCCATCAGGCGATCGGCCGCCAGCAGCGCCGACTGGCGAGCGGCTTCGTTGCCGGTGAGCCGCCAGGCGCTGACGCAGGAGAGCGAATAGAGGAACCCGAGATCGTGCGTTGCGGTGTCGATACGCTGCTCAATACGCCGGGCGAACGACGGTAAATAGCGCTCGGCGGCTTCGCGATAATGCGCTTTACCGGTCATCTCCCACGCCAGCCACAGCTGGCCTGTCCAGAAACTGGTGGTCCACTCCACGTTATCGGTGCGCGGCCAGACCCCCTTCTCACAGGCTTCGCCGGGGAACTTATCGCCGAAGGCGACAATATTGTGGTCGAGCTTGCGCGTGACGCGGGTTAACGCCGCGTCCAGCTTCTGGCTCAATGCCAGGCGATCGACCTGATGCAGTTCGATCGGCCGCAGCGCTTCGGTGATAACAGATTTGGTCATAACAACTCCTGAATTAATGTTTGGCCGGTTCAACCGGTGCGGTATCTAAAGCCGGAGCAACGGGGCGTGAGTCATCGCGCGTCGACTGGCAGCGCGACAGCGTAAAGGCGGAAATCAGTGTAAATACCAGGGCGCAGCTGCCCATCAGCAGATAGGTATGCTCAAAGCCTATCCTGTCGTACAGATAGCCGGCAGGTGGGGCGACCACAATCGAGCCCACGTAAATCATCGCCTGGTAGCCCAGCAGGTACATCGTGGCGTTAACCCGACGATGGAAATGTTCGGCGATGTATTTGAAGACAGAAATCAGCAGCAGCGCGATCTCGACGCCATAAAACGGTTTGATAATGGAGATAACAATCGGGTCACTGGTCAGTCCGGAGGCGATCAGCCGTGCGCCTACTACGCAGCCGCAGAACAGCAAGCCGCGCTTCGCGCCGTAGTGGTTCACCAGCCACGGGATAAACATCATCATCACGAACTCCATCCCCGACTGGACGGTGCTCAGGTAGCCGTACCAGGCATTTCCCTGCGCTTTGGTGGCAAAGAACGACACGAAGTAGCGCGGGAACTGCTGCTCGGCGATAAACATCATCCACGCCACCCCGGCGACGTAGAGGCTGAACATCCAGAACTTGCGGTTTTTCAACAGCATCAGCACATCGGCAAAGACGATCTTATTCGCGGAAATGACGCTGTTATTACGCAGTTGCTCCTCGCCGATTTTGAGGCTAATCAGCACCAGCAGCATCACTACCGAGGTCCCGCTGCTGAGCAGAAAGTTGGCCAGCGGCGTGACGTTAAACAACAACCCTGAGACCGACGCCGCCATCGCCCAGCCCAGTGAACCCCACATTCTGATGCGGCCAAACTCCAGGCCGTACAGGCGGCTAAAGCGGTCGGCGTAAGATTCAGACGCCGCCACCCCGGCGTACCAGCCCAGGCTCAGATACAGCGCGCCGATGATAATCCCCACCATCGCATGGCTTTGCAGCAGCGGCTGGTACACCAGCGCGAAGAACGGCGCCATCAGCGCAGAAATAGCGCAGACAAAATAGAGCAGCCACTTGCTCATGCCAATTTTGTCCATGATGTAGCCGTACACCGGCTTCAGGACCACCGCGAAGACGCCATTGATGGCGAACACGCTGCCTATGGTGACGCTGTCGAGGCCCACTTTCTGACTCAGCCACAGGGCGTACAGGCCAAAGCTGGATGACCAGGTGAAGAAGTAAAGGAAAATAAAGGTACTCATTTTGTACTGCGCGGCGCGTACGGATGATGATGTGCTCATAGCGATGCCTCCGGAGCCAGAATGAGCGTCGTTTCTTGTCGTGCCGTCACGAAGCGTACCGCGTCATCGCTCATGAAGGCCTGCGGGCAATGCTGCGGGTTGAAGTCGGCGGCATTTCCCGCCCACACCGCGCTGATGAACACATGCGTGCCGGGGTCGAGCTCGCCGCGCAACACCGGCACCGCCGCGCGCTCGGCGAACAACAGATTACTGTTTGGCGGCGTCACCACCGTCTCGCCGCGGCGGGTCTGCGGATGTAAACAGAAAATGGCGGAGACATCCCGGGTACTGCGTAACCAGCAGGCACTGTCACTCTCGTGTCCCTGCGGCTGTGGGCGGTTCACCAGGCTAAAGCCCCCTTCTGCGCAATCGAGCGCACGTCGAGTAGTGATACGATGGACGCGTAGCTGCCAGTCGCCCAGCGCCAGCAGCCAGCTGTCAATCACCACGTCGCGCCACGGCAGCCAGCGGCTGTAAAGGGTGCCGTCAGCGGTGACCACGTTCTGGCATTCGCGCCGGCCACGCCAGTAGTTATCCTTTTCGGCCAGCAGCAGCATCGAATCGGGTGCGGCATGGTTCAGTCCGTAGCGCCCGCGTTCAATGGTGAAGCCAAAGCGGGTGGAATAGGCAAATTTGCAGTATTTCGCTTCGGTATTCACAAAGTTGTTCAGCTCCAGCTGGCCGGACGTCAGCATCCACAGGTGATCGGCCTGATGCACCAGCACCTGATCCGCGTGGGCTATCGTGTGCTGCGCGGGTAACGGCGGCAGCGGCAGCTCAGCCGCCTGCCAGAAGGTGTCGCCCTCATCTAATGCCAGCACCAGCAGGGTCTTCAGGCCCCAGTACGGCGAACCCGGTGCGTTGTAGTCTTCCGCCATCGCCAGATTCGGGTAGCTGTAACCAACGCTCAGGACGCCGTCGCGGTCGAACATCGGCTGCTTCAGCCACCAGCGCAGATGACGCAGAACGATGCCCTTCATCACGCCAGGCGAAAAGACCTCCAGCCCGGCGAAGGCCGCCGCACTCCAGAACGCCGCCTCGGCAAAGCGGTAGGTCAGGCTACGGCCAAACGGGATCGCCGCGCCGTCTTCGGCAAAGAAATGGATGAAGTCAGAGGAGAAACGCGCGGCCCGCTGACGCAGTGTTGCACAACGCGTTGGATCGACATCGACCATGAGCTTCGCGTAGATCAGGCCATAGAAATGGAAGCCCATCGAGATGTAATAGTCGCGCGGCCGGCCCGGACCATCGGAGTACCAGCCATCGCCGAGATAGTAGTGCTCCATGGCAGCAAAATGGTCTTCCAGCGCCTGCGGGTTGGTGGGCATGCCGCAATAATGGAAGCCGACCTGCACCAGAATCGGAAAGAAGTGCCAGTTGTTATCGGGGATTTCCTGGGTCTCGCACTGCTTTAGCCAGCGCCATAAATTCACTTTCTCCGTCTCAGTGAAGTGTGCCAGTACGGTTTCCCCCGCCAGCGCCAGCAGCAGCCCGTAGGCCGCCATCTCGACAATTCGCTGATCGTAAGGCGCGACGTCGCCCCAGTAATCGGCATGCTGCGGATCAGTGCCGTTTTTTATCGCCTGTAAATAGAAAGAGAAGTGTTGTGGCTCACTGCCGCCAGCCAGCAATGGCGTCACGCCCCACAGCAGGCGGGAAAATGTTTCCATGCTCGCGACCTGCTGGCCGTAGTGAGCGGTAAAGTTCGCTAAATCAATGCGGCTGGCGTCTTTTTTAAAATAAGGCGCCACCGCGTTCAGCATATCGTTGACCAGCCGTAGTACCTCTTCCCGGCTTGTCAGTGGGTTATCCAGATGAATGTTTTCAGGTTGCACAGGGTCCTCCCGCATAACACGAGGGTAGAGATAAGTTATTGTTATTAGGCTTTTTATAGCCACGAGTGCGACGTCTGGATGAAGAGTAACTGCTTTTATTCACGGTGCTGAGTGAGCAGAATCACAAAATTGAACCGCCATTTCATTTTTTCTGGATTTTGTCGACCGCGAGGGGGATAAATTACAAATGGTGGCCTAAAAATTTAAATCTGTTGTCCTGGAGGTAAAATGGGTGAAACGCAGCTGCTGGAACGCATTATGCTCGATCAGCAGGCCATTTCTTTTAACCGCATGTACGCCACCAGCGCGATTTACTACCACTGGCATCAATGTGTTGAATTGCTCTATATTTCCAGCGGCTACGGCATCGTGGTGGTGGATAATCAACACTACACCGCCCGTCCGGGGCGATTATTTATCTTCCCGCCCTTTCGTCTGCACAAAGTGCAGGTCGATCATAGCGATAAGAACCCCTATCACCGCACCACCATGCACATTGAGCAATCGGTCGTCGAAAGCGCGCTCAGCGCCTTCCCGCGCCATCAGGCCCGGTTCGCCGCGCTGGCGGCCAGCAATCTGCCCGCGCAAATATACGATCTCAGCGAGCACGCGGCATTTATCGAGAGGATCCTGGAACAGTTTCAGCGCCTGGAGGGCAACGAGCAGACCGAGGCCTGCGAGGTGGCATTTCTGGTGATGCAGCTCATGACCTTTCTGCCCGAGCAGCCGCAACCCTACCCGCCGCGTCAGCAGACCGTCGCCTCGCGGATCATGAGCTGGGTCGAAGCCCACTATGCCAGCAAGTTTTCGCTCGACCAGCTCGCCCACGACCTGGGGCTCTCACGCAGCTATACCTCACGCATTTTCCGTCAGCAGACCGGCGGTTGCATCCAGGAATATTTGCTGACCCGGCGGATCAAAAGCAGTTGCGATCTCTTGCGGTACAGCGATGAGCCTGTTGACACCATTGCGCTGGCTGTCGGGTTTAGCGAGGTAACCTATTTCATTACCTGCTTTAAAAAGATGATGCGTCAGACACCGCTGCAGTATCGACGTAGCCTCCGCTGCAGCAGAACGTCTGACGGGATCACCTTGCAGTGATCGGACTGCAAGGTGGCTTTAACAAATCAAACGTATCGCATTCCGTCACGCCGGAACCGGCAACTCAATGCCGCTTTGCGCCAGTAGCCCCATCTCGCAATACATCGCGCATGCCGCACTGACGATAGACATTGCCAGCGCGGCACCGCTCCCTTCACCAAGACGCATGTCAAGGTGGATAAAGGGCGCCAGCCCAAGGTGCTCCAGCGCACGTCTGGCCCCTTTTTCGGCGGAAAAATGAGAGGGAATACAGTAGTTCTTAACCTCTGGCGCAATCTGGCAGGCGGCGATGGCTGCGGCATACGAGAGAAAACCGTCCAACACAACGGGCAGTCCGCATGCGCCAGCGCCTAATATCACCCCGGTCATACCCACCAGGTCATAGCCGCCAACTTTGGCCAGAACGTCAACCGCGTCGCGCGCATCCGGCTGGTTAATGCGTATCGCCTGCCGAACAATGGCTTCCTTATGCTGTACCCGGTCCTGCGGCAAATTTGCCCCAATCCCCACCACCTCATGCGGATCGCTGTCGGTCAGTACGCTGATGATTGCCGAGGCCGGCGTCGTGTTCGCAATACCCAGCTCGCCAACGCCAAAGACGGAAATCCCCTCCTGAGCGCGTTTTTTAACGAGGCTGGCGCTCGCCAGCAGCAGGTGTTCGGCATCCTGACGGCTCATCGCAGGCCCCTGGGCGATATTCCCGCAGCCACGAGACAGTTTAAGGCTGAGCATATTGTCAACAGGCTCACCGTCAATGCCGATATCAACGGGGAGTACCGACGTCTGGCTATTGCGGGCCAGCACACATACCCCGGTCAACCCCTTTTGCATATTGACGGCCTGAAGCCTGGTCACCACTTTCGGCGTCACAGCCACGCCTTCATCAAACACGCCATGGTCGGCGCACATCACGATAATCTCTTTTTGCAGATTATCGAGCCTGTCGATTCCCCACATTCCCGCAAGCTGTATTGCCAGACTCTCCAGCCGACCGAGGCTATTTGTCGGCTTGATTAAGCCATCAACATGCCGCGAGGCCGCCTCGATCTTCTGTTTATCAAGCGGTCTGATGGCCGCCGCCAGCGCCTTCACTGTCCCCATCCTCATCACCCTCACTCTTCAGTTTGCCAAACGCTTCTGCCATTAAATACGCGTAATACCCAATGCCCGGCCCGATTTTCAACGACCGTGTAGGCATCATGACTGAACGGGAAATGCCACATCGCTGCCGGGGGCATCCCTAACCAGGTTGCCAGCAGCAGGCTCAGCACACCCTGATGCGCCACAATGAGCATCTCGTCGTGCTGCTGCAGTTGACTCATCTCATCCGCCGCCGCCCTGACTCGTGCGGCGAAATGCGGGAAGGCTTCGCCACCGTCGGGCGTGGCGTTTTGCCAGTCATCCAGCCAGCGCTGCCACGACGCGGGATTTTCTTTTTCAATGTCGCTGTAGTGCCGCATCTCCCATTTGCCAAAATCCAGCTCGTTAAGACGCGCATCCACTTGAACATCATGGGCAGTTGGCACGATAAGCCGCGCCGTTTGCTGAGCACGCTGCAGCGCGCTGACGCGCGTCTGCCCGAACGCGACCCCGGCCAAAAACCCGGCAACACGCTGGCTTTGCGCAATGCCCTGCGGCGAGAGCGACAAATCGGTACTACCGTAAAATACACCGCTGAGGTTAGCGGTGGTTTGACCGTGCCGGACCAGAAAAATACGCATACGTCAGACCCACAGAAGCGCCAGAAGGAAGACCATTTCGCCTATCTCCTCCATCGCACCCAGGGTATCCCCCGTTAGCCCGTTCAGTCGGCGGCTTAAAAAAGTCTTTACCGCGTTGACGACAATCCAGGCGATGATGCTGGCGACAAGCCCCTGCATCCCCGCCATCAGCCCCACGAGCGCTACGCCGATGCAGAGGGTGATGATGGTCTCTTTGCCGCTGATATGGCCGAGATAGGCGTTTGCCATGCCTGCACCCTCACGCGCATAGTGCTGCCGGTACATGGCCAACACCATTCCCGTGCGCCCGACGATCGGCGCACACACCAGCAGTGCAAAGAGGGTATTAACGGGAAGCTGAGCCAGGGAGATCGCCGTAGCGACTTTGATAAGGATGCAGAATACGATGGCCAGACCGCCGTAAGTCCCCAACCGGCTATCGCGCATAATCTCCAGCATCCGTTCACGGGTGCGGGCAGAAAAAACGCCATCGCAGGTGTCCGCCAGACCGTCCAGATGAAACCCGCCGGTCAGCAGCACCAGCGCCAGCACCCAGGCAACCGCACCGATAATGATGCCCCCGCCGGTCTGGCTCACCGCCAGATAGCTTACGGCGGCCAGGCCACCAACGATCAAGCCCACCACGGGGAACCAGGGAACGCCACGGCCATACTGCGAAAATTCAACGCCGTCGCTCCATTTTTGCGGCACCGGTATACGGGTAATAAATCCCAGCGTCGCCCACAACATTTTTAACGACATTTAATCTTTACTCCAATTCCCGAGACAACCAGCCACACGTCCTGCGCCGCCCGCGCCAGCTTCTGGTTCGCGCGCCCGGCAATATCAACAAAATGACGCGCCAGCCGATTCTCTGGCGTGATGCTCATGCCCAGCTCATTGGTCACAATATAAACCGGCGCCGCCGACTGCTGACAGGCCGCTATCAGGTCGTCCACCTGCTCTTGCAACACCGCCTCAAGCGCGGAAAAATCGAGAGTTTCTGGCGACGCGCCGCCGCTGGCGTCATAGAGCAGGTTCGACAACAGGGTGGTGACGCATTCCAGAACAACGCCTTCGCCCGGCTGCACCTGGTGGCGAATCACATCGCCCAGATCGCGATACCCTTCCCAGGTTCGCCAGTGCGCAGGACGCTGGGCGCGGTGCTTGTCAACGCGCAGCGCCATTTCTTCATCGGTAATCACTGACGTCGCGATATACAGCACGCGTTCGCACTGCTGCGCCGCCAGTTGTTCGACGTGCGCACTTTTCCCGCTGCGCGCGCCTCCGGTGACTAATATCATGCGACCTCCTCCTGATGCTCCCGCATAATTTGATAGATCTTTTTAATATCAATATGTTCTCGCATCGCGCTCGCCAGGATATCAAACTGTTGCGCTTTATAAGCTGCGTAATCTACCGCAACGTCTAATGGCGCCAGTCCTTTGCGCTGGCGTAAGCCATCCACCATGGCGCGCGTGAACGCATCGTTATCGAATAACCCATGGAGATACGTTCCTATCACCTTCCCGTCAGCGCTGATGGCACCATCCGCTATGTGCGTGCCCCCTTTTTCCAGAAACAGCGCCGGGTCACCGTCGGATATCAGCCGGGTCTCTCCCATATGAATCTCATAACCCTGCACCTTCATGTCTGATAACGGGGCAAGCCACGTCGGCAGCGCCGACGCCATCCGCCCGGAAACCTGCGTCGTGGTTTTTCGCTGCGCAAAGCGAGTCACGGTATGAAGTAGACCAAGCCCTGGCTGGGTTCCCATTCCCGATTCCACCTCATCAATGATGGTGTCGCCAAGCATCTGGTAACCGCCGCAAATGCCCATGACGGGCACGTTCTGTTGGTGGGACTGCAGCACCGCGTGCGCCATGCCGCTTTCCCGCAACCAGGCCAGATCGCCCAGCGTATTTTTACTGCCGGGGAGAATCACGAGGTCAGCCCCCGCCAGCTCCTGGGGAGAGCGAACATAGCGCACGCGCACATCGGGCTGCGCCGCCAGGGCGTTAAAGTCGGTGAAGTTGGAGATATGCGGAACCTGCACCACGGCAATGTCGATATCACGCGGCGCGGTTCGCAGGTATTTTCCCTTTTGCAGCGCCACGCCGTCCTCATCTTCCAGATCCACATCCAGCCACGGCATAACCCCCAACACCGGCACGCCGGTCAGGTTTTCTATCTGTTCAATGCCCGAACAGAGCAGCGCAACATCGCCACGAAATTTATTGATGATGACCCCTTTCACGCGCGCCCGCTCGTGGTCGTGCAGCAGCGCCAGCGTCCCGTAGATGGCGGCAAACACGCCGCCTCTGTCAATGTCCGCCACGAGGATCACCGGGCACTGCGCCATTTCGGCCATCCCCATATTGACGATATCGCGATCGCGCAGGTTAATTTCCGCCGGGCTACCCGCGCCTTCCAGCACCAGCACGTCATACTCTCTGGCCAGGCTGTTGTAGACATCACGGATCTGCTCCCGCAGACGCGGTTTGTACGCGTGGTAGCTGACCGCGTCCATATCGGTCGCCACCTGCCCCATCAGCACCACCTGCGCTTTACGGTCACTGGTCGGTTTTAACAACACCGGATTCATCCGTACGTCCGGCGTGATTCCCGCCGCCTGGGCCTGAAAAATCTGCGCGCGGCCCATCTCTTTTCCCTCCGGGGTGATACCGGAATTGAGCGCCATATTCTGCGATTTAAACGGCGCGGTACGCAGGCCATCCTGATAAAAAATCCGGCACAGCCCTGCCACCAGGACGCTTTTACCGACGTCAGAAGCGGTTCCCTGCAACATAATTGCCTGCGTCATGAGGCCTCCTTCATTACGTTTTTTTGTCGCATACGGCTGAAAAATTCATCTTCGGTTTTGCATAACGGCAGGCCAAGTTGCGCATGCAGTTTGACGAGCCAGGGCTGCGTTAATCCGGCCCGTTCAATCAGTTCGCTGCGGGCAAACACCTCGCCCGGCGCACCGTGCGCCAGCACTTCTCCCTGACGCAGCACGTAGACGGCATCGCTGACATCGTAAATCAGGTCAATATCATGACTGGAGATCACCACGTGGTTCCCCTGCGCCACAATACGTCTGATAATCTCGATCATCTGCGTGCGTCCTGAAGGATCAAGCCCGGCCGTGGGCTCGTCCAGCAGAAGATAGCGCGCCCCCAGTACCAGTGCCCCAGCGATGGCGACTCGCTTCTTTTGCCCATGGCTCAGGCACTGGATCGGCTGCTGACGAAAACGCTGCGCGTCGACCAGCGTCAGCGCATCGTCGACGCGCCGCGCGATCTCCGGCTCAGCCACCCCCAGGTTGCGCAGGCTAAAGGCGATGTCGCTATCAATATCGGTATAAAAGATCTGCTGATCGGGGTCCTGAAACACCGTTGCGACCTGTTGACGGAGCGCCAGCAGTCCGCGTTTGCTGTAGTCCAGCGGCTTCCCCTGCCACAGCACCGCTCCCTGCTGCGGCCTCAGCAGGCCGCTCAGGTTCATAAATAACGTCGACTTTCCACAACCGTTAGCCCCGACCAGCCCGGTGACGGCATGGGTCGAAAAATCCAGCGTCAGCCCTTTAAGTACCTGCGCCTCCTGATAGCGAAACCAGAGATTGGTGGTGGTCAGCATGGTGCGATTCCTTACAGGGGAAAATCACCCTGGTAGAGTTTAATATCCAGCGTGGTCGCCATCTGCTGATAGCGAATCAACACCCGGGTAAACAGCAAACCGACCAGCATCGCCAGAGAGCGATAGCATTTTGGCAGGCTGCAATAGCCAAAACGCAGGGTCTGCGCGCGATGAATCGCCAGCGCTTCGTCCAGCAAAATAAAAATAAAGCGCCAGGTCAGCAGAATCTGTTCGGTAAGCAGACGCGGCACGCGTGCCCGCTTAAGCAGTACAATCAGCTGCGGAAACGGCAAATTCAGTACCAGCCAGAACGTCGCCGCCAGCGCGGCAAGGCTGCGCCAGAAGGTTTCACTGGCGGCGGTCATCCCGGAAACGGTGATCCCCAGCCAGTAGTGCCCCACGGGGACGCTGACCATCAGCGTGTGCGGGTCTCGGGTGACGCTAAAGAGGATCGTCAGTACCCCGACCAGCAGAAAGCCAAACGGCAGCGCCATCCAGCGGCACCAGCGCCAGAAGCTCATACGCAGCAGCCAGCAGGTCAGTCCCGCCGTCAACGCCACTACGATCCCCTGTCCCAGCGGCGGCAGCACAAACGCCAGCATCATCAGCGCCAGCCAGAGCAGAAACTTGCGTTCCGGCGCAACGTGAGCCCAGCGGCTCTGGTAGCTAAGCCTGTCAAGCCCGGTCATCACGGCGCTGTCTGCCTTTCGTGTAGCCCAAAATATAGAAAATCACCGCTGCGCCAATGGAGCCCTGGAGCGTAAACAGCAGACTTTCAATTTCGCCGCTGGCGGGCTCATAGAGCGGCGTGAACCATGGCGTGTACTGCGGCGCCACCACCTGGATTTGATTTTCGGCTTCACCATCCGAGCCGCCAAATTCCCCCCCGTGATCGATAAAAAATGGCAGTACGATCAGGGCAAGCACCATCGCCAACAGCATCAGCGTTTTTTTCATCTCAGTATCCTTGCGCGGTAATCAGCTGACGTTTGGTCAACTGGTCATAAATCATGACGGTTAACAATCCCTCTGCGATGGCGATGGGGATCTGCGTCAGGCAGAAAATGCCCATGAATTTCACCATCGAGCCCGTGGTACCCGTCGCCGGGTCCGGGAACGCCGCGCCAAGCTGAACCGAAGTCACAAAATAAGTCACCAGATCCGCCAGCATCGCGCACAAAAATACCCCGACATCACGACGGAGCCCGGCACGGCAGGCCATCTTCCACACCATATACCCAACAACCGGCCCAATCACCGCCATCGACATGCCGTTCGCGCCAAGCGTGGTCAAACCGCCGTGTGCCAGCAGCAGCGCCTGAAACAACAGCACGATGGCGCCGAGGATGGCGACGACCCCAGGCCCGAACAGAATCACGGCGAGTCCCACGCCGGTGGGATGCGAGCAGCTGCCGGTTACCGATGGGATCTTCAGTGCCGACAGCACGAAAATAAATGCCCCGCACAGCGCCAGCAGGACTTTCTGGTGGCTATCCTCCTGCACGATACGGCGCAAGCGCACCAGTCCGTACCACAAACACGGTAAGAAGAGCAGCCACCACGCCAGCGCCCACATCGGCGGTAAAAACCCTTCCATGATGTGCATTGCGAACGCCTGCTCCGGCACCACCATCAGCAATAGCGCCGCCGCCAGGCCACCAAATGACAGCTGTTTAAGCTGTTGTTCGAGTTTCATTACGCATACTCCCACTGTTTGTTGACCAGAATGGTCGAGAAATAGGGTAACGGCTGGTCATCAGCAACCTCATCCAGATGCCGCCAGCACTGCTCGCCAGGGAGCGTGGCCTCTGACATCATCAGTGCGCAGTTCAGCAGCCCGGCCTGCGCCAGCAGCGCTTTGATGCGCGCAAACCGGCCATACACCTTCATCAGCACCAGACTGTCGTGCTGCTGCAGCGCCTGTGCAATCTCCGCTTCCGGCGCGGTACAGGCGATCACAGCCAGCGACTGCTGTTCCATCGCCAGCGGCGTTTTGGACCGCGCGGCAATCGCGGCAAACGACGTCACCCCGGGCACAATTTCCAGCCAGTCCGGATTACCGATGCGTCGCAGTAAGAACACCCAGGTGCTGAACAGCATGGCGTCGCCCAGGGTGATAAAGCCAACCTGTTTTCCGTCGTTCACCGCCCTGACTAACGCGTCGGCCACCTCATCCCACACCGCCTCTTTTTCAGCATCGTCGGCGCTCATGGGAAAGTGGCAGCAGCGGATGTCGGTCTGTTGGCCGATAAACGGCCGGACGATAGAGAGCGCCAGGCTATCGCCGCCTTTGCGACCGGCCGGGGCATAGAGAATATCCAGCGAACCGAGGATCCGTGAGGCGCGCACGGTGATAAGGTCAGACGCGCCCGGACCGGTACTCAGGGCATACAGTTTGCCGCTCATGCTGCCTCCTCCATCGCGACGCTCAGCGCCTGCTGCAGATGGGCGACGAACATCGCGCGCACCGCCAGGTTTTCTCCCAGCCCGCTCAGCCACGGCGTCGCCGCGATCCCGGCTGCGTTAAACAACGTCTTCCAGGAATCCTCGGCATCAGAGGCCATATCATTAATGGCGTGATCGCCTGCCACCAGCATCAGCGGCATCAGATGCACGGCGGTGACGCCCTCTTTACCGAGGCTCTCAATCAGGATGTCGACTTCCGGGTAGCTCTCCACCGCGCCGACGCGGGCAGGGAAACCCTGGACCATCATCATGTGGTCAAGGCAGGCATAGGCCGCAAAGGCGTGATGGCTGGCGCCGTGGCCCATAAACACCACTTTTTCCGTAGCCCCAAGCGCTGGCATCTGCTGTTGCAATGCGCGTATCAGCTGCGCGTAATCGTCGTGGCTGCTCAGGAGCGGAACCCCCAGCGTCAGGCGGGTGAACAGCGGGCGCAGGCTCTGCACTTCACGGACGATTTTCTCGTACTCATCGCCGTTGATGATATGCAGGGACTGAATCGCCACATCCTGATATCCCTGAGCCGCAAGCTTTTTCAGCGCCTGCAGCGGCGTATCGATCTCAATGCCGTCACGCTGTTTCAGCTTGCGAATAATCATCCCGGAGGTGAATGCCCGAAAAAGCTCACGGTCAGGGCAGCTTTCTGCCAACGCACGCTCGCAGGCCACAATGTTCTTCTCGCAGGTATCGTGGTAGCTGGTACCAAAGCTGACCACCAGAAGCGCCTTTTTCATCACTATCTCCTTAAGCAACGGCCATCCAACGCGCTAAACGCCCGGCGAATGCGGCCTGACTTTCCAGTAACTCGTCTCCCGTCACCAGCGGTGCCGGGCGTGTAATCACGATGCAGGGAATGCCCGCATCCAGACAGGGTTGAACCTTTTCCCGATAACCGCCTTCCGCCCCGGACGCTTTGGTTATCATCACGTCAGCCCGGCACTGACGATAAAACGCCGCGTTAAACTCAGCGCTGAATGGTCCGCACAGGGCGAAAATCTCGGTAACACCAAAGCCAAGCCCGGCGCATTGCTCAAGGACCTCGGGCACCGGCAGTACCCGGGCCAGCAGCGTTTTCTCCGGCAGCGCGGTACGCCAGCGCGCAAGATCTTTACTCCCGGTAGTCAGCAGCACGCGTTCGCCAAGACGCCGCGCGATGTCGCAGGCCTCTTCAATTCCCGGCACGCTGTAGAGCAGCGGATGCGTCAGCTCGCTAAGCTGTTCAGGGCGCTGATAGCGGCTAAGCAACACGCCCACCGTTTCACAGGCCGTCAGGATGTTGCGGCTGACCACTTCAGCGTAGGGATGCGAAGCGTCAATCACCCAGCGGGTCCTGTTTGCCGTAAGCCAGTCAACCATCTGTTGCGGCTCCAGACGACCACAGCGCACGCGCCCCTTAATGTCGCCCGCCAGCCGCTGCCCGGTGGGCGTCGCCACCGACAGGGTGTAGGCCACGCCAGCCGCATCCAGCTGGTGGCAGATCGCGCGGGCATCGCTGGTGCCCCCCATGACCAGCACGTCGCCATATTTCACAGCACATAACCCCGCGGTGTGATCATCAGCCCCTCCTGCACATACGTGGCTTTATTTCCGACAATCACCAGACTCGTCATATCGACCGGCTCAAAGTCCATGTCACCCAGCGTGGTTAGCCACTTCTCCTGCTTTTTACGCCCGGCAGATTTCACTACCCCTACCGGCGTTTGCGGACTTTTACTGGCGCGCAGCAGCTCAAATGCGCGTGCCAGATGGCCCTCGCGACCCCGGCTGCGCGGGTTATAGAAACAGATGACAAAGTCCGCTTCTGCCGCGGCGACAATGCGTTTTTCGATGACGGGCCACGGCGTCAGCAGATCGCTTAAGCTGATGTGGCAAAAATCGTGCATCAGCGGTGCGCCAAGCAGAGAGGCAGCGGCGATACTGGCCGTCATCCCGGGGATCAGGCGAACCTCAACGTCCAGTTTCTGTTTGCTGACCAGCTCCAGCACCAGCCCCGCCATGCCATAAATACCGGCGTCGCCGCTGCTGATAAGCGCGACATTATGCCCGGCCTGCGCCAGCTCAATCGCCGCCTGGCAGCGTTCAATCTCCTTACACATACCGGTTTTGATGACCTGTTTGTCGCCCGTGAACGCCTTCACCAGATGGGTGTAGGTTTTGTAGCCAACGATGATTTCTGCCGCCTGTAACGCGTCTACGGCTTCCATGGTCATCATGGCCTGCGAGCCCGGGCCGATTCCAATTACGCTTAACATCAGTGTGAAACTCCCAAAGTGATAGTGACGCCCTGTTCGCGCAGGGTTTCTCCTCGTAGTTGCCCATGGCTCAGCAGCCACGCTGCCGGACCCGAGACGCTCCCCACCCCAACCGTCTGGCGTACAAAGGGTGAGGCCGCAAAGCGATGTTCGTGCTCACGCAGCGCGTCAGCGGTAAAGGTTTCAAAAGGAACACGCCAGCAGGCGGCAAGCTGAAGCAGGCCCGCTTCGTCTTTTTTAAGGGAGACGCTGCCAATCGCTTTCAGCGCCAGCGGATCGAACTGCTGCGCCTCAAGCTGACGCGCCAGCAGCGTCGCCAGTAGCGAATACGGCGTGTTGCGTCGACAGCCGATGCCTGCCACAACCCGCTGCGGGACCAGCTTCCAGTGCGGCAGCGGCAGTTCCGGCAACGTATTTCGCAACGTAATACACACCAGCGCATCCAGTTCAGGGAGGTGCTGCAGGTCGCTCACGGTAATAAATCCGCGCCGATCGCACTGACTGACGTCGCTATCGAGTTCGACATCCCACCACAGCCCTACCCGCTGGTGGCTCACCAGCATCTGGTTGACGATTTTTACCGTCGTTCGGAAATCGCGCATTCGGGCATTGAGCTGAATGGCAAGGGTATCCAGCGCGGCCATCTCGTTGACGTCCGTGGCGGTGGTTATCACCGGGTCAGCCCCCAGTATTCCCGCCAGGTAGCGAGTCAGCGCATTCGCGCCGCCGGCATGGCCGGAAAGCAGGCTAATCACGTGCTGCCCACGCTCATCGATCACCACCACCGCCGGGTCGCTCAGTTTGTCGTCGATCAAAGGCGCCAGGACGCGAACCGCAATGCCGGTTGCGCCGATAAAAATCAGCGCCGGGTAGTGCGTGAACGCCTCGCGAAGCGCCGGGGCAAAGCCGCCGTTGAAGGAGACAAAGCCCTCTTCCTGCAAATGCTCGCTGGCAAAGCAGGTTACCGGCAGCATCAATGCCAGGCGTTTCGCCAGCTGCACGCCACCCGGCGTCAGACAAAACAGCGCGATGGACTCAGGCCTGGCGGTATTCATGGCTAAAATCCGCAGCATAGAGTTTTGAGTAGTGATACTCCTCGCCCAGGAACTTCCCGACCAGAATGAGCGCCGTTTTGCGGATCCCCGCCTCGCGTACCTTGTCGGCGATATCCGCCAGCGTGCCGCGTACGGTGTGGCTTTCCGGCCAGGTCGCTTTATAAATGACGGCAACGGGCGTGGTGTCCGGGTAGCCACCTTCTATCAGACGTTCCGCCACCCGGTGAATACGCTGGACCGAGAGATAAATCGCCATGGAGGTCTGATGGCTGGCAAATGACTCCAGCTGTTCTCGCGCCGGTACCGGCGTACGGCCTTCGAGGCGGGTAATAATCAGGCTCTGTGAGACTTCAGGAACGGTGTATTCGACCCCAAGCTCCGCCGCGGCGCCGAGGAAGGCGCTGACGCCGGGCACCACCTGCCAGGCGATGCCGCGTTTGGTCAGCTCTTCGCCTTGCTCACGGACGGAACCATAGAGCGAGACATCACCGGTTTGTAAACGTACCACCGTTTTTCCGGCCTTCACGCCTGCCGCCATCAGGTCAAGGATCTGTTCTAAATGAAGTTCCGCGCTGTCGTGGCATTCGGCCTCCTGCGGGCAATAGGCCAACAGTTCGGTATTGATAAGCGAGCCGGCATAGATAACCACCTGCGCCTGCTGCAGCAGCCGATATCCCTTGAGCGTGATGAGTTCACGATCGCCGGGACCTGCACCGACAAACCACACACAACGGGAATCAAACGTCTCAGACATGGTGTTCTTCCTTCTGACAGGCGATAACATAAACAGGATTATTCGGTTTGAAATAGTGGCCGCTGCCGAGCGGGGTCAGCGCGGAGCTCTGCATTTGCAGGCAATCAATGTCCTGCACGCCGATCTGCTGCAAATGGGTCAGCGCGGTGGTGAGGTTTTCCATCAGGATAAAGGTCATGACCAGACGTCCGCCTGGATGTAACTGCCGCATGGACCAGTCAATAAGCGATGTCAGATGGCCACCGCTGCCGCCCATAAATACCGCATCGGCCTTATCCGCCACCGGTAACGGTGCAACGCCCGGCAAAATCGTGATATTGCGACAGGCAAAATGCTGGCAATTTTCCGCAAGCAGTTGCAGAGCCGCAGGGTTACGCTCAATGGCCGTTACGCGCAGAGAGGGAAACAGCAGCGCAGCCTCTATCGACACGCTCCCGGTCCCCGCGCCTACATCAATCAGATGGCTGACGCGGTGCAGTTCCAGTTTCGCGAGGGCAAGCGCGCGTACCGCCTCTTTGGTCATCGGCACCGTTTCGCCGCGCAGAAACAGTTCATCTTTCATCGAGGATCACCAAAGCATTCATCTCATAGTCAGCGCTGACCTCACTGACGGGAAGCCAGTGGATCCGTTCGTTTGCCATCGCCAGGTTTTCACCAATCACCATCCAGCGATGCCCCTTACCACGTGCGACCAGCTGCGCGGCAATCTCTTTCGGCCCGCACTGGCTATCGGTGACCATTGCCACTTTGCGATGCCGTACCAGTTCATCAATATTCACGCTGCGGCCATGGCTGCTGGTGAGCCATATCTCATTCATATCAATGCCCGCCTGCGCGCACAGGTACTGCACCGCGCTGATGCCGGGAATCACGCGCACGCGCGCAATACCAAAATGCGCCACCATCCGCGATCCGATGCCGTAAAACAGCGGATCGCCGGAGGCGACAATCACCACCTTTTTCTCCTGACGCGCCTCAACCCAGGCCAGCAGCTCCGGAATGTTGGCGCCGAGGACAAACGTCTCGCCGCCAAACGCCGGAAACGCCTGCAGGTGGCGTTTTCCGCCAACCAGCGCATCGGCGCGCTCAACGGCGTCTCGCGCAGCGGGCGTCATCAGGGAGAGTCCCGCTGGCCCCATTCCCACGACCGTTAACATTGCAGCTCCCGGGCTATCGCCTCGACCGGGCGGTTGCTGCCCAGCACCTGGTTATCAAAGGAAAACAGAATGGCGTCACAGGCCGGCGGATTTTTGGTAAAGCGCAGCATCTGCATCACGCGCAGGCAGATACGTTCGGCAAGGTGGCTGTAAAGAACCTGAAAACCCCAGGTTTCGATATGTTCCATCGCCGCTTCGGTGGTATCGCAATCGCTGACGGCGGTCAGTAATTCCAGCGGCGCGCCGAGTAGCGCCAGATGCGCCACCAGCGTTTCCATGCGTGCATCAGCGATATGGCTGTGGGTGTGGAAAATCCCGGCGGCAACTTTGATCAGTTTGCCAGGATGGCCGACCAGCACTATCTGGCGAAATCCCAACCGCACCGCCTCTTCGATCATGTAGCCGACAAAATTGCTCATGGTGACCACGACATCTTCATCGATGCCCATCTGCTCACGCACAAAACGCTCGCCATGATTGCCCGGTACCAGTACGACCCGTTCCAGCCCGGCCGCGCGTTTAATCTCCAGATCAAGAGAAAGCGATCGTTTCCAGCTCTCCTCTGACATCGGAGTCACAATGCCAGTTGTGCCGATGATCGAAATGCCGCCCAGGATCCCGAGGCGTGAGTTGTAGGTTTTCCGGGCCCGTTCTTCCCCTTCAGGCGCAAAAATTGTTATGTCGGCCCCGCGGGTCGGGCCAATCGCCTCACGCACCGCGGCTTCAATGGTGTGACGCGGTGTGCGGTTGATCGCCGCGCTGCCGAGGGGCAGGCCAATTCCTTTGCGCGTCACGATCCCTACGCCTTCGCCGGCCGACAGCGTAATCTCGCCGCTGTCGTTGAGCGTCACGCGAGCAAAAATCAGCATGCCGTGCGTGGCGTCGACGTCATCACCGCCGTCTTTGCGGATGGCGGCAATCGCCTGCTGTCCTTCAATGTGCGGCGATTCCACGTTCAGACACAGCGTAACGCCGGAGGGCGTGACAATGGAGACCTGATGAATGAGGTGCTGGCGCAGCACCATCAGCGCGGCGACTTTCGCTGCCGCGGTCGCGCAGGAACCGGTGGTGTAGCCTTTGCGTAACGCCTTCCCGTTATGCCATACCGGGGCATCGAAGGTTGAATCGCTCATCGCGCCCCCTGCAGGTAATAGAGCATGGCGTTCACAATCGCTGCTGCCACATTGCTGCCGCCTTTGCGCCCGAGTGCCGCAATAGCGGGCAAATGGCTGTGCGTCAGCGCCTCTTTCGATTCCGCCGCCCCCACAAACCCCACCGGGACGCCCACCACGCCACTGACGGCAACATCATGCTCAAGCAGGCGAAACAGTGCCGTTGGCGCATTGCCAAAGACGAAGACCTTCTCACTCTCTTCCGTCACCGCGATATCAACGGCCGCCATCGAGCGGGTGATTCCCTGTGCTTTTGCCTGTGCTACCACCCGCGGGTCGCTGATATAGCAACGACATTCGCCCCCGAATGTGGCCAGCAGCGTTTTGTTGATCCCGGAGAGCGCCATCGTGGTATCGGTATAGATGACGGAGGGGCGACGGAGCGCCGCGCAAAGCTGCTCTATGGCGTCATCTGAAAACCAGAGAATATCCAGCCAGTCAAAATCTGCAGTGGTATGGATTACCCGCTTGACGATCGCCTCATGCAGCGGGCTGGCGAACCGGTACTCCGGCCGCGTTTCGCGAATGATCTCGCCAATGATGTCGAAACTTTTGGCTTCAATCGCCTGGGGTTGCTGGATGTATTGCATTGTCTCTTGTCCTCAGGCCACGCCAACCATCAGCCAGCGTGCTGCGATAAACAGCACCAGCGCCAGGGTGGAGGAAACCCACATCAGTCGAATCGTTCGGGAAATATCGTCTACTGCAATCGGGCGCAGCGCGTCGCCAATCCAGGGCTTTTCCACGCGCTGACCAAAATAGGTGTTGGGTCCGCCAAGCCGGACGCCCAGCGCGCCGGCAACCGTCGCTTCAGCCCACGCGCAGTTGGGGCTGCTGTGGTTGTAGCGGTCGCGCCAGCCGACGCGCAGCGCGCGGGAGGGTCCCTCGCGGCATAGCCACGCCGCAATGCTCAGCAAGAGCCAGCTCAGGCGCGCGGGAATTGCGTTCGCCACGTCATCCATACGGGCGCTGACCATGCCGATCGCGCGGTATTTTTCGTGCCTGTAGCCCACCATTGAATCGAGGGTATTCACCGCTTTATAGGCCATCGCCAGCGGCGCCCCGCCCAGCAGAAGGAAAAACAGCGGGGCGATAATGCCGTCGACCGTGTTCTCCGCGACGGTCTCCACCACCGCCCGGTTGATCTGTTCCGGCTGAAGCTGAGAGGTATCGCGCCCCACTATCCAGGAGAGTTTTTCGCGGCTTTCATCAAGGTCGCCCGCTTGCAAAGGGCGTTGAACGTCCCGTGCGGCGTTTGCCAGACTGCGTCCGGCCAGCACGGTAAAAATCATCCACACTTCAATGGCCCAGCCCAGCCAGGGATGTACCATCCGTCCGAGCGTCAGCACGCCCCAGGCCACGCCCCAGGTCAGCCCCACCACCGCCAGCCACATTACGCCGCCGCCAATGCGTAACGCCGCGTCACTATGGCAGCAGTGGCGTATGCCGCGCTGCACCGCATTAATCAGGTTGCCTATCCAGCGCACCGGGTGCGGCCAGTTTTGTGGGTCGCCGATGATGACATCAAGCAGCCACGCGACGCACCATGCCAGCAGAGTCATCGCGCCCCCCTCGCCGCCGCCAGCCAGCGGCTGAGCATCATGGGACGTTGGGCAAAGTGGAGGTGCAGGTAGCTTGCGAACGTGTTGCCAACCTGCCAGCCGCCCGCCCATTCCTGCATCGTCACGCCATCGCGCACTTTTCGGCACGCCAGCACCGCTGGGGTATCGGGGAAGAAGTCGGAATAGTGGAATTCATGCCCACGCAGCACCTCCCCGCCATCGGCCAGCAGCGTGGGCTGGCGCGCCTGCGCCTCACAATAGCCAAAACGGGTCAGCCGTTTACCCATCCGGCTGTAGCCGGGGAGAATGTCGGCCATCCGGTGGGTCACTCCCTCGCTATCTTCCAGCGCGCTGCCGAGATACATCAGCCCGCCACATTCGGCGTAGATCGCCACGCCGCGCCGGTGCGCCTCCTGCAGGCTGGCGAGCATTGTGGTGTTTTCCGCAAGCCGTGCCGCATAAAGCTCCGGGTAACCGCCCCCGAGCCAGACCATCTGGCAGTCAGGTAAACGGCTCTCCCGGAGCGGACTAAAGCGGATTATCTCGACCCCGGTACGTTCGAGCAGCATGATGTTATCCGGGTAATAGAAGTTGAAGGCGTCGTCGTCAGCCATCGCGAGCGTTAACCCGCGCCCGGCGTCCCCATCAGGCAGCGCAGGCCAGGCACCCTGCGGCAGCGACGCCATCTGGCTGAGTGCGAGAAGTTGTTCGATATCCAGCGTACGTTCGAGAAGGGCGGCAAAATTCTGCCAGGTCTGCGAATCCGCAACCGACTCCCGGGCGGTGACCAATCCCAGATGGCGCTCGGGTAAACTGACACCCTCAACGCGAGGCACATAACCCAGGACGGGTACCGTGCAGTAGTGTTCAATTGCCGCTTTGAGCAACTGATAATGTGATTCGCTGTTAACCCGATTAACAATCACCCCGGCAATATTGAGGGTGGGATCGAATCGCTGAAAACCCATTATGGTCGCGGCAATCGACGTAGAAACCGCCTTGCCGTCTACCAGCAGAATCACCGGACAGCCCAGCTGTTTTGCCATCGCGGCGGTGCTGCAATAATTCGGATCGGTGCCGTAGCCGTCATACAGCCCCATCACGCCTTCAATGACCGCGATATCCGCCTGCTGCATATGCTCGCAAAACAGCGCGTTGAGGATCGGTTCAGGCAGCATGAAGCTGTCGAGGTTGCGGGAGGCGGTACCGCTGACTTTGGTATGCCAGCCGGTATCAAGATAGTCAGGGCCCACTTTGTACGGCTGGACGCGTAACCCACGCTGTTTTAACAGACTCAACAGGCCAAGCGTCACCGTGGTTTTACCACAACCGCTTCCTGTACCTGCCAGAACAAACGCGTACTGCTTTGGCTCCATGACCCTGATCCTGTTCAGGGTGGATGAGTGGTATAGATACACGTCGCCCCAGTCTTTCGACTGTATGCATCAGTACAACCCACTTCCCACCGAAGTTGTTGAACGTTCCCGACAGGCAGGTCTTCTGGCTTAGCGTCCTCCTCGCCCGTCCTTCCCAATCTCACGATCAGTGGTCATTACGGGGTCGTCAGCATCACAGCAGCGGGGGCTGCGGGGGATTGTCACCCCCTTCCCTGCCACAAATGTGGCAAACCTGTCGGCTTACATTATGAGAAAGAAAACAGCAATGCTATTTACGGCGTTTCAATTCACCTTAGGTAATTACTTAACCGTAAAAAAAATACCTGCTGAGTAAAACGTGGCATCAGAGTAATTGACGCCTTTCTCAATAACTCAACGTTTTATCACAAAAAATAAAAAGCAAAGATAATTACGCTTAAAATCTCGATATTTATTGCGCTACGACAAGTTATTGCATCACTTGATATTTTTTCATTTTATCGTGATCAAAATTCATTAAGATATTAAAAACTGGCAATAACATAATATGGCTGTTAAACGTAAGCCCGTGCGATTTTATTGATGCATTACGCGTTCAGCGGGATCGCAGAATAATATGTAGGTTATCCAGAAAGGGAATTTGCGGTATATCAAGGTAAGAGGATTATCCTCATGACACTATGTTTCAGAAATGACTGACCAGAAAGGTGAGAACGTGGCTGTTGCGCAATGCCCCGCGTCGTGCGGTGAGCTTATCCAGGGCTGGATTTTGGGCAGTGAAAAGCTGGTCTCCTGCCCTGTCGAATGGTACAGCACTGTTGAGGTGAGCCACGGCTCACCTCTGGCGGATGAACGCCCGCTGTCGCGCGCGATGGTTGAACGGTTATTGCAGTACTGGCACTACCCGGCGCAGTTGAGCCAGGATATTCGCATTGATGTGCACTCGACCATCCCGATTGCCAAAGGGATGGCCAGCAGCACCGCAGATATTGCCGCCACCGCCGTCGCCACCG
Organism: Enterobacter sp. HSTU-ASh6; assembly: GCF_026319105.1. NCBI lineage: Bacteria > Pseudomonadati > Pseudomonadota > Gammaproteobacteria > Enterobacterales > Enterobacteriaceae > Enterobacter > Enterobacter sp. HSTU-ASh6. Next base: position 268,348 of record NZ_WSPD01000003.1, on the reverse strand, counting down.
CTCACCATCTGGGGTATCAGCTCGACGAAAGCGCGCTGGCAACGCTTTGCGTTTCGCTCGAACCCACCGACAGTACCGTGTTTCGCCAGTTAACCCTTTTCGATCATAACGACGCCTCTACCCAAATTCCCTGTGACGCCCAGCCCACTCTCGACCTGCTTGTTCTGGAAAGTCCGCAAACGCTGCGCACGGCCGATTACCACCGCATCCCGCGTCAGGCGGGGTTACATGCCGGTGCGCCAGCGCTGAAACGCGCATGGGAAAAGGTACAGGAAGCCTGTATGACGCAAAGCCCTTACCGGCTGGGCGAAGCGGCCACCCTCAGCGCCATCGCCAGTCAGACGCTGCTGCCGAAACCGGATTTTGACGCTCTGCTCTCACTGGTGGAGGAGTGCGGTATCTACGGGGTCAACGTGGCGCACAGCGGAAGCGTCGTGGGGCTAATGCTGGACAGAAATAAAGACGATGTCGATTATGTGAAATGGCTGTTAGCGAAAAAACAGCTCACCCGCCACTGGCCTGAACAACACCTGCTGCGGATGGTAAAAGGCGGCGTGACGCTACTCTGAGAGCAACCTGTGCTGAATGAGCCACTCCACCTGCTGCCTGACCTCGTGTTCGTGTTCCTGCGCCAGGGCCTGTTGCAGCGGAACATGCCGGAAGAACGCGGCCCAAAATGCACGCTTGCGCTCCCGGTCACTGCACACACCGTTTACCCTTTCACGAAGCGCTCCCGCCAGCCGCACGCTTTCCTGCATACCTGGAGGAAGATGCGCGGCGACATGCGCTTTGAGGATCTTACTATACACCGGCGCGTTGCCCCCACAGCTGAGCGCAATAATAACCGGTGAATGGTCAATAATGGCCGGTGAAATAAAGGTGGCGGCAGAAAGGTCGTCTGTGACATTGCAAAACAGATGCCTCGCGCTGGCAGCCCCGGCGACCTGACGGTTCACCTGCGGATCGCTGGTCGCGGCGATGACCAGCCAGCAGGCGTGCAGATACTGCGGCGCAAACGTTGCCGGGAACCATTCGATGTCACCGCACGCGTGCAGAGTGGCAAGTTCTGGCGTCAGGGTGGGGGCAACCAGACGCAGCACTGCCCCGGCTGCCAGCAAACTCTTCGCCTTATGCGTCGCCACCTGCCCGCCACCGACGATCAGGCAGCGTTTACCCTTCAGGTTGCAAAAAATCGGGAAATAGTCCATCGCCTTAGCCTTCTAAAACCTGACTCAGCGCGGCAATAAACCGGCGGTTCTCCGCTTCGGTACGCACGGCAATTCTATAGTAGTCACGATCGAGCCCTGGGTAGTTTTCACAGTGGCGGATAAGGATGTGATGGCCGAGCAGCGCTGCCTTCAGGTTGAACCCCTGACGCAGGCAGCGGAAGAAGATAAAATTGGCTTGCGGCTCCCAGACCACCAGCGATGAAAAGCGCGTCATTGCCTGCAACAGGAAATCCCGCTCCCGGGCGATACAGGCATGGCTGCGAGAAATATAGTCCTCATCCAGTAACAAATGCTGCCCCACCAGCGCCGATAACGCATTCACGGACCAGGGTTCACGGGTGCGTTTCATCTGGCGAATAGTGTGCGTATTTCCGCTCAGCAGATATCCCAGGCGCAGTCCGGGAATGGCAAAAAACTTGGTCAGGGAACGCAGCAGGTAAAGATAGCGTGACTCAGCCAGCCGTGGGGCCAGCGTCGAGCCCTGCGGCATAAAATCGATGAATGCTTCATCAACAATCAGCGCAATCTGCAGCGCTTCGCACAGCGAGGCCAGGCGGTCGAGTAGATCGGCATCAGGCATTAACCCGGTAGGGTTGTTCGGGGTCGCGATGAACAGGCAATCGGGCCGGTGCGCGCGAACGGCATCCAGTAGGGAAAAATCCACCTGGAACCCGTTCGACTCACTCAGTACATAATCGATTATCTGGCATCCCTGCTGCTGCAATGCCCGGCGATACTCGGCAAACCCCGGCACCAGCAGCATTGCCCGGCGAGGGGCAAGCGTTCGCACCAGGCCATAGATCAACTCCGTTTCGCCATTCCCGGCAATCGTCTGGTCATACTCACACCGACTGGCGCTGGCCAGCGCCTGGTGAAGATGGCGGTATTCAACGTCCGGATACTGCATGATGATATCCAGATGGGACACAATGAGCGACCTGACGCGCTCGGGTAGCCCTAACGGATTGATGTTCGCGCTAAAGTCCAGCAGCAACCCGGGATCGATCCCCAACTGCAGCCCCGTTTCCAGAACGTTACCACCATGCTCACTCATTCGTTTCACTCGGCTATTTCGCTAGATGTGAGGATAACATCAGACAGCAACCTCATTCAGCGCAAGATGTGATGCGGAAAACGCCAGTATCTCCTGCAGGTTGACGACCTCACCGACGACAATAAGCGCAGGGGCATGCAGTTTTTGACGTTCAACCTCAAGATGGATATCGGTCAGCGTACCTTTGGCGATCTGCTGACGAGACTGGCTGGCATACATCACTACCGCCACCGGCATCGCAGCGGACATGCCTCCCTCGATCAGCTGCTGGCAGATTTCCGTCAGCCAGGTCATTCCCATCAAAACGATCAACGTTCCGTTGACTTTCGCCAGCGCATGCCAGTTTTGCGGGTCGTTCCCCTGGCACATATGACCGGTCACTATATGAAAACTGGAGGCGTAATGACGGTGCGTGACCGGGATCCCGGCATAGGCCAGCCCGCCAATCGCAGAACTGATCCCCGGCACAATTTCGAACGACAGGCCGTCTTTCGCCAGCTGCTCGGCCTCTTCACCCCCGCGACCAAAAACGTAAGGGTCCCCGCCTTTCAGGCGCACCACCTGCCGTCCCTCCCCGGCATGCCTGACCAGCAGGGCATTGATTTGTTCCTGAGGAACCGGATGATGGCTCGGGGTTTTACCGACATCAATAATCAAACAGCCTGCCGGAGCCTGCGCCAGGAGTTCGGGGTTAACCAGGCGATCGTGGACAATCACTTCCGCGTGGCGGATACAGTGCAGACCTTTTACCGTTATCAAAGACGCATCGCCAGGCCCTGCCCCTACAAGCCAAACTTTCCCTTTACTCATCATTATATCCTCAGATTAAATATTCAAAGACGCAAGAAAACGGATATTTAAAATTAGCGCTGAATTATATATCCCCTCCACAGGTCAAAAAGTTGATGTGTTTATCACTCTCTCTTAATTGTACGAATGGTATTTATGACCAATATCAATAAAACCGCAAATAACGTCCCCGCCCTGCCCGCACGACAATATCGAGATGCCTGTTACGCTTAAAAACATTATTAAACGCCTTCAGCAATAAAACAGGCGCGCGATCACAAATATTACATTGGTTTTGTCAGCAACGTTTACAGATAAATATCAAAGCAATAATAAGCCACACGCAAGACCTTGATTTAACAGACTTTGCAATGACAATGAATCACCATCATCGTTTTAGGAAGGATTTTTTGAAAATAGATCAATTGCTTCCTTTTCCTCTTCCAAACACACTTCAACACCATTAGCAGACCCTGAGTACATTATTCATTTTTAATACCCATTGTATTTTCACAATCAGCCCTACAGAGGATTACCCATGAAGAAATCAACACTTGTCATTGGCGTCATTGGTGCTGACTGCCATGCGGTAGGCAATAAAGTTCTGGACCGCGTTTTTACTTCTCATGATTTTCACGTTATCAATCTTGGTGTCATGGTGAGCCAGGATGAATATATTGATGCGGCCATCGAAACAGGTGCTGATGCTATTGTCGTTTCATCCATCTACGGCCATGGCGACATCGACTGTCTGGGGCTGCGTGAGCGCTGCATCGAACGCGGTATCGGCGACATTCTGCTTTTTGTTGGCGGTAATCTGGTCGTGGGTAAGCACGATTTTGCCGATGTCGAAGCCAAATTCAAAGAGATGGGTTTCAACCGCGTGTTCGCCCCGAGCCACGACCTGGAAGACGTCTGTCAGCTGATGGCGAATGATATCCAGCAGCGTCAGCGCGTTGAAGAGCTCTGTCTTGAAGAGGGCTTCTGATGCAAATCGTCTCAGTCGACATTGGCTCGACGTGGACCAAAGCCGCACTCTTCACGCCGGAAGGTGATGCGCTTACGTTGGTCAACCACGTGCTGACCCCAACGACGACCCACCATCTGGCGGAGGGCTTCTTTACCAGCCTGAACCAGGTGCTAAACGTTGCCGATGCGCGACCGTTGCTGAACAGCGGGGACGTTACGCTGAAATACTCTTCGTCGGCAAAAGGCGGCCTCGCCGTTGCCGCAATGGGGCTGGTGCCGTCGATAACCCTGGAGTCGGCCAAAGTCACCGCCCATTCAGCGGGCGCCAAAATCGCTCAGTACTACTCCTACAAACTGAATCGCCACGATATCCAGGCGCTGGAGGACTCCCCGCCGGACATCCTGCTGTTCACAGGCGGTACGGACGGCGGAGAAGAGAGCTACGGTCTTGCCAATGCCCGCGCGCTGGCAGCGTCCTCGCTGGATTGCGCCATTATTTACGCCGGAAATCGCGATATTCAGGACGACGTGCAGGCCATTCTTGGCCATAAAGATTTGATCACCGTCGACAATGTGTTGCCTGACCTCGATCACCCGAATCCTTATGCCGCCCGCAAGGCCATCTGCGATGTGTTTCTTTCCCGCATCGTGAAGGGGAAAGGACTGGACGTTATCGTCGGGGAAACCGGCGAAGAGCCGATGCCCACGCCATGGACCGTCTACGAGCTGGTGAAAGCGATCAGTGAGGTCGACAGCGCGTGGAAAGAATTCATGCTGATCGACATGGGCGGTGCCACCACCGACGTCTATTCCGCCAGCGCCAACACGCTCTCGCCGGATACCGTTCTGCACGGCGTGCCTGAGCCATTTGTGAAACGCACCGTAGAGGGAGACCTCGGCATGCGCGTCTCGGCGGTCGTGGTCGGTGAAAGTACGCAGGAACTGGTGAACGCGGTGTTCGCCCATCAGCCTCTGCGCAAGGACGCGTTTTATGGCTATCTGCGTCATCTGGTCGCACATCCGGATTATCTGCCTGTCACCGAAGAAGAAAAACATTTCGACACGCTACTGGCCGGGCTGTGCGTGGGGTACGCCAGCGAACGCCATGCCGGCACCAAAAAACAGGTCTGTACCTGCGTCGGCAACGTCGATTTGCAGGTGGGGCGCGATCTCACCACCGTGCGCAAAGTGGTGGGTTCCGGGGGATGGCTCTCCCGCGCCAGCCAGTTCGATGTGCACCGCTGGCTGAAGTACCGCGAGCTGGACGACAGCAGCAGACGCATTCTTTTACCCGGGCAGTTTGATTATTACCGCGATGCAAAAGGTCTGCTTCCTCTGCTGGCGAATGTCGCCAGGCTGGACCCGCAGGCGGCGGCTCGCACCAGTATTCATTGTTTAACCCTATAAAACCTAAGGCAGCAACGAATGGAACTTCGAAATAAAAAGCTAACCCATGACGAATTCATGACTGAGCGGCAACAGGTCTTACAAACCTGGCATACCGGCAAGGACGTTGAGAACTTCGAAGATGGCGTGAAGTACCAGCAAACCATTCCTGAGCAAAAACGCTTTTCTCACGCACTACTGAAGGCCGACCAGGAAGGTAAAACCCTGAGCCAGCCGCGCGCAGGCGTAGCGCTCATGGATGAACATATTGCCCTGCTGAAAACGCTGCAGGAAGAGTGTGATTTGCTGCCCAGCACCATCGATGCCTATACCCGTCTGAATCGCTATGAAGAGGCCGCGGTAGGGATCCAAAAATCCATCGAAGCGGGTACCTCCAAACTGAACGGCTTACCGGTCGTCAACCATGGCGTCGCCGCGTGCCGCCGCATGACCGAAGCGCTGGAGAAACCGATTCAGGTACGTCACGGCACGCCGGATGCGCGCCTGCTGGCGGAGATCGCGATGGCCAGCGGCTTTACCAGCTATGAAGGCGGCGGTATCTCTTACAACATTCCGTACGCCAAGCGCGTCACTCTGGAAAAATCTATCCGCGACTGGCAGTACTGCGACCGCCTGATGGGCCTGTACGAGGAGAACGGCATTCGCATTAACCGTGAACCGTTTGGCCCGCTGACCGGCACCCTGATCCCGCCGTTTGTCTCCCACTCGGTGGCGATTATCGAAGGTCTGCTGGCGCTGGAACAGGGCGTGAAGTCAATCACCGTTGGCTACGGCCAGGTGGGTAGCCTGACGCAGGATATTGCTGCTATTCAGGCTCTGCGTGAACTGTCCCACGAATATTTCCATAACCACGGTTTTGACGATTACGAGCTGAGCACCGTCTTCCACCAGTGGATGGGGGGGTTCCCGGAAGATGAGTCGAAAGCGTTTGCCATTATCTCCTGGGGCGCAGCGGTGGCCGGGATGTCCGGAGCGACCAAAGTGATCACCAAGAGCCCGCACGAAGCATTCGGTATACCCACCGCCGCCGCCAACGCCCAGGGACTGAAAGCCTCGCGTCAGATGCTCAACATGGTGAGCGATCAGAAATTCCCGCCGTGTGCCGCCGTCGAGCAGGAAGTCGAGCTGATTAAGAGTGAAGTCCGCGCCGTGCTGAAGAAAGTCTTCGAGCTGGGCAACGGCGATGTCGCGCGCGGTACGGTGCTGGCGTTTGAAGCTGGCGTGCTGGACGTGCCGTTTGCCCCCGCCTCCTGCAACGCGGGCAAAATTCTGCCGGTTCGTGATAACGCCGGTGCCATTCGCGTGCTGGAAGCCGGCGCGGTTCCGCTGCCGAAAGATATCCTCGACCTGCATCACGATTACGTCGCCGAGCGCGCGCGTTTTGAAGGACGTAAACCCTCATTCCAGATGGTTGTTGATGACATCAACGCGGTATCCCACAGTAAATTAATAGGAAGACCATAATGAAAATTAAACAGGCCCTTTTCACCGCAGGCTACTCCTCGTTCTATTTTGACGATCAGCAGGCAATTAAAAACGGTGCCGGGCATGACGGATTTATCTATACCGGCAACCCGGTCACGCCTGGGTTTACGTCAGTTCGTCAGGCGGGTGAATGCGTCTCCGTGCAGTTGATTCTGGAAAACGGCGCGGTGGCGGTGGGCGATTGTGCAGCGGTGCAATATTCAGGTGCAGGCGGTCGCGATCCGCTGTTCCTGGCTGAACACTTCATTCCGTTCCTTAACGATCACATCAAGCCGCTGCTGGAAGGCCGCGACGTTGACCGCTTCCTGACGAACGCCCGATTCTTTGACGAACTGCGTATCGACGGCCATCTGCTGCATACCGCCGTACGTTATGGCCTGTCGCAGGCGCTGCTCGACGCGACGGCACTGGCGACCGGTCGTCTGAAAACGGAAGTCGTTTGTGATGAATGGCAACTGCCGTGTGTCCCTGAAGCCATTCCGTTATTCGGACAGAGCGGCGACGACCGCTATATCGCCGTCGACAAGATGATCCTCAAAGGCGTTGACGTACTGCCGCATGCGCTTATCAACAACGTGGAAGAGAAACTGGGCCTGAAAGGGGAAAAACTGCGTGAGTATGTGCGCTGGTTATCCGACCGCATCTTAAGCCTGCGCACCAGCCCGCACTATCGCCCGACGTTGCACATCGACGTGTACGGCACTATCGGTTTGATTTTCGATATGGACCCGGTACGTTGCGCCGCCTATATCGCCAGCCTCGAAAAAGAGGCCCAGGGCCTGCCGCTCTATATTGAGGGACCGGTGGATGCGGGTAATAAACCGGATCAAATCCGCCTGCTGACCGCCATCACCCACGAGCTGATGCGTCTGGGCTCTGGCGTGAAAATCGTTGCCGATGAGTGGTGTAACACCTATCAGGACATTGTGGACTTCACCGATGCGGGCAGCTGCCACATGGTGCAGATTAAAACCCCGGATCTGGGCGGTATTCACAACATCGTTGATGCGGTGCTGTACTGCAACAAACATGGCATGGAAGCCTATCAGGGCGGTACCTGTAACGAAACGGAAATCAGCGCCCGCACCTGCGTGCACGTGGCTCTGGCCGCTCGCCCGATGCGCATGTTGATCAAACCGGGCATGGGCTTCGATGAAGGTCTTAACATCGTGTTTAACGAAATGCACCGCACCATCGCATTGTTGCACACTAAGGATTAAATGATGGCACGTACATTTAAGATCTTATCGCCAACGGCAATCCTGGGCTATGGCTTCCCGGAAGAGAGTTTTCGTAAGGCCATGGAAGCCTCGCCGGATCTTATTGCTGTTGACGCGGGCTCATCCGACCCGGGTCCCCACTACCTGGGGGCAGGTAAGCCTTTCACCGACCGGGCGGGGGTAAAACGCGATCTGCGCTATATGATTGTGGCTGGCGTTAAGCACAACATCCCGGTGGTGATCGGCACCGCCGGAGGGTCCGGTGCCGCACCGCATCTGGAGTGGTGCCGGCAGATAATCCTTGAGATTGCTCAGGAAGAGAAGCTCTCATTCTCGATGGCGCTGATCCCATCGGATGTCGATAAAGCCACGGTGCATCAGGCACTGGACAACGGGAAAATCACAGCTCTGGATTTCGTCCCGGAACTGACCCACGAGGCCATCGAAGAGAGCACCTATATCGTGGCGCAGATGGGCATTGAGCCTTTCCAGCGGGCGCTGGCGGCCGGGGCACAGGTGGTACTGGGCGGGCGGGCGTACGATCCGGCCTGCTTTGCCGCACTGCCCATTATGCAGGGCTTCGATGAAGGTCTGGCGCTGCACTGCGGTAAGATCCTTGAGTGCGCGGCGATTGCCGCTACGCCAGGGTCCGGCTCCGACTGCGCGATGGGCATCATTGACGAGCACGGCTTTACGCTGAAAACGTTTAATCCGAAGCGTAAATTCACCGAAACGTCGGCCGCGGCGCACACCCTGTATGAGAAATCCGACCCGTACTTCCTGCCGGGGCCGGGCGGCGTGCTGAACCTGAAAGGGTGCAGCTTCAAAGCGGTCAATGAGGGCGAAGTGTACGTCAGCGGTTCCCGCCACGAAGAAACGCCGTATGCGCTGAAGCTGGAAGGCGCTCGCCGGGTCGGCTTCCGCTGTCTGACCATTGCCGGTACGCGCGACCCAATCATGATTGCCGGGATCGATAACATCCTCGAAGAAGTGCAGGTCAGCGTGAAGCGCAACCTCTCGTTGAATGACGACAGTATCCGCATGACGTTCCACCTGTACGGAAAGAATGGCGTGATGGGCAACCATGAGCCGGTGCAGTCTGCCGGGCACGAGCTGGGTATTTTGCTGGATGTGGTGGCTCCCACCCAGGATATCGCCAACAGCGTCTGTTCGCTGGTGCGCTCTACCCTGCTGCATTACGGCTATGAAAACCGGATCGCCACAGCGGGCAACCTCGCGTTCCCGTTCTCCCCTTCCGACATTCAGAGCGGCCCGGTGTATGAGTTCTCAATCTATCACCTGATCGAAGCGAGCGACGCGCTGCGATTTGATTTCCACCTTGAGCAGGTCACGCCAGAAGGGGTTCGGTTATGAAACAGAGTATTCGCTCACTGGCACAGGTCATTCGCTCAAAAAACGCCGGACCGTATGAGCTGGTTCTGGATATTTTATTTAAAACGCATGAAGACTATCAGCGGGTAAAAGCCTCGAAGCAATTAACGCCACAGCTTATCGCCCGTTTATATAACGTGAAGCCTGACTTTATACATCGCATTGTCTGGTTCGACCCGGCCAATGCGGTCAAAATCGTCATGCCTCGCGATATTATCTCCGGCAACATTGGTGACAATGATGTTTATGGTGCCCAGCAGCATGCACCGTTATTAAGCATTGAGTTTGATCTGTAACACTACAAATACAACAACGTCCATTGGGATATAGATATTTGCTGTATCACTGTATTCCAGATAATTCATGCGGTTGGCCACAACAAACGTGCGCCTGAGCGGCTCGTCAGGGCTCAGGCGCACGCGACCCTACACCTTAACCAACCTTTATCCGATGGAGTAAACATGAAAAAAATAAGCTTAACAAAAATGATCATATTAGGTTTGATACTCGGCATGATAGCCGGGGTGGTCATTAATAATATGGCATCAGCAGATACAGCAAAATCGTACGCACAGGATATTTCTATTTTCACCACGATATTCTTACGCATGGTGAAAATGATTATCGCCCCGCTGGTTATTTCAACCCTGGTGGTCGGCATAGCCAAAATGGGTGATGCGAAAACACTCGGCCGTATATTCTCCAAAACCTTTTTCCTCTTTATTTGTGCTTCGCTGCTGTCGATCGCGCTGGGGCTGGTTATCGTCAATATCTTCCAGCCTGGCGCAGGCATTAACTTTGTCGCTCATGACGCCGGGGCCGTAGCAGCCGTTCAGTCCGAACCGTTTACGCTGAAAGTGTTTATCTCTCACGCGGTACCGACCAGCATCGTTGATGCCATGGCCCGTAACGAGATTCTGCAAATCGTGGTGTTCTCGATTTTCCTGGGCTGCAGCCTGGCGGCCATTGGCGAGAAAGCCGAGCCCATCATTAAGGTGCTCGACTCTCTGGTCCACGTGATGCTCAAGCTGACGGGCTACGTCATGCTGTTTGCACCGCTGACCGTGTTTGCCGCGATCTCCGGGCTGATTGCCGAACGCGGTCTGGGTGTGATGGTCAGCGCCGGTATTTTCATGGGTGAGTTCTACATGACGCTCGGCCTGCTGTGGGCGATTCTGATTGGCCTGTCCACCATGATTGTCGGTCCGTGCATCCGTCGTCTGACAAAAGCGATCCTCGAACCTGCGCTGCTGGCTTTTACGACGTCAAGTTCAGAAGCGGCTTTCCCTGGCACGCTGAACAAACTGGAAAAATTCGGCGTCTCCTCCAGGATTGCCAGCTTTGTCCTGCCGATCGGCTACTCCTTTAACCTCGTCGGCTCAATGGCCTACTGCTCGTTTGCTACCGTGTTTATCGCCCAGGCGTGCAACATCGAACTGAGCATTGGGGAGCAGATCACCATGCTGCTGATCCTGATGCTGACCTCGAAAGGGATGGCGGGCGTGCCGCGTGCATCAATGGTGGTTATTGCCGCCACGCTCAACCAGTTCAACATTCCGGAAGCGGGCCTGATTCTGCTGATGGGCGTCGATCCGTTCCTCGACATGGGCCGTTCCGCCACCAACGTGATGAGTAACGCGATGGGTGCCGCTATCGTCGGTCGCTGGGAAGGCGAGCACTTCGGCGTCGGCTGCCGCGGCAAGGTTCCGGCCAAAGAAAGTACCGCTTCAGACACTGAAATCGCCATGTATTGATTACAAAGGCCAACGGTCGTTGGCCTGTCGTTATTCGATTTACAGGATAGCCCATGAAGATAAACATTTTCGGCGTCAGCCTCTTATCGGTCAGCCTGTTTTTTAGCGCTGCCACGCTGGCGCAACCCGCGCCGGATTACGCGCAGCTGCTGGAGCAGGCTCATCAAAAATTTAAAGATAATTTTGAGGGAAAAGTCGCCGACTACATTCCCGCCCTGGCGACCTATAGCCCCAATAATTTCGCCATCACCCTCGCCACCGTTGACGGCAACATTTACCAGGTTGGCGATGTGAAAAAAGCATTTCCCATGGAGTCGCTGAGCAAAGTTTTCACCCTGGCGCTGGCGATGGAGCAGCGTGGCCCACAGGAGGTCCTGGATAAACTCGGCGCCAGTGCGACCGGTCTGCCCTTCAACTCCGGCCTGGCGGTTGAGCTGACCAAAGGGGCGCCGGAAAACCCGCTGGTCAATGCAGGGGCGATGAGCACGGTAAGCCTGATTGAGGCGAAAGATAAGTCCGACCGCTGGAACAAAATTCTCGATAACCTCAACGCGTGGGCGGATGCCTCGCTGACCGTCAACGAGCCGGTGTTCAAATCAGAAATGGAGACCAATCAGCATAACCAGGCGCTGGCGATGCTGATGGCGTCCTATAACAGCTTTTATGGCGATACCCGGGATGCCGTCGAAATCTATACCCGCCAGTGTTCTGTAGACATCACCGTTGAGCAGCTCGCCAAAATGGGCGCGGTGCTGGCGAACAGGGGCAAATCGCCTTTCAACGGTAAGCAGTTGCTGAATGAACGCTACGTGCCGCAGGTTCTGGCGGAAATGGCGATTGCCGGGCTGTACGACGGCAGCGGCAAATGGCTGTACACCGTTGGGATCCCGGCGAAGAGCGGCGTCGGCGGCGGCATGGTTGCCATCGTGCCCGGCCAATACGCCATCGCGGTCTATTCGCCACCGCTGGATGTCGCCGGGAATAGCGTCCGCGCCCAGCAGACGATTGCGTATGTCGCTGAGGCGACGCAGGCCAGTCTCTTTTTAGCCCATTGATCCCAACCGGCTGTGATTCTGTAAGCCGGGCGCGGCAGTTGCGCCAGTGCCCGGTAAAAACAACCACAAAGTGAGAAGTACTATGTCTAAACCATTTGTCTGGCAGGACCTGTTTGTTCAGAGTGAAGATACGACGGAATATGAACTCCTCAGCGCGCAACACGTTACGGTGACGGAGCTGGAGGGCGAGGAGGTCATTAAAGTGGCGCCTGAGGCATTGACCTTGCTGGCCCAGCAGGCGTTTTATGAAGCCTCATTTTTCCTGCGCGCCGGACATTTACAGCAGATAGCCAGCATCCTGCACGACCCGCAGGCCAGCAGTAACGATAAGTATGTCGCTCTGCAGCTGCTGCGCAACGCCGAAGTATCGGCAAAAGGCATACTGCCAAACTGTCAGGATACCGGCACGGCCACCATTGTGGCGAGCAAAGGCCAGCACGTCTGGACCGGTGGGGACGATGCCGAAGCGCTGAGCAGAGGGATTTACGCCACCTTTAGCGAGTGTAACCTGCGCTATTCGCAAAACGCACCGCTGGACATGTATACCGAGGTAAATACCCAGACCAACCTGCCGGCGCAGATAGACATCAGCGCCACACCGGGGAGCGAATACCGCTTCCTGTTTGTCAATAAAGGCGGCGGTTCTGCTAACAAAGCCGCGCTGTTCCAGGAAACGAAATCCATTTTGCAGCCGGAGAAACTCACCGCGTTCCTGATCGAGAAGATGAAGTCGCTCGGTACTGCAGCCTGTCCACCGTATCACATTGCCTTTGTGGTCGGCGGCCTCTCTGCCGACCAGGCGCTGAAGGTCGCGAAGCTGGCTTCAACAAAATATTATGACAATCTGCCCACCAGCGGGAACGAGCTGGGTCAGGCGTTCCGCGACACGGCGCTGGAAACCACGCTGCTCAACGCCAGCCGCGAATTCGGCATCGGCGCCCAGTTTGGCGGCAAGTACTTCGCCCACGATATTCGCGTCATCCGCCTGCCGCGACACGGCGGTTCCTGCCCTGTCGCCATGGCACTTTCCTGCTCCGCAGACCGAAATATCAAAGCGAAAATCAATAAGCATGGTATCTGGCTGGAGAAGCTGGAACATAACCCAGGGAAATACATTCCGGACGCCTGCCGTGAGGAAAACGACGCCCGGACCGTACAGATCAACCTGAACCGCCCGCTGCGCGAGATTCTGCGCGATATGTCCACCCTGCCGATCGGCACCCGGTTGTCGTTAAGCGGCCCGATCGTGGTCGCCCGCGATATTGCTCACGCCAAAATCAAAGCGCGGCTGGATAACGGCGAACCGATGCCGGAGTATATGAAAAACCATATCGTCTATTACGCTGGCCCGGCGAAAACACCGGAGAATCAGGCCTGCGGTTCCCTCGGTCCGACCACTGGCGGGCGCATGGATGGCTACGTCGATGCTTTCCAGGCCGCGGGCGGAAGCCTGATCATGCTTTCCAAAGGCAACCGCAGCCAGCAAGTCACCGATGCCTGCCATAAGCACGGCGGCTTCAACCTCGGCAGTATCGGCGGTGCGGCGGCTCTGCTGGCGCAGCAGTATGTGAAAAGCCTGCGCTGCCTTGAGTATCCCGAACTGGGCATGGAAGCGGTGTGGATGATGGAGGTCGAAAATCTGCCCGCCTTTATGCTGGTTGACGACAAAGGAAATAATTTCTTCAGCCAGTTTGAGCAGCAGCATCGCTGCGCATCCTGCCCTGCCGGACATTAAGGAGCCATTATGGAAGCGCGAGCTAACGCAGACAGGCACCGCCAACGGCAGCAAAAGCGTAAAGAGCAGGTTGACAGCCGCGTAGCGGCGGCAACGGAGAAGAGAGGCATTCTGATCGTCTTCACCGGCAACGGAAAAGGAAAGTCCACCGCCGCCTTCGGCACGGCGACGCGTGCCGTCGGGCACGGTAAAACCGTTGGCGTCGCGCAGTTTATTAAAGGTCAGTGGGATAATGGCGAATACAACACCCTGCATCCGCTCGGCGTCGAATTTCACATTATGGGCACCGGTTTTACGTGGGAAACACAAAACCGGGAAACGGATATTCAGGCCGCAACGGCGGTGTGGCAGGAGAGCAAACGCATGCTAGCTGACCCACGTTATGACCTGGTGGTTCTGGATGAGCTCACCTATATGCTGGCTTATCACTATCTGGACAGTCAGGAGGTGATCGCGGCGGTGGAGAACCGTCCGGTACAGCAGACCGTGATTGTCACCGGACGCGGCTGTCACTCGCAATTACTGGCGCTTGCCGACACGGTCAGCGAAATGCGCCCGGTTAAACACGCATTTGACAGCGGTATCCAGGCGCAGGAGGGCATCGACTGGTAAGCGTGTCTGCACCGGATGGCGCGCTGCACTGCCGCCATCCGGCATTATGACTCAACCGGGGATACCACTGATTTTTGCAACAGCCACTCGCGGAAGAGTTGTAACGGCTGTGCCTGAGACTTTTCTTCCCGCCATGTCATGATAAAGCGGTTGCCGGTGCGGATAGGCACATCACAGGGGATTACCATCTCGCCGCAGTCCAGGTCATGCTGGATGGCGAAGCGGGGAAGCAGCGCAACCCCAAGATTCGATCGTACTGCGGCAATCAGCATCGAGAGAAGGTCAAAACGCGGGCCCAGATTCACGTCCGGACTGGTAATACCGGAAAGTGCAAACCACTCCTGCCAGCCATTGATGCGAGTGCTTTGATGTAACAGCGGGAACTCCCTTAGCAACTCCTCAACCCCCAGCTTCTGCTCCGCATGAGGAAGCAAGCTGCGGCTGCAGACCGGCAGGATCTCCTCTTCAAATAAATAATCGACTTCCGACCACGGAGAACAAAAATCTGCGCGCATAATAGCCGCATCATATTCACGATTCAAAAAATCGCCGATATTGGCCAGCGAGTGAATATTAACAATAATATCAGGATTTAATTTATTAAACTCCCATAAATTGGGGATCAGCCAATGCGTACTGAAGGTGGGATTGACCGCCAGCTCCACTACCTGAACAGCAGGCTGCCAATTCATTATCATATTTGTATCGCGTTCCAGCTTATTCAGCGTCTCTTTGACGATATTCAGATAATGCTTTCCTGCCGCATTCAGAAAAATCCGTTTTTTGGCATGGTTAAATAATGAGGTGTGTAAAAACTCCTCCAGGGCCGTCACCTGTCTGAACACTGCACTTTGCGTTAACGCCAGCTCTTCTGCGGCGCGGGTATAGCTTTCGTGACGTGCCACAACTTCGAACGTCACCAGCAACTCGCTCTTGGGGATTTTTCCTCTCATCATGTCTTCCATTCATGGTGGGTAACAGTATTTTTTTGAAGCGAATAAACCCTGCTTCAGAACGATACCGCCATTATATTTTAGTTAGGCTTTGTCGGCAGTGATCCATACCATGATTTAATCAGTTTTGCGGCTCAGGCCAAACTACTTGCAGAAAATGAAATGAAACATGAAAGATTATTAAGAACCTGTTCACTTTTGTGTCTCGGGTAATGGAGGCAGCGGTTTATTATACGAAAAAACGTATGGCCATTAAAATCAGGAATAACCAGGGACTGGATGTTAAAAAATATAAAACAAAACGTTGAGCTATAAATAGAGCAGGGTTTTGTGTGTCCTGCTGATAACGCTTTTCGCTCCCTGACTGCGCCAGCGTGACGGGAGTCAGAACGCCGTTCCTGCGCCTCGTCAGCATGCATGCTGAAACCGACAGAAAACAAAAAACCCAGGTCGCATAACGACCTGGGTTTCGAATTTGGCGGAAGCGTAGAGATTCGAACTCTAGAACCCTTTCGGGTCGCCGGTTTTCAAGACCGGTGCCTTCAACCGCTCGGCCACGCTTCCAAAGTGAGGCGCACTATAAACATCTATTAGCGCCTTGTAAAGCAGGAATTTTTCTATTTTTGACTACCGAGGGTTGATTGCTCAAAAAGCCACCGAGCCGGGGTCCCCGTTCTTTCTTCGCCCCCTTGTACATACCGTTACACAGCAACGCTCATCCTTTTAAAACACTCTGGTATAGAATGCCAAAAAAAATAGACCGCCATTTGTTGTGTAATTGTTATGAATTTGATTACCCACAGATTGTAGAAATTACTGCCATGTAGTCTTACTGGTTGATGATGAAAATCAAAAATACGCTTTGCTTACATATCCTGATGGCGACCCTGGCCACGTTGTTCCTTTGTGTTCATCCGTTCGTGTCGGGCGTTAATCCGCCCCTCACCTTCCAGCCGCTGATTAAATCAATGGCGGGCACGCCGAAAGAACAAGCGGAAAAAATAGCGACTATTTCCCATGCCTTAGAAGGGAATGCGATTTTTTTCATTGGTGCGTCTGAGGTTGCAACCTCGGAAGATGAACATTACGCGGTATATAATTACTTTAATAAGCAATTGCACCAACCCGTTGTGGCGTATGGCGATGCCTTTGTCGATGACGAAACGCAATTTTTGCTGCTCTCACGTTTTAAAAATAGCCTTAACGCAAACAGTAAAGTTGTTTTGCTTCTGGCACCGGACAGCTTTTATTCAAAAGGTTTGCCTCCTGCTATCTATACCGATAATTTCCCGGCCTCTGTTTTTAATCCGCTGATGCAGGATCCGCAGGCGCGCCCGTTGCTGGTAAATTACTTAAAGCATATTGATGCCAAAGAAATAAGTCATTTAACCTTTGGTCAAATGCGCGTCTTTGGCTGGCACCCCGGTCTGATGTGGGACGAGCTGAGTTACCAGTTTGCCAATATCTGCACCCTGATTAAAAACGACTGGCTGGCGCTGCTCCACGTCACGCCCGGGACGGCGCAGCCCTGGCCGCAGCAGCCCACACCCCACATCACCCCGGACTGGGATAAAGAGCTGGCTCATGCACGCGAGCTCAATAAAAAACGCCAGCAGAGCGCGGCCACTCTGTGGATGGACAAAACGATTTACGAGGAGGACGGTACGCGACAGCAGTGGGATGACACACCGGTCGTACCTGCGCAAATCGACGCGTTCAGAAAAACTGTCCAGTTGCTGAAAGACCGTCACGTGCAGGTGATTGCTATCGTCGACCCGGTGAATCCCTGGGCGCTTTACAATACCGATACCTTCCGTCCGGTTGATAAGCAAATTCAAACCATTCTGGAAGCGAACCAGATCCCTTATTTCGATATGTACGCCATGCCTTATCAGAATGGCTGGAACTGGGATCGTTTGCACCCTTCCGAGCTGGCTTGGGTTCCTATGATTCGCTTTATTGCACAGAGTTTTAAATAATGAAAATTGCGATCCGTCTTTTTTTCCTTTATCTCCTGCTGGCGATCACCATCGTCGCGTGGACCTCTGTCGAT
The DNA here is from genome assembly GCF_026319105.1 of Enterobacter sp. HSTU-ASh6. Taxonomy (NCBI): domain Bacteria; kingdom Pseudomonadati; phylum Pseudomonadota; class Gammaproteobacteria; order Enterobacterales; family Enterobacteriaceae; genus Enterobacter; species Enterobacter sp. HSTU-ASh6. The sequence goes on along the minus strand of NZ_WSPD01000003.1, from coordinate 250,641 downwards.
GACAGCATGAGTATGCAGCTGCATTTTGAATATCAAAAGTTCTGAGGCCGAATGATGTATAGCTCAGGCATGTTTTTTGTCTATTTATTTTCATCCGCCCTGGCGTTTTCGCTGATCAATCGCGTATTACGTCATCGCCTGACGTATTTATCGGCGTTATCCGTCCTCGCCGCATTAGGCTGGGGCTATATTTTTCAGGGTGATTACCGTGTTCCCGCGGTCGTTTTTTTCAGTTTTTACCTTGTCGCCACGTTAAAAGAAAAAGGCAGGTTAAAAACCTGGCAGGCGATTGTGTTAACGCTGCTGCCTTTATTTTTGGTGAAACTGCATCTTAATCATCATCTCGGCATGATCGGCCTCTCGTTTATGACGTTCCGCGCGGTGGACGTGCTGCTCTATCGCAGTAAAAAAGAAGGACAGAATTTCCTGCATTATTTCTGCTATCTGTTTATGCCCTTTATTATTCTGGCGGGCCCAATGTATCGCTGGCGGACATGGATGAGCGATGTCAGTAAGCCCGTCTTTGCCCTTAACCGCGAACAGTTTTTAGTGGCGCTGGAGCAAATCATTACCGGCATTGTCCAGAAGTTCCTGTTTGCCATGCTGGTTGATTCACTTGTCGTGCAGCCCTGGAGCCATAAGCCGTTTACGCTGACCGTGGGCCTGGTGATGTCACTGGCCTATAGCGCCTATCTCTATTTTGATTTTGCGGGTTACAGCAATATGGCCATCGGCGCAGGCCGCCTGTTTGGGTTGAACATTCCGGCAAACTTCAATATGCCGCTTCTGGCAAAGAATCCGCAGGATTTCTGGCGCCGCTTCCACATTAGCCTGTCTGAATGGCTGCGTGATGTGGTGTTTATGCCCGTCTATATGAACCTGATGAAGTTTACTTTTTTCCGTCAGAACAAAACGCTGGCGCAAAATATCGGCATTTTTTGCACCCTGTTCTGCATGGGCGCGTGGAATGGCCTGGAACGCCATTATGTCATCAGCGGCGCGCTGTTTGGCGCGATTTCGGTGGCCCATAACATGCTGTTGTGGTCAGCCAAACGCAGCCCGGCATTACAGCGCGGATTGCAGTATCCGGCTGTTGCTTTTTTGGGGCGAATTCTGACGCTGGGAAGCGCGGCAGGGTCCCTTTACATCTTTAGTGGAATGTCACCTCTATGAATAATCACGCCGACCTTCAGGCACTGCAGGATTTCTTACGTGCGGCATTATGCGATCCCGCGCGTCCGCAACAGCTGGCCATCAGCGGCAGCGACGAATCTCTAAGCTGGGAACAGCTTTCCGCAGCCGTGACGGACTGGGCGCAGCGCTATCAGCGTTGCCGGCCTGTTGCAGGTACGCCGGTCGTCTTGTACGGACACCAGCAGGCGGAATTTGCCGTGGCGATTTATAGCTGCCTGCTGCATAACATTCCGTATATCCCGGTCGACTGCATCTATCCGCAGGAAAGGCTGAAGGAGATCTGCCATCTGGCCAGTGCCCCTTACTATTACAACGTGGCGACCCGGCAGTTCATCGCCACCGGTGAGACAGGCAAGGTGCTGGAGGAGCAGGATCTGGCCTATATCATGTTTACCTCGGGCAGCACCGGCAAGCCTAAAGGCGTGCAGATTGGGCGTGAGAGCGTATGGCACTTTATGAAATGGGTCAGCAAAGATTTTTCACTGCCGGAACAACCGGTGCTGATGAACCACGCGGTATTCAGTTTTGACCTCTCCCTGATCCCGTTACTGGCGAATCTGGCAATGGGGGGACACATCGTACTGAACGCCAAAGAGGATATTCAGAAAGCGAACTGGCTGGCGCGGCTGAAAAGCAACGCGGTGTCCGCCTGGGTTTCTACCCCCTCTTTTGCTTACCAGCAGCTGCTGTCCCCGCAGTTCAACAGCGAGTATTTGCCAGCACTCAAGGTCTTTATCTTCATTGGTGAGGTGTTAAATAAAGCGCTGGTTAAGCAGCTACGCCGCCGTTTCCCGCAGGCCAACATCATTAACGCCTATGGCCCGACGGAAGCGACCATTGCGACAACCGTGGTGGAAATAACGGATGAGATCCTCAACAGCGACAGCGCCGTGCTGCCGGTGGGGGTCATGATGCCAGAGAGCAAAATGGAAATTACCGCCGAGGGCGAGCTGATTATCTGGGGTAAGAACGTTATGCGCGGCTACCTCGGCCTGCCGCAGGAGAACGCGGCAAAATTGCTCCGCCGTGAAAATGAAGCCTTTCGTGGCTACCGGACCGGCGATCTGGGTTATGAAGCAGGGCTCATCTATTGTCAGGGCCGCAATGACAGCCAGATCAAACTGAATGGTTACCGTATTGAAATCAACGAGATCGAAAACCGTCTGCTGGCCATGTCCGGCATCAACGAAGCGGTGGTACTGCCGCTGATGAAATCCTGTGGCAGCGTACTGCGCATTGCCGCCTTCTGCGTGACGGAGCTGGCACCGGATACGATCAAAACCGCCCTGTCGAAGGTGGTTCCACCCTATATGGTACCGTCACAAATTATCGTCAAAGACGCTTTACCGTTGAATCCTAACGGCAAAATTGACCGCAAACTGCTGGACGCTTACGCCCGCACACATTAATGACACCAGGAAAAAATGATGGAACAAGAAATTCTCGCCCTGTTCGAAAACGTATTATCCCGTAAGGTCGGTTTCCACGATGAGCTGATTGACTCAGACATTCTCGACTCCATTCTGGCGGTCGACATGGTACTGGAAGTGCAGGACGTTTACGGCTGTATGATCCCGCCAACAGACGTGGCGACAGTGCTGAAAACCCCGGCGGACCTGGCCCGCTATATTGAAGAACACCGTTAACCCGGCAGGTACAAAAAGTTATCTAAGGCTCCATAATGGATGAGTGCTTAACTTTTTGACAGGAAGAGAATATGCCGCCACGTACCGCCAGTGACCTGTGCTCAGAAATGAAAAAGATGTCTGTTGAAGAACGGATCCGCTTTTTCTCTCTTTCGCTTGAGGAAATGCACCGCGAACTGCAGGAGAGCATCCGCCAGATTGAGTCGATGAAGCGTGCGCTGGAAGAGAGTGAAGAGTACCATCGCCAGCTGGTTGAGACCGCCCAGGATGCTGTGATTACCATCGATCAGGCTGGCGTCGTTGTGAACTGGAACCAGGCCGCAGAACGCATGTTCGGCTGGACTGCCGGAGAAGCGATAGGCAACAGCCTTGGCGAGATGATTGTACCGCAAGCGTTTCGCGAGCAACACGCGCGCGGCCTGATGCGCTTTAAGGCCGCGCAACCGTCGAATATTCTTAACCGCACTATCGAGATCGCTGCGCTGCATCGCACCAAAGGTGAGTTCCCTATTGAACTGTCGATATGGCCGCATCAGCAAGGAGGGAAGCAGATATTTTCGGCATTTATCCGCGATATTACCGATCGCAAACAGCGCGAACACATCGCCTGGCTGCATGCCAACTTTGATGCCCTGACTGGATTACCGAACCGGAGATTACTCGTTAACCGTCTGGAACTGGCAATCACCCAGGCTATCGCCAACAGCAGAGAAGTGGCGCTGCTGTTTATCGACCTCGATCGGTTTAAACCGGTGAACGATCTCCACGGTCATGCCGTCGGCGATGAACTGCTTCGGCTTGTGGCATTTCGTCTGCAAAGTCTGCTGCGCGAAGGTGACACGATTGCCCGCCTCGGTGGCGATGAGTTTGTCGCCCTCCTCCCCGATTTAGCTGCCAGCGATCCCTTACCCACACAAACGGCCGAAAAGGTCAGCGCTGCACTGGCGCAGTCATTTTTGATTAACGAACAGGTGATTACTATCTCGGGCAGTATCGGTATTGCCCGCTTTCCTCACGACGCCGTAGATGCCGACACGTTGCTCAATAGCGCAGACAAAGCGATGTATACCCGTAAGCGGGTAGCGCCGGGGGATCGGTGACGGGGTTTATGCGTGCCGTTAACAAAAATGAAACCGCCTGCTTTTACGCTTTATCCTACACTTTAGGAGTACTGTCGGTACGGGAAACAGAAAAAAGCCAACTTAATTAAGGCATTACTGATCTGCACTGCGTTCAGTCGGCACGCGTTTTGCCTTTAACAGAGGAGTCAGCGGTATGGCATTCGTTACCACGAAAGATGGCGTCAACATTTACTACAAAGACTGGGGTCCAAAAGAGGCGCAGCCCATCGTCTTCCACCACGGCTGGCCGTTAAGTGCCGATGACTGGGATAACCAGATGCTCTTCTTCCTCGCGGAAGGCTATCGCGTTATCGCGCTCGATCGCCGCGGTCATGGACGTTCGGATCAGGTGAGTGAAGGGCATGATATGGATCACTATGCGGCCGATGCGTCAGCCGTTGTTGAAAGCCTGGACTTACGCAATGCCGTGCACGTCGGTCACTCTACCGGCGGCGGCCAGGTCGCCCGCTATGTGGCGAAGTACGGCCAGCCGCAGGGTCGCGTCGCCAAAGCGGTGCTTGTCAGCGCCGTCCCTCCTCTGATGGTCAAAACGGACGCTAACCCCGGCGGCACGCCGATTGAGGTTTTCGATGGCTTTCGCCAGGCGCTGGCGGCTAACCGCGCCCAGTTTTACCTCGACGTCGCCAGCGGTCCTTTCTACGGTTTCAATCGCGATGGCGCCGAGGTTTCGCAGGGAACGATTCAGAACTGGTGGCGTCAGGGCATGATCGGCAGCGCCAAAGCGCACTACGAAGGGATCAAGGCGTTTTCAGAGACCGACCAGACGGAAGATCTGAAAGCCATTACGGTTCCCGTTCTGGTGATGCAGGGCGACGACGATCAGGTCGTGCCGTATAAAAATGCCGCCCTTCTGCAGGACCAGTTGCTGGCGAACAGCGTACTGAAAATTTATCCGGGCTTCCCACACGGGATGCATACCACCCACGCGGATACCATCAACGCGGATATTCTGGCTTTTATCCGCTCTTAACGCCGCGTTTCTTGCCGGGTGGCGCTGCGCTTACCCGGCCTACATTCCGTTCAATGTATGAACGCCACCCGAGGGTGGCGTGATTTCTTCTGCTTAGCGATTGTCCAGCTGGGCGCGAACGTTATTCAGCCCGGTGGTATTGATGCGGTAAGGCTGCCCGTTCACGGAACGGATCAGCTTTTTAGTGCGGAGTTTTTTGAAGACGCTGAGCGTGCAGTCGCTCAGCACCAGCCCTTCACGGGTGTAGCACTCAACGGACGTGACGCGGCCAGAACTGTCGCGGACGTGCACAATACGTCCACCTTTGGCGAGAACGTGTAAGGTACGTTGTTCCTGACGGGATAAATTCATACTGGAAAACCTGTGTAATCATCATGCGTAAAAACGAGCCCACACCAGCAGGTGCGTGCGTAAGGTTTAAGCGCAGCGATAACCAGTCCGTCCTGAGAAGGACGGGAAGCTGATTATCTGATGAAAACATTCTCCAGCATCAAAGCCTCGGTAAGAGATGAAAAGGTATTTACGGGGTGAATGATAACGCCTGATTTTGACCGGGAAACAGCGGAACCCGAAAAGTGTGACCTGAATCATTCAATCCAAAAGAAAAACCCCAGGTTAACAAGTAACCTGGGGTTTATATCTGGCGGAAGCGCAGAGATTCGAACTCTGGAACCCTTTCGGGTCGCCGGTTTTCAAGACCGGTGCCTTCAACCGCTCGGCCACACTTCCTGAGTGAGGCGAACTATAAACACCTCACCGCGCGCTGTAAAGAGTCGCGGCATTCGTTCGCTGTAAAAATAGTCAAAACGTGTTTAATCGGTTGAACTGACAACACATCGACGATTTTATCAGCACAGGCTTAGTGTTTTTTGATGTACATGTCCTTCGTGTAATAGTACCCCAGCTTATCCGGCGTAAATCCGCCCACCCACGGTTTGACCAGATGCGTACGGACGTAGTGATACACCGGAATGGCGGGCACATCACGTCCCAGCAGATCTTCCGCCTGCTGGTAGAACTTACCCCGCTCTTCCGTTGTTTTGGCTTTTGCGGCATTCATCAGCGCCTGGTCGTATTCCGGATTGCTGTACTGACTGGTGTTTTCGCTGTCGCCGGTGCGGAAGGTGTTCAGGAAGGTCGCCGCGTCGTCGTAGTCGGCAATCCAGGCGTAACGCACCGCGTCAAAGTTGTGGGTATGCATGGTATCCAGCATGGTTTTCCACTCCTGATTTTGCAGCTTCGCCTCCACGCCGAGGTTCTTTTTCCACATCGAGCTGGCCGCAATCGCAATACGCTGGTGCGATTCAGAGGTGTTATAGAGCAGGTTGAAGCGCAGAGGATGGCTGGCGTTATACCCGGCCGCTTCGAGCAATTTTTTCGCCTCAGCGATGCGCTTGTCCTGCGGCCAGCTGGCGTAATCCGGGTTCTGTAACTTAACGCCACCGATATCCGGCTGGCTGATGAGCCACGCCGGACGCTGCCCCTGCCCTAAAACTTTCCCGGCAATGATGTCTTTATCGAGCGCCATGTTCAGCGCCTTGCGCACGCGGACGTCGTTGAACGGCGGCCGGGTGGTATTAAATTCGTAGTAATAGGTTGCCAGCTGCGGAGAGACATCCAGCTCGCTGCCGAGCGTTTTTTTGAGCTGAGCGAACTGGTTGATCGGCACCGTGTAGACAATATCAATTTCGCCCGCTTTATAGCGGTTCACATCTGCGGCCTCGGAGGTGATAGGCAGATACGTCACCTTATTAATTACGGTATGGTCATTATCCCAGTAGCGCGGGTTGCGCTCCGCCACAATGCGTTCGTTGACCACCCACTGGGACAGCTTATAGGCCCCGCTGGTGACGATATGTTCAGGCTTGGTCCACTTGTCGCCAAAGCGGCCAATCAGCACTTTGTCCACCGGAACCAGTGACGGGTGCGCCAGCATGGCCAGGAATGCCGCATTAGGCTGCGTCAATGTGACTTCCAGCGTGGTGTCGTTTATCGCTTTCACGCCCAGCGTATCGGGGGCTTTTTTCCCCTGCGCAATATCCGCACCATTCACAATGTGCATGTTGCCTGGATAGCTGGCATACGGTGAAGCGGTTTTAGGATCAACCAGACGCTGCCAGCTCCAGACCACATCTTCCGCGGTGATGGCAGTGCCGTCGCTCCAGGTGATGCCCGGACGCAGATGGAACGTCCAGACGGTGTTGTCCTTGTTCTCCCATTTTTCCGCCAGCCGTGGCTGAATGTCCCCCGCCGGGGAGACACTGACCAGCCCATCGAATAAATCGCTGATAATATTGAATTCGACGTCGCTTTCGACTTTATGCGGGTCGAGCGAGGCCGGCTCATTACCGTTGTTCCTGACCAGTTCCTGCTTATCGGCCAGCTGCGTTCCTGCCGGCACGTTCGCCGCCCAGGTTGCCGTGCTGGCGCACAGGATCCCTGCGGTAAGTAAAGAGAGCGTAAAGCGCGTGCGTGTTTGTGGTTTCATTTCCTTCGCCTTATTGTCTGTTTTTGTGACGATCCGGAAATAACTCTTAGCGGCCTTATGGTAATAACGCAATAATTTTCAGTAACCTATAAGAGGTTGATCTGATTAATCGCGTCAAACCGCTGTTCATACTGGTGAAACGTATTTATGCAGAAGAAACAACCAGCTTCCGCCCTAACCTGCTGAGTAAAGATGGGTAAAACCACTTTGAGAGTGACGCGCCGTTTCCTATTCTTTCCGTTAATTACATCTGTCATAAGAGAGTGACTCATGGATCGTATAATTACTTCTTCCCGCGACCGCACATCGCTACTCAGCACCCACAAGGTGCTGCGCAATACCTATTTCATGCTCAGCCTGACGCTGGCGTTTTCGGCGATCACCGCAACCGCCAGCACCGTGCTGATGCTGCCGTCCCCGGGGCTGATCCTGACGCTGGTGGGAATGTACGGTCTGATGTTCCTGACCTACAAAACCGCTGACAAACCGGTCGGTATTCTCTCCGCGTTTGCCTTCACCGGCTTCCTGGGTTACATCCTGGGGCCAATCCTGAACGCGTACCTGTCCGCCGGCATGGGCGATGTGATTGGTATGGCGCTGGGCGGAACCGCGCTGGTGTTCTTCTGCTGCTCGGCCTACGTGCTCACCACCCGCAAGGACATGTCCTTCCTCGGCGGTATGCTGATGGCGGGTATCGTGGTGGTGCTGATTGGTATGGTGGCTAACATCTTCCTGCAGCTCCCTGCCCTGCACCTGGCGATTAGCGCGGTGTTTATCCTGCTGTCATCCGGCGCAATCCTGTATGAAACCAGCAACATCATTCACGGCGGTGAGACGAACTATATTCGCGCCACCGTGAGCCTGTATGTGTCGCTGTACAACATCTTCGTCAGCCTGCTGAGCATCCTGGGCTTTGCCAGCCGGGATTAAGCCGCAACGATGTGAACCTGGCCCCGCTTATGCGGGGCTTTGTTTTTTGGTACACTGCAGCGTTTTTGACTGACGCGTGAATGACTATGTTGAGTTTTGAAGGCAAAGAGATCGTGACCGATAACGACGGTTATCTGAAAGAAAGTGGCCAGTGGAACGAAGCGCTGGCAGAAGTCATTGCTGAGAAAGAAGGCATCGCCCTCTCCCCCGAACACTGGGAAGTGGTGCGTTTTGTGCGCGAGTTCTATCTCGAATTCAACACCTCTCCGGCCATCCGCATGCTGGTCAAGGCGATGGCCAATAAGTTCGGTGAAGAGAAAGGCAACAGCCGCTATCTCTATCGCCTGTTCCCGAAAGGCCCGGCAAAACAGGCCACCAAAATTGCCGGCCTGCCTAAACCGGTGAAGTGCATTTAATAGCGAATACCGAAGTTAACGTACTCCCGGCCGGGTTGATGCGGTTCCGTTAAGACCTTATCAACCCGTGCGCTGCGCGGCCCACCCGCTTTCAGCCACGCCACCAGCTTGTCGACCTGCTCCGCTTCGCCACAGGCGACCACCTCAACGCTGCCGTCATCCATGTTACGCGCGTATCCCGTTAACCCAAGCTGAACGGCCTCGCGCTGAGTGCTGTAGCGGAACCCCACACCCTGAACGATGCCGTGAACCCAGGCAATAGTGCAGACTTTTGCCATTTTTCTTCTCCTTAACGTAGCGTTTTCGGCAAACAACCATAGTGTTGCCGGAAACGGGCGGTGAAACGAGAGCTGGAAAGATACCCACATTGTAATGCGATTTCGCCAATCGGTAATCGGGTTGACTGTAGCTGTGACAACGCCACGGCCATCCTTACCTCCTCCACAATCTGACGAAAGCTCTGCGACTCCTCGCGTAACCGCCTGCGCAGCGTCGGCACGCTCAGGGCGAGACGGCTGGCAATGTCCTGCGCGGTCCAGGCTCTGGCAGGCGACAGCATAATGAACTGTCGCACCTGCTCGGTCAGGTTATTACTTCGCTCGATAAGCAGCGGACCTGCCACGCCGTCATGCAGCAATGCCAGCAACAGACCGAAGGCCTGATGTTTTTGCAACGCCTCCGGAAAATCCTGACGCACGGCGTGTAGCAGGTTATCCCACATAAACGCCAGCCCCTCGCTCAGCGGAGCGCAGAGCGAATGCAGCGTCGTGCGCGGCCAGGATTTCAGGTAATGCGCTTTAAACCCGGCAACGATTTCCGGCGATAACATCAGCAAGTCCGAGCGAAACATGCCGTTCGCGGGCTGATTGATAATCTCCATCACCGTATTGGCAGGGATAATGATGAGTTCATCCCGGGTGGCCACCAGACGGTTATCGTCCTGCACAATCACCTTACTGCCGTGCGTGATATGACAAATGGCCGGAAAAAAGAGTTTAACCTGGTGCAGGCGATGCATTTTGCTGGCAGTCACTTCACCCGCCGTGAGATGTTTATGTCGAAAATGAAACTCCTGCACCGGTTCATCCTTATCTGCTGTAGGTTGCGGTTAACTGCGCCTTTGCCAGAACATGACTGTTGAGCATAAAGCCGACCAGCGCGCCGCTGGCATTGTTGTCGACAGGCAGTTTATCCACGTCCAGCGCCCAGACGGTCATCTGATAGCGGTGAGGCTTATCTCCTGCGGGCGGACATGCGCCGCCGAATCCAGAATACCCGAAATCATTACGCCCCTGCACAGCGCCGGCAGGTAATTTTTCGCCATTTGGGTTACCGGCATCAGCGGGCAGCGTCATTGTCTTCGCGGGAATGTTGGCTACGGTCCAGTGCCACCAGCCGCTGCCGGTAGGCGCATCCGGGTCATAGACCGTGACGGCAAAACTTTTCGTACCCGCGGGCGGATTTTTCCACGCCAGCTGTGGCGAGGTATTCCCACCGTGGCAACCAAATCCCTCAAACACCTGCGGTGACGCTAACCGCCGTTCGCCGGAAATATCCCGGCTGGTCATGCTGAAAGGCGTTGCGGCGAAAACCTGAAAACTCATTGCCGTCAGAGCGGCCATTGCTATTACACTGTGCTTTTTCATGGGGGATCCCTTTGCTGTACTGGAAGCTCCACTGTATATCCCTCGGCAATCGTGTAATGTGCCTAAGCGATTTGATTTTGTGCCGAAACGCTCAAGGGTATCCGCAGATGATTGCGCCTTGCTGAAAGTGCTACTCTACGCGCAGTGAGTCTGTTCGTGTACAAACAGTAAATGGAATGCTATGCGCGAAAGGAAAACGATATGAATGTTACTGATGAAGACCTGTTGCGTTCTGGTTTTACACTGTCTGATTTGCAGAAGATAAAAAATAACGTTGAGAGGTACGGCGGAACGCCTGAAGAAGCAGTTTACGATCTCGCCCGTCGATTCAATACCCTACTCTGGGTAATCAGCGTATGCTTCATGTTCCTGATTGTTCTTGTCGTTTTCAGTTCACCTGTCAGGGCATTGGCGTGGGGGCTGGCGATCATCGTAGGGGTTAGCATTATGACTCTCGCACAACCTCCTGTGCTGTCCTATAAATCCTGGCGTTATCGAAAAATCATCAGAGATTTTGAGAAGCTCTGATCCGTTTTGATGTGCTACTCTACGCGCCATTTCCCTGAAATCGACAGAACAGCAAATTATGAGTGTACGTTTAGTGTTAGCCAAAGGGCGCGAGAAGTCTTTACTGCGCCGTCATCCCTGGGTCTTTTCCGGCGCGGTTGCCCGCATGGAAGGCAAAGCCAGCCTCGGTGAAACTATTGATATCGTTGACCATCAGGGGAAATGGTTAGCGCGAGGCGCCTACTCGCCAGCGTCCCAGATCCGTGCCCGCGTCTGGACCTTCGATAAAGATGAAACCATTGATATCGACTTCTTCGTTCGCCGTTTGCAGCAGGCGCAGCAGTGGCGCGACTGGCTGGCAAAACGCGACGGGCTGGACAGCTACCGCCTGATTGCCGGTGAGTCTGATGGTCTCCCGGGCGTCACCATTGACCGCTTCGGCAACTTCCTGGTGCTGCAGCTTCTGAGCGCCGGGGCGGAATATCAGCGTGCCGCGCTGATTAGTGCCCTGCAAACACTGTTCCCACAGTGCGCCATTTACGACCGCAGCGATGTGGCGGTGCGCAAAAAAGAGGGCATGGAGCTGACGCAAGGCCCTGTGACCGGTGAACTGCCGCCTGCCCTGCTGCCGATTGAAGAGCACGGCATGAAGCTGCTGGTGGATATTCAGGGCGGACACAAAACGGGTTATTACCTCGACCAGCGCGACAGCCGCCTGGCGACGCGTCAGTACGTTGCCGACAAACGCGTGCTGAACTGCTTCTCCTACACCGGCGGGTTTGCCGTTTCAGCGCTGATGGGCGGTTGTGCCCAGGTGGTGAGCGTGGACACCTCACAGGAAGCGCTGGACGTGGCGAAACAGAACGTCGAGCTGAATAAGCTTGATCTGAGCAAAGCCGAATTTATTCGTGACGACGTCTTTAAGCTGCTGCGTAAATATCGCGATCAGGGCGAAAAGTTCGACGTCATCGTGATGGATCCACCGAAGTTTGTGGAAAACAAAAGCCAGCTGATGGGTGCCTGCCGTGGATATAAAGATATCAACATGCTGGCTATCCAGCTGCTGAACCCGGGCGGGATTCTCCTCACCTTCTCTTGCTCAGGCCTGATGACCACCGATTTATTCCAAAAAATCATCGCCGATGCCGCAATAGATGCTGGTCGTGATGTACAATTTATAGAGCAGTTCCGTCAGGCAGCCGATCACCCGGTGATTGCTACCTACCCGGAAGGGCTCTATCTGAAAGGGTTTGCCTGTCGCGTCATGTAACTTGAAAAGAGAAATATTGCCCGCACATAACGTGTAAGTCGTATTTCCCGGGAGGTGACTATGATTGCCAGCAAATTCGGTATCGGCCAGCAGGTCCGCCACACTTTGCTAGGGTATTTGGGTGTGGTCGTGGATATCGACCCGGAGTATTCCCTTGATGAACCGTCAGCAGACGAGCTGGCGGTGAACGCCGAGCTTCGCGCCGCGCCCTGGTACCATGTGGTAATGGAAGGTGATGACGGACAACCCGTTCACACCTATCTTGCTGAAGCGCAGCTCAGCAGTGAACTGCGGGAAGAACATCCGGAGCAACCTACGATGGATGAACTGGCTCAGACTATCCGCAAACAGTTACAGGCTCCGCGCCTGCGGAACTAAGCGTGTAAAAAAGCCCGATGAACGGGCTTTTTTTATTACTTCGCCAGCCCCAGACGGGGGATCTCAATGGCCGGGCAGCGGTCCATGACCACCTTCAGACCCGCCTCACGCGCCAGCACCGCAGCCTGCTCGTTAATCACCCCGAGCTGCATCCACAGCGTTTTTGCTCCAATCGCAATGGCTTCCTGAGCCACGCCCCACGCCGCCTCCGAATTACGGAAAACATCCACCATATCGATTTTTTCCGGTACGTCGTTGAGCGTGGCGTAGCCCTGCTGGCCCAGTAAACTTTTACCGGCCACTTTCGGCGAGACAGGGATAACGTGATAACCCTGATCGAGAAGGTATTTCATGACCCGATAGCTTGGACGATCGGGTTTATCGCTCGCGCCCACCAGCGCAATGGTGCGCGTGGATGTCAAAATCTCGGCAATATCGTTCTCTTTCATGGTTTTTCTCCTGGCTTTTTTCAAAGTGTACGCCAAAGGGCACATCTCAACCATCCATCCCATACAGATGTATGAGGGCAAAACGGCCAAATATGTCTATATGTTAGTAAACGTGATTATCGAAAAATTTAGATACATTCATGCGCCGACAGAATTTCTGACAGGAGCCTTCTATGAAAACCGGTATTGCCACTGCTCTGATTGCATTAGTGATGCCGGTCTGCGTCTTTGCTACCACGCTTCGGCTCTCTGGCGATATTGATCTCCTGGTGCTGGATGGAAAAAAGGTCTCCAGCTCCTTATTGCGCGGTGCCGACAGCATCGAGCTGGATAACGGCCCGCACCAGCTGGTATTCCGGGTGGAAAAATCGATCGGCCTCGCCAATCATGAGCAAAGGATGTACATCTCCCCGCCGCTGATTGTCAGCTTTAATACCCGGCAAATCAGTCAGGTCAACATTACCCTGCCGCGTATTGAAACAGAGAAAGAGAGTGCGGCCTTTGACGCGTCACCGCGTATTGAACTGCTGGACGGGGATGCAATGCCGATTCCGGTAAAACTGGATATTCTGGCGCTGACTACCTCACCGAAAGGACCGGATTACGAGGCCGCGGCCCAGGCCTATAACAAAGCAGGCAAACGCGCCTCGCTTCCGCAGTTTGCCACCATGATGGCTGACGACAGTACGCTGTTATCGGGTGTCTCTGAGCTGGACGTTATTCCCCCTCAGTCCCAGACCCTGACGGAACAACGCCTCAAATTCTGGTTTCAGCAGGCCGATCCCGATACGCGCGCCCGGTTTTTACAATGGGCAAAACAACAACCTTCCTCATAAGCCACATTTTTTACGCCTTGCTCTTGCAGCGTCAGGCGGTTCCCGTCATCGTGTAGTCAGTTAACCTGATGGATATGATTATGGAACTGACAACACGCACGCTACCGGAACGTAAACACATTGCTCTGGTTGCGCACGATCACTGTAAACAAATGCTGCTTAACTGGGTTCGCCGCCATCAGTCTTTGCTGGAGAAGCACGCCCTGTCGGCGACCGGCACAACCGGTAACCTGATTCAGCGCGAAACGGGTCTGGAGGTAAATGCCATGCTGAGCGGCCCGATGGGCGGCGATCAGCAGGTCGGGGCGCAGATTTCCGAAGGAAAGATTGATGTGCTGATCTTCTTCTGGGATCCGCTGAATGCGGTTCCGCACGATCCGGATGTCAAAGCGCTGCTGCGTCTGGCGACGGTGTGGAATATCCCGGTGGCGACCAACCTCTCGACGGCGGATTTCATTATTGAATCCCCGCAGTTTAACTCCCCGGTTGAGATCCTTATTCCGGATTATCAGCGCTATCTTTCCGAGAGACTGAAATAGTTTTTTGCCGGGTGGCGGCTACGCCTTACCCGGCCTGCTCCTCTTTACCCGTCGTCGTTATGGCTTTCTCGCCACCGGCACATCAATACTCTTCAGGATATCCACAAATACGGATGGCTCTTCTTTGTTGAACAGCAGCCACACGCGGTGGCGGGCACGGGTCATGGCCACATACAGCAAACGCCGCTCTTCGGCGTCCGGGAAGTCTTCAGGTTCAGGCAGTAAGGCCTCCTCCATCACCGACTCGCGAGCCGGAGCCGGGAAACCATCGCTCCCCTCTTTCAGCCCCACCACGATGACATAATCGGCCTGCTGACCTTTGCTGGCGTGAATGGTCATAAATTCAATCTGCAGCTTCGGCCAGCGGGTGGCGGCTTTTTCCAGCGCCGCAGGTTTGAGGTGATGGTAACGCGCCAGCACCAGGATACGTTCATCGGGCTTCGCATAGCCGCTGAGCTTGTCCAGCAGCGGCTCCAGCTGATCATCCGCCAGCAGGGTGACAGCTTTTTTATCACCAGACCGCAGGCTATTGAGCGGCTTGGCCAGCTGATGCGGGTTCTGCTGGATAAAGCGGTTAGCAATCTCACCGATTCGGGAATTGAAGCGGTAGGTCGTGTCCAGATCGCTGCGATCCCCTTCGCCAAAATAGTGGTGGAACGCGGTCGTCAGGGAGAGCTGCGCGCCGCTGAAGCGATAGATGGCCTGCCAGTCGTCCCCCACCGCAAACAGTGAGGTATGCTTATTCTGCGCCCGCAGCGCCGAGAGCAGCGCGGCACGCTGCGGGGAGATATCCTGAAACTCATCCACCAGAATATGTTTCCACGGGCTTACAAAACGCCCTTTCTCAAGAATGATAATGGCCTGGTGGATTAACCCGGAGAAGTCGACGGCGTTTTCCTCCTTCAGCGCCGTTTTCCAGGCTTTCAGCAGCGGCGCCATCAGTTTGACGCGCTTTGAAAACAGATCGCAGATCCCCTCCGGCGCGCTCTCAATCATCTCCGACTGCGACCCACCGTGCATTCGCATCAGACTTACCCATCGGTCAAGCCGCGACCCCAGCCGGCGCGCCAGTTTGTCATCCTGCCAGAAACTGCCCTCTGGTACCGTCCAGTTGAGCTCGTCCTCCAGCCACTGACGCCATCCTTTCGCCTGCGCCTTTTTCTCGCTGCACTGCTGACGCCAGGTTTTGATAAACAGCGCCTGACGCGCCTGCGTATCGTTTTCCAGTTTGCTGATGGAAGGCACTTTTTTACTGCCCTGCTGAATAATATGCAGCGCAAGCGCATGGAAGGTTCTGGCGGTGATATCCCGGGTATGCAGGCGCGCCTGAATACGCTCGTCCATCTCCTCAGCCGCCTTGCGGCCAAAAGCCAGGAGCAGAATTTGATCGGGTACGGCTTCTCCGGTCGTCAGCAGCCAGCCAGCACGCGCCACCAGCACCGACGTTTTACCGCTTCCGGCGCCCGCAAGCACCAGCAGCGATTGCTCACCATTCACCACCGCACGCGCCTGCGCCGGATTGAGGGGGGAAGATTCCACCGTACTGAAGAAATCAGCGTATTGGGTAAGCATGGCATCCGTCCAGGCCTGGTTATGGGCAAGCCGGCTTTTATCCACGTCATTCAGCCAGGCCTGACACTGGCGCCAGGCGTCACGACAATTGTCAAACTCATCGAGACGCGTCACGGATATCGGCAGCGCCGAGAGTGCCTGCCTGATCTTTTGCTGTAGCCCGGCCGTCTGCTGACGGGTCAGCCAGGTTTGCTGCGCGTTGCTTTGCGCGATGTCGTCCAGCACCTGCTGCAGCACCTGGGACGCAATCACGCTCATCTCCTGGCTCCACTGCTGCCAGAGCGCGTTCAGGTGATGGTGGAAGCGCTGGGTTTCCGCCCACTCGGTGCCGTGAAGTCGCACGACTTTATCGTCTGGCAGAACGAACTCCAGTTCGCCCCACACCAGCCCGCGTTTGCAGTGGATAGCCAGAAGCTGATTAAACGGAATAAGGTATTCGTGGCGTTCTCCGGAGACTTTCACCCCGGCATTAAGGAGAACCACCCTGTCGTAAGGGTGTTGCGCCAGGCGTTTGCCCATTGAAGTTGCTTTCAGTTCCATGTCCCGCCAAATCCACGAAGAGATAATTTGTCTGATAGTTTAACTGCCAGTTTTAAGGTGCTCCAGCCTAAAAAAACGTTACAATCATTGGGCGTTAATTTATCGAAAGGAAGTGAGGGTTTATGCGTACCGTTCTGAATGTGTTGAATTTTGTGCTGGGCGGTTTTGCCACCACCCTTTCCTGGCTTTTTGCCACGCTGGTGAGCATCGTTCTGATTTTCACGCTTCCCCTGACCCGTTCCTGCTGGGAGATCACCAAACTCTCGTTTGTCCCCTACGGGAATGAGGCCATCCACGTTGACGAGCTGAATCCGGAGAGCAAAAACGCCCTGATGAATACGGGCGGGACCCTGCTGAACATTCTGTGGCTGATCTTCTTCGGCTGGTGGCTGTGCATCATGCATATTTTTGCGGGGATTGCGCAGTGCGTCACGATTATCGGTATTCCGGTGGGGCTTGCGAATTTCAAGATCGCCGCGATCGCTCTCTGGCCCGTCGGGCGCAGGGTGGTTTCGGTAGAAGTGGCCCAGGCCGCGCGTGAAGCAAATGCTCGTCGTCGTTTTCAGTAAATAAGGACTGGCCGCGTTTATGCTAAGCCCACTGCTTCGCCGTTATACCTGGAACAGTACCTGGCTCTATAACGTCAGGATTTTTATCGCCCTTTGCGGCACGGTTGCGCTGCCCTGGTGGCTGAATGATGTCAAACTCACCATCCCGCTCACGCTGGGCGTGGTGGCCGGGGCGCTGGCGGACCTGGACGATCGTCTGGCCGGGCGTTTACGTAACCTGGTCATTACGCTCATCTGCTTTTTTATTGCTTCCGCATCCGTTGAGCTGCTTTTCCCGTGGCCCTGGCTGTTTGCCCTGGGTCTTACGCTCTCCACCAGCGGGTTTATTTTGCTGGGCGGCCTTGGGCAGCGCTATGCCACCATCGCGTTTGGCGCATTGCTGATCGCCATCTATACCATGCTGGGAGTGTCGCTTTACGATCAGTGGTATCAACAGCCTGTCCTGCTGTTGCTGGGTGCCATCTGGTATAACCTGCTGACGTTAACCGGTCATCTGATCTTCCCGGTTCGCCCTCTGCAGGATAACCTTGCCCGCAGCTTCGAGCAGTTAGCCCACTATCTGGAACTGAAATCCCGGCTGTTTGACCCCGATATCGAAGAAGAAAGCCAGGCGCCGCTCTACGATCTGGCGCTGGCGAACGGTCAGCTGGTCGCCACCCTTAACCAGACCAAAGCCTCGCTGCTGACCCGTCTGCGCGGGGATCGCGGCCAGCGCGGAACGCGACGAACCTTACACTACTATTTTGCCGCCCAGGATATTCATGAGCGCGCCAGCTCCTCGCACGTTCAGTATGCCGCCCTGCGCGAGAAGTTCCGCTACAGCGACGTAATGTTCCGCTTCCAGCGCCTGCTCTCCATGCAGTCCCAGGCGTGTCAGCAACTCTCGCGCTCTATTCTGCTGCGCACACCCTATCAGCATGACCCACGCTTTGAACGCGTATTCAGCCACCTGGATGCGGCGCTCGACCGCGTTCAGGCCAGCGGAACCTCACCGGAACACATCAAAGCCCTGGGTTTCCTGCTGAACAACCTGCGGGCGATCGATGCTCAGCTGGCGACCATTGAGTCCGAACAGGCGATGGCGCAGCCGGGCAGTGAGGTCGATAACCAGCTCGCGGATGACAGCGTGCACAGCGTGAGCGATATGTGGCTACGGCTGAGCCGCAACTTTACGCCCGAGTCGGCGCTCTTTCGCCACGCGGTGAGGATGTCCCTGGTGCTGTGCGTAGGGTATGCGCTTATCCAGATCACCGGGTTACATCACGGTTACTGGATCCTGCTCACCAGTCTGTTTGTCTGTCAGCCCAACTATAACGCCACCCGGCACCGGCTGGCGCTGCGTATTATCGGTACGCTGGTGGGCGTCGCGATTGGCCTGCCGGTACTCTATTTCGTGCCGTCCATTGAAGGTCAGCTGATTCTGATCGTGATCACCGGCGTATTGTTCTTCGCGTTTCGCAACGTGCAGTACGCGCATGCCACCATGTTTATTACGCTGCTGGTGCTGCTCTGCTTTAACCTGCTGGGTGAAGGGTTTGAAGTCGCCCTGCCCAGGGTGATCGATACCCTGATAGGCTGCGCCATCGCCTGGGCGGCAGTCAGCTTTATCTGGCCGGACTGGCGTTTTCGTAATTTGCCGCGCGTGGTTGAGCGGGCGTTGAACGCCAACTGTCGATACCTTGACGCCATTCTGGAGCAGTACCACCAGGGGCGCGATAACCGCCTGGCCTACCGGATAGCACGCCGCGATGCACACAACAGCGATGCTGAGCTGGCTTCTGTTGTTTCGAACATGTCAACGGAGCCTCGCGCCACCGCAGAAATTCGTGAGACAGCCTTCCGTCTGCTGTGCCTGAACCATACCTTTACCAGCTACATTTCGACGCTGGGTGCCCACCGCGAGAAGCTCACCAACCCGGGTATTCTCAACCTGCTGGACGACGCCGTATGCTACGTCGATGACGCACTTCATCACCGACCGGCGGATGAACCGCGGGTGCAACAGGCACTGGATGAACTGGCTCAGCGCATTGCGCATCTTGATCCGGGTAACGACAGCAAAGCGCCGCTGGTTCTTCAGCAAATCGGCCTGCTCATCGCTTTGCTGCCTGAAATTTGCCGGCTGCAGCAGCAAATCGCTACCTGGAGGAGTGATTATCCTTTGCCTCAGGTAGCGCATTAAACCACTCCGTCAGCTCCCGGCGAATACCTGCCGGGAGCGCCGCCTCATGCAGCCCCTCAATCGCCCCTTCCAGCGCGAAGAGCACTTTTATACTCAGCGCTTTATTTTTCGCCCGCATCTTCAGCCAGCTGGCTCTGGCGCCCAGCGCCCGGAGTGTCTCTTCATTGGTGATACCGGCTTCAAACAGCAGGACTTCAAGCTGAAAAGTCAGGTTCGGCAGATCCTTAAGTCGGTTTCGTTGATGCCGCAGGTTGCGCTCTTTTCTTGCGGCACTGAGGGCATACGAGGAGAGCTGAAGCAGCCGCTCTCTGTCCTGCCATAAGCCGTCGTCAACACGATAATAGTTGAGCAGTACCGGACGACCTCGCTTCATCAGCGTTAAAAACGAGGCGGCATTTTTTACACAGTATTTTGCACTTTCCTCACACGCACGAAGATAAAGTTCGCCGTCTGACACCATGGCAAAGACCGCATCATCCACCGCCAGGGTGTAACCGCCAAACAGCGCACGATGATGGATTTCGCCCAGCGGAGAGAGGTATTCCTGGGATTGATAAATCCGTTCATAAGATATCTTTTTCATGATATTTCCCTTGAAAATCATATGCTAACCACGACTTTTCTTACTAACGGATCCGTTAGCAGGAAAATAGGCAACTTGTCGCCGTTGAGCAAGATGATTTTTCGAGGGGCATCAAGATTGAATGAATTTTGCGAGTCGCTTTCCGAAAATGAGGTTGATCTTTATGCATACAGGGGTTACTGTATATTCATACAGTAACTACAGGGCTGGAATGAATATGTACACTTCAGGCTATGCAAATCGCTCAACCTCTCTCTCTTCTACCGCAGGCAATGTCGCGCAGAATTCCGTCGAGCGTGTGTCCACGGGGCTTATCAGTGAAGTGGTTTATCGTGAAGACCAGCCCCTGTTGACGCAACTTCTGTTGTTGCCGTTATTGCAACAGCTCGGCCAGCAATCGCGCTGGCAGCTCTGGCTCACGCCTCAGCAAAAGCTGAGCCGTGAGTGGGTTCAGTCCGCGGGCCTCCCGCTGACAAAGGTTATGCAGATTAATCAACTCTCGCCTTGCGATACCGTTGAGTCGATGATCCGTGCGTTACGCACTGGAAATTACAGCGTGGTGATTGGCTGGTTGCCAGAAGAACTGACGGAAGAGGAACATTTCCGTCTGACGGAAGCGGCTGAAGAGGGGAACGCGATCGGGTTTATTATGCGTCCGGTTCGTTCGGATTCTTACCGCAGAGGACAACTTTCTGGGCTAAAAATTCACTCAAATTTGTATCATTGAGTGAAATTAAGATTATTCCTGGAATTTTTTTTGACAGCGAGATGGGATTTTAGTTCCCCACCTCAAAACTGCGGCAAGGCTTGTCTGGTGCGGTTCTCCTTAATTTTATTGCACAAAATTCGTTCAGAAAATGTTAAATATTAGGTATACGGAACTTTTTTTTTCATATGCCTGACGGACTTCACACTTGTAAGTTTTCAGCTACGTTGTAGACTTTACATCGCCAGGGGTGCTCGGCCTAAGCCGAAGATATCGGTAGATTTATATTTGACCACGCCCCCCGGTGAAGGATTTAACCGTGATTCTCTCTTGAGACTTTCATGGCGAATTTTGGATGATAACGAGGCGCAAAAAATGAAAAAGACAGCTATCGCGATTGCAGTGGCACTGGCTGGCTTCGCTACCGTAGCGCAGGCCGCTCCGAAAGATAATACCTGGTATGCAGGTGGTAAACTGGGCTGGTCTCAGTTCCACGACACCGGCTGGTACAACAGCGCAAACAACAATGATGGCCCGACTCACGAGAGCCAGCTTGGTGCAGGTGCGTTCGGTGGCTATCAGGTTAACCCGTATGTTGGTTTTGAAATGGGTTACGACTGGTTAGGTCGTATGCCATACAAAGGCGACAACACCAATGGCGCTTTCAAAGCACAGGGCGTTCAGCTGACCGCTAAACTGGGTTACCCAGTAACCGACGATCTGGACGTATACACCCGTCTGGGCGGCATGGTATGGCGCGCTGACTCCAGCAACAGCAACGCTGGCGACGACCATGACACCGGTGTTTCCCCAGTATTCGCTGGTGGCGTTGAGTGGGCTATGACCCGTGACATCGCTACCCGTCTGGAATACCAGTGGGTTAACAACATCGGCGACGGCAACACCGTTGGTGTTCGTCCAGACAACGGCATGCTGAGCGTAGGTGTTTCCTACCGTTTCGGCCAGCAGGAAGAAGCAGCACCAGTTGTTGCTCCAGCGCCGGCTCCAGCTCCAGAAGTACAGACCAAGCACTTCACTCTGAAGTCTGACGTTCTGTTCAACTTCAACAAAGCTACCCTGAAACCAGAAGGTCAGCAGGCACTGGATCAGCTGTACACCCAGCTGAGCAACCTGGATCCTAAAGACGGTTCTGTAGTGGTTCTGGGCTTCACCGACCGTATCGGTTCTGACGCTTACAACCAGAAACTGTCTGAGAAACGTGCTCAGTCTGTTGTTGATTACCTGATCTCTAAAGGTATCCCAGCTAACAAGATCTCCCCACGTGGTATGGGCGAAGCTAACCCAGTTACTGGCAACACCTGTGACAACGTGAAAGCTCGCGCTGCACTGATCGACTGCCTGGCTCCAGATCGTCGCGTTGAGATCGAAGTTAAAGGCATCAAAGACGTTGTAACTCAGCCTGCGGCATAAGTTATCGTCTTATAAAAAAACCCCGCAATGCGGGGTTTTTTATTGTCCGAAGAAAGTAAAATCTACTTTTTGCCCAACAGAGCTTGAAGATCGTTCTTCAGTGACGACATCTGGTTGGCGTACTTCTCTTTATGTTCGGCATCCTCAATCAGCTGCACGATGGTTTCCGACAGCGTTTTGCCCCGGCGCTGCGCCAGCCCTGCCAGGCGTTGCCAGACAACAAACTCCAGATCGATTGATTTTTTGCGCGTGTGTTGATGCTCAGCATTGAAATGCCGTTTTCGTCGCGCGCGGATAGTTTGCTTCATCCGGTTTAACAGCGCAGGATTAATGTGTTTTTCAATCCAGCCGTTAACCTGTACCGGTTCGTTTTCGAGGGTCAGCAAAATATCCACGGCTTCTTGCGCCGCGCTGGCTTCGATATAGCAGGTGATCAGCTCCCCTTCACGGTGCTTTTTGACCAGGTACTTCCATTTCCAGCCGCTTTCGAGATTTTCCAGTTGTTGATATTTCATTGCGATCTCAGTGTTACCACGTAACTCTGTTCAGAATATCAGTTTTTTAGCAATCTGCTGAAAAGAAATCATATCCTGTGATGGAATGCAGCCCGTCCCGCATTCGAAATCCCCAATCCTGCTTGGGTAGAGCCCCCCGCTTACGGTATACTCCCCCCTTTTACATCTGACTAAAAAACATCAACTTTGACCATTACGAAACTTGCATGGCGTGACCTTGTTCCGGATAGCGAAAGCTATCAGGACGTGTTTGCACAGCCAGATCTCGCAAAAGAACACGAATTCATCCTTAGCGATACGCAGCCACGTTTGCATTATGCGCTGGAGCAGGTGTTGAGCCCATGGGCAACAGCGCCCTTCATGTTGCTCAAAGCCCCGGAAGAAGCGGAATACCTGACGCTGATTGGGGATGCTGTGCGCCAGTTGCAGCCGGAATCGAACGCAGTCTTTGGCGGCCAATATCGTATCGCGGGACATGATGTCACTTTCGAACCCTCAACCCAGGCTGATGACCGTTTTGCCGCTAAGGGCGAGGTGATTACCGCTAACTGGGTCGAGGCTGAACAACTCTTTGGTTGTCTGCGCCAGTTTAACGGTGAGCTGTCCCTGCAGCCAGGGCTGGTGCATCGCGCAAATGGCGGTGTCCTCATCATCTCATTGCGTACCCTGCTCTCGCAGCCGCTGTTGTGGATGCGTCTGAAAACCATCGTAAACCAGCAGCGCTTCGACTGGGTTGGCTACGATGAGTCTCGTCCCCTGCCGGTCGCTGTGCCGTCTATGCCGCTGTCGTTGACCGTCGTGTTGACGGGCGACCGTGAATCGCTGGCGGATTTCCAGGAAATGGAGCCGGAGCTGGCTGAGCAGGCGGTGTATAGCGAATACGAAGATAACATCCAGATTGCCGATGCCGATGATATGACCCAGTGGTGTCAGTGGGTGATGACGGTGGCGGAACGTTTTGCGTTGCCAGCGCCTGCGGCCGACGCGTGGCCAGGCTTAATGCGCGAAGCGGTGCGCTATACCGGCGATCAGGAAACCCTGCCACTCTGCCCGCTGTGGATCGGCAAACAGCTGCGTGAAGTGGGTGTTATCAGCGGTAACGGTACGTTCACCGGAGAACAGCTTGCTCAGATGCTGGCGCAGCGCGAGTGGCGAGAAGGCTACCTTGCTGACCGTATGCAGGATGAAATCCTGCTGGAACAAATTCTGGTGGAGACCGAAGGCGAACGCGTCGGGCAGATTAACGCCCTGTCGGTGATTGAGTTCCCTGGCCACCCACGGGCGTTTGGGGAGCCTTCCCGTATCAGCTGCGTGGTGCATATTGGTGATGGTGAATTCACCGATATCGAACGCAAAGCCGAACTGGGCGGGAACATTCACGCGAAAGGCATGATGATCATGCAGGCGTTTTTAATGTCTGAGCTGCAGCTTGAGCAACAGATCCCCTTCTCCGCCTCGCTGACGTTTGAGCAGTCCTACAGCGAAGTGGATGGCGATAGTGCCTCTATGGCAGAGCTGTGTGCCTTAATCAGCGCCCTGGCGGACGTGCCGATCAATCAGAACATCGCAATCACTGGTTCGGTGGATCAATTTGGTCGTGCTCAGCCCGTAGGAGGCCTCAATGAAAAAATCGAAGGCTTCTTCTCCATCTGCCAACAGCGTGGTTTAAACGGTAAACAGGGTGTGATTATTCCTGCGCCTAACGCACGCCATTTAAGCCTCAGTCAGGATATTCTGGATGCGGTTGAACAAGGGCAATTCACGCTCTGGGCCATCGAAGGGATTGAGGATGCACTACCCTTACTGACAAACCTGGTTTGGGATGGCGAAGGGCAAACAACCCTGATGCAGACCATCCAGGAGCGAATTGCTCAGGCGACACAACAGGATGCTCGTCATCGTTATCCATGGCCGTTACGCTGGTTAAGCTGGTTTAGTTCGAACTGATCGGACTTGTTCAGCGTACACGTGTTAGCTATCCTGCGTCCTTCACTAAAATAAGGCTTACTGAGAACATGGTAGATAAACGCGAATCCTATACAAAAGAAGATCTTCTTGCCTCTGGTCGCGGTGAACTGTTTGGCGCAAAAGGCCCGCAGTTACCGGCCCCGAACATGCTGATGATGGACCGTGTCGTGAAAATGACCGAAACCGGCGGCAACTTCGATAAGGGTTACGTAGAAGCAGAACTCGATATCAATCCGGACCTGTGGTTCTTCGGTTGCCACTTTATTGGCGATCCGGTAATGCCTGGCTGTCTGGGCCTGGATGCTATGTGGCAGCTGGTTGGCTTCTATCTGGGCTGGCTGGGCGGCGAAGGTAAAGGCCGCGCGCTGGGCGTGGGCGAAGTGAAATTCACGGGTCAGGTGCTGCCTACCGCGAAGAAAGTGACCTATCGTATTCACTTCAAGCGCATCGTGAACCGCCGCCTGATTATGGGCCTGGCAGATGGCGAAGTGCTGGTAGACGGTCGTCTGATATACAGCGCGAGCGACCTGAAAGTGGGTCTGTTCCAGGACACCTCCGCGTTCTGATAGTGCGTTTCGCAACGCCAGACCAGAAAGGCGAAACCTCCGCATTGCGGAGGTTTCTTTTTTTAAAGAGACGTTATCAGGCTATGAGTGCCCTGTCGCCGATGGCTTCTCGCCAGCCTCCAAGCCATTGTGACCTTTGATTTATCGTCTGATAAGGACACATTTCTTTAGAACGTCCAGCGATGCCGGCCTGATAACCACGTTGATGAGCCCGTTCCAGGCGATCTCGTTTCTGTCTCTTCATGCCTCGTTTCCCTCATTCTTTTGTCTGGTGGAAAGAAAACAGTGTCTGCACTCTATGTACAGGCACAGATAACGAATACCCCGAATTAGTCGCAGCGTCAATGTTCAAAATTCATACGGGTGTCATATTTGTGAGCTAGCCAGAAGATCATTTGTACAAAAAATGTGATGCGGCACAAGTAACAAACTGAAGTCAAAACGAAAAAAAACCGCAATCAGCGACGGGCCGGTTGCGGTTTTTGATGATGAATTTTACTTATGGCAGCCGGGATATTTCCCTGGCGATACTGGCCGACTCCTGTGCCCAACCCTGAGCCAGGACTTTCACCATTTCGTCATAACCATCTTTCTGCTGTTTCAGCTCCAGATGGAAAGGACGCTTGATCAGTTGCCCCTGATGATTCAGCAACCACTCTCCGCTGATCACCACCGCACCGTCATAACGGCCATGGAAGCCCGTTACCGTAACATTCAGCGTATCCTGATCGTTACCCAGCGGCTGCGATGCGACAACCCAACCCGGAAGCTGGCTGCCCAGATTGGCCACCAGCGTGTTGCGCAACTGCTGATCCAGCGGGCTGGCCCACAGATTGTTCGTCGCAATCACGTATTTAACGTCGCTGGTCTGATAAACCACGCCGTTTCCGGCGAGGTAATCCGGCACGTTAACCTGCTCAACCCACAGCTGGCGGCTTCCCAGACTGGCCGTGCTTTGCCCGCCACTCTGGGTCGCCACAGGAAGCTGATAGTAGCTTTTGTTATCTACGCCTGAACTGCATGCCGTTAACAGCAGAGCACTCACCATCACTAGCCACTTATTCATTCTTTTGCCCTCTTCGGCTCAGGATCCTTTTTATCTTTCGCTTCGAATACCAGCGCGTTGCTCTTCTCGTTGAGCGTTTTCAGAACGGGCTGCAGTTCACGCAAGACCTGATCAAGACGCTGCATATCTGCCACCATCTTGTTATAGGCCGCAGAGCCAGGCTGGAAGCCCTGCATACTGCGGTTCAGCTCACGCAGCGTTTTCTGCATGTCCTGCGGCAGCTGCTGCATACTCTGGCTGGCGGTGATCTTGTTGATATTATCCAGCGTGGTCTGCAGACGTTGCATTGTCTCCTGGCTCTGGTGTAACGAACCGGTCGCCGCTTCAATCATCGGATTCAGTGGCAGATTGTTAATCTTATCCAGGGTTTCCATCAGACGCTGCTGGATCTGAGCCAGACCGCTGCTCACCGTTGGGATAATTTTGTAGCCCCCAAATTCACGGATACCGGTAATCGGCGGCGCTTTTGGATAGAAGTCCATATCCACATACAGCGCACCGGTCACCAGGTTACCGGTTTTCAGCGATCCACGCAGACCGCGTTCCATCAGCTGGGTGATATGGGTAGCAATATCCTGATTTTCGCCAATCTGGTTAAGCAGTCGTTCCGGTTCAATGCGGATCAGCACCGGGATGCGGTAATCATCATCCAGTACCTGCTGAAGACCCGGGACGAAGAACGGAACTTGCCCCACCGTACCGAGACGAATGCCGCGGAACTCAACAGGCGCACCCGGCTGCAGGCCGCGAACGGAATCTTTAAAGAACATCAGGAAGTCAACGTGATCGGTATAGAGCGCATCCTGAATACTTTTTTGATCGTCAAAGAGTCGGAAGGCGGTGTTCTCTGTAACCGGCTGCCCCAGATCAAGGCCTTCCGGCACGTCAAAGCTTACACCTCCGCCAAACAGCGTGGTCAGCGAGCCCATTTCAACGCGCATGCCTGCCGACGTCAGATCCACCGCGATCCCGCTGTCTTTCCAGAAACGGACATTGCTGGTGACCAGTCGATCGTTTGGCGCATTGATGAAGAGCTGATAGCTGATCGCTCTTTTCTGCGGATCAAAGGTGCTTTTCTCAACCGACCCGACGCGATAGCCACGGAACAGTACCGGGTCGCCCGCCGTGAGCTGGCCTGCTTTTTTGCTGTCGAGGATCACGCGGATACCCTTGGCATCAGGCGGCGCAAGCGGTGGTGAATCCAGAAGCTGGTATTTGGCTGGCTGGTTACCCTTAGCGCCGGGCTGCAGCTCAATATAGGCCCCCGACAGCAGCGTCCCTAAACCGCTGATCCCTTCACGTCCCACCTGCGGTTTAACGACCCAGAACACGGAATCGCCATGCAGCAGTTTTTCCATGCCGGCATTAAGGCGTGCCTTAATCTCCACATGGGTTAAATCGTCGGTCAGGGTTGCGCTTTCAACCACCCCCACATCCACGCTACGGCTTTTGATGGTCGTTTTACCGCCCTCAATCCCCTCGGCATTGGTGGTTATCAGCGTCACTTCCGGTCCCTGATGACTGTAATGATAAAACAGGATCCAGGCACCGATCAGCGCAGTCACGATGGGAAAAATCCACACCGGTGACCAGTTTTTGACCTTCTGCACTTTCGCCTCTCCACTCTTATTTTCCATGCTCTTACTCTTCCTCATGGCTTGATTCAGGCTCACGATCCCACGATAAACGAGGGTCGAAGGTCATGGCCGCAAACATGGTCATAATCACAACCAGCGCAAACATTAAAGCCCCCATCGCGGGATAAATACTCATCAGACCGCCCATCCGCACCAGCGCAGAGAGAACGGCAATCACAAACACGTCAATCATTGACCAGCGTCCGACAAACTCGACCACTTCATAAATCAGATGCATGCGTTCACTGTCGCGTTTTCCGTGGCCTTTCGCATCCCAGCAGAGCCAGGCGATGGCGATCATTTTTAACGTTGGCACCATAATACTGGCGATAAAGATAACGCCGGCGACCGGGTAGGAACCCTCCCCCCACAGCAGTATGACCCCGGCGAGGATCGTCGAGGGCATTTTATCCCCGAGCAAATCAGTGATCATGATCGGCAGAATATTGGCCGGCAGATAGAGCATGATGGAGGTCACCAGCAGCGCCATCGTCCACTGCAGGCTATTTTTACGGCGTACATGACCTTTCGTTTCACAGCGCGGACAAACGTCAAGATCGGCGGGCAGCACAGCGGTACAGCACGGGCACGAACGCAGCCCCTGCCGAATACCCGGTACGCCAACTTTCACCGTCTGCGCAAGCGTCGGTGCCGGCGCGATATCGTCCCACACCCAGCGCCTGTCGACGCACTGGAAGGCGCGCAGCTGCAGGACGCAGTACAGACACCAGGGAATAAAACTGCTGCCGATCCCCACGTCACCGTACGCCATCAGCTTCACGAAACTGACCAGAATGCCCGCCAGGAAGATCTCGGCCATCCCCCAGCTTTTGAGCTGAAAAAGGATACGCGCGAGTTTGATTTTCAGTGATGGCGGCATCCTGACGCGGTTTACCAGCATCAGGATAACGACCAGACAAAAAGCCGGGACTATCTGAACGAAGAGCAGAAAAAAGGTACCGAGGCTGGCGTAATCTTCTGAGAACATGACGCCCGGAATTTCAAGCAAATCCACCTGGCTGGTCATCCCCCCCACCTTCATATAGATGAACGGGAAGAGATTGGAGAGCAGCAGCATGAACAGTGCCGCCAGTGCGTAAGCGGTGGGACGCTGCCGCGGCGCGTCCCACTCGGTTGTCAACGTCGTACCGCAACGTGGACACAGGGCTTTATGTCCGTGACCAAGCTCTGGCAACGCCACGAGCATATCGCATTGCGAGCATAATATATGCCTGTCGGCATGGTGCTGGTCACACATATGTTATCCCTGTTTATGCGCCGTTTTTCAGAGACTCAAGGTACTCCCAGCGCTCAAAGGCGTCTTCCAGGGCTTTTTCAGCCGCGGAAAGTTCAGCCAATACTTTCTGAGTATAGTCATGCGATTGGGTAAAGAATGACGCATCAGCAACCTGTTTTTGCAGATCCTCAAGCGCGGCCTCCAGCTCTTCAAGACGCTGCGGTAGCCCCTCCAGTTCGCGCTGCAGGTTATAGCTTAGTTTAGCCGAGGTTTTCTTGACAGTTTCTGCTTTTGTTACAGCAGGTTCAGAACTTATTTTGGACTTTGCCTGTTTCTGCGCCAGAGACTGCGACTGCTGCCCTTTTGCATCGTGATAGCCGCCGACATATTGTCCAATTCGACCTTCACCTTCGAAAATCCAGCACTCGGTCACGGTGTTATCAACAAACTGACGATCGTGGCTGACGAGCATCACGGTTCCCTGATAGCCATCAATCAGTTCTTCCAGCAGTTCCAGCGTTTCGACATCCAGATCGTTGGTCGGTTCATCGAGGATCAGCAGGTTGCTTGGCTTCAGGAACAGACGTGCCAGCAGAAGACGATTTCGCTCACCGCCTGACAGGGCACGTACCGGCGTCATCGCACGTTTCGGATGGAACAGGAAGTCCTGCAGGTAGCCCAGCACATGGCGCGGCTTGCCGTTCACCATCACCTCCTGCTTCCCTTCGGCGAGGTTATCCATCACCGTTTTGTCCGGATCCAGCTCCGCGCGGTGCTGATCGAAGTAGGCCACTTCGAGTTTCGTACCGCAGTGAATGCGCCCGCTGTCGGCCTGAAGCTGTCCGAGCATCAGTTTCAACAGCGTGGTTTTACCGCAGCCGTTCGGGCCAATCAGGGCGATTTTGTCGCCGCGCTGGACCTGAGCCGAGAACTCTTTCACCAGGACTTTACCGTCAACCTGATAGTTCACGTTTTCCATTTCGAAGACAATCTTGCCGGAACGGGAGGCCTCTTCCACCTGCATTTTGGCACTGCCCATCACTTCACGGCGTTCGCTACGCTCACGGCGCATGGCCTTCAGGGCACGCACGCGGCCTTCGTTACGGGTACGGCGGGCTTTAATCCCCTGGCGGATCCACACCTCTTCCTGCGCCAGTTTGCGGTCGAACTCGGCATTCTGCAGCTCTTCCACGCGCAGGTTTTCTTCTTTCTCCAGCAGATAGGTATCGTAATCGCCAGGATAGGTCACCAGCTTACCGCGGTCGAGATCGACAATACGCGTCGCCATATTGCGAATAAACGAACGGTCGTGAGAGATGAAGATGATGGTGCCGCTGAAGGTTTTCAGGAACCCTTCCAGCCAGTCAATCGCTTCGATATCCAGGTGGTTGGTGGGTTCGTCCAGCAGCAGCACCTTCGGCCCGCTGACCAGCGCGCGGCCCAGGGCCGCTTTACGCAGCCAGCCACCGGAGAGCGCGGACAGCTCCATATCCGCTTCGAGACCGAGCTGCGCCAGCACCTCATTAATACGGTTTTCAAGCTGCCACAGGCCGTGGTGATCGAGCATCTCCTGCACTTTCGCCAGCTCGTTGAGATTCTTGTCGCTCGGGTCGGTCATCACCAGATGCGAAATCTCATGATAGCGCTTCAGGTATTCAGCCTGCTCAGAGATGCCTTCCGCAACGAAATCGTACACGCTGCCGGTCACATGGCGCGGTGGATCCTGCTGCAGGCGGGAGACAATCAGATCCTGTTCGTAAACAATCCGCCCGTCATCCAGGCCCTGTTCACGGTTGAGGATTTTCATCAGCGTGGATTTACCCGCGCCATTACGGCCCACCAGACAGACGCGCTCGTTATCTTCGATGTGCAGTTCGGCATTATCGAGAAGCGGTGCGTCGCTGAAGGAGAGCCACGCGCCGTGCATACTAATTAAAGACATTTATTTTTCCTTTCAGACCGCGGTAATCAACCAGCAGTTATGGATTTGACGGTTACGGGCAAAGTCCTGAGACAGCGTTTTTTGGCTGATTTCTTGTGCTTTCAGTCCCAGGGCTGCTAAGCCGTCATGATCCATACGGAAGCCGCGTTTGTTGTTCGAGAACATAATCGTGCCGCCTTTACGCAGCAGGCGTTTCAGGTCGGTCATCAGGCGCAGGTGATCGCGTTGTACATCAAAGCTATCTTCCATACGCTTGGAGTTGGAGAAGGTCGGCGGATCGATAAAGATCAGGTCGAACTGCTCATCGGTATCACGCAGCCAGCCCAGCACGTCGGCCTGCATCAGACGATGCTGACGTCCGGTTAAGCCGTTCAGGCGCAGGTTGCGCTCTGCCCACTCCAGATAGGTGCGGGACATATCGACCGTGGTGGTGCTGCGCGCGCCCCCCAGACCCGCATGCACGCTGGCGCTGCCGGTATAGGAGAACAGGTTGAGGAAATCTTTACCCTTGCTCATCTGGCCCAGCATACGGCGGGCGATACGGTGGTCAAGGAACAGGCCGGTATCGAGGTAGTCGGTCAGGTTAACCCACAGACGGGCGTTGTATTCGCCCACTTCGATAAAGTCGCCCTTCTCGCCCATCTTCTGATACTGGTTTTTCCCTTTCTGGCGTTCACGGGTTTTGAGCACCAGTTTGTTTGGCGCAATCCCCAGCACGGCAATAGTCGCCGCAATCACGTCCAGCATGCGCTGACGCGCTTTTTGCGCATCAATGGTTTTTGGTGGCGCATATTCCTGAATCACCACCCAGTCCGCGTAGCGGTCAACCGCCACGTTGTACTCCGGCAGATCGGCGTCATACAGGCGATAGCATTCAATGCCTTCCTGCTTCGCCCATTTTTCAAATTTCTTCAGGTTTTTACGCAGACGGTTGGCGTAATCTTCCGCCACGCCCGACGGTTTGCTGTCCGCCGCCTTCTCCGCCAGATGGTAGTTTTTCTGCACGCAATCCAGCGGGCCATTCTTCGCCTTAAACTGGCGATCGGCGCGCAGCTGCAGGCAGCTCAGCAATTCCGGCGAGGCGCTAAAGAGGGAGAGATTCCAGCCGCCAAAGTAATCTTTCATGTTGCGGCCGAGCAGGCTGTGCAGGGCAATTAGCGCCGGTTCGCTGTCGAGACGCTCACCGTATGGCGGGTTGCTGATAACCGTACCGTAAGGCCCTTTCGGCAGCGGGTTAGTCAGGTTGGCGACATCTTTCACCTCGAAGGTGATCAGCTCGCCGATACCGGCACGACGGGCGTTGCTGCGCGCACGTTCAATCACGCGCGGATCGCTGTCCGAACCGTAGAAGTGGGAGGTGTACTCCGCCAGGCCTTTACGTGCCCGGGCCTGAGCGTCCGCTTTCACCTCTTTCCAGATAGCTTCATCGTGCTGCGCCCAGCCTTTGAAGCCCCACTGGCCGCGGTGCAGTCCCGGCGCGCGGTCGGTGGCCAGCATAGCCGCTTCAATCAGCAGCGTACCGGAGCCACACATCGGGTCGAGCAATGGCGTGCCAGGCTGCCAGCCGGAGCGCATCACGATGGCGGCGGCCAGGGTTTCTTTGATCGGTGCCATACCGGTGCGATCGCGGTAGCCACGCAGATGTAAGCCCGCCCCGCTCAGATCGAGAGAGATACTTGCTGTGTCGCCATTGAGCCAGACGTTAATGCGCAGATCCGGGTTTTCACGATCGACGTTTGGTCGTTCCTTATTTTTACGCGTGAAACAGTCCACAATGGCATCTTTGACGCGCAAGGCACCGTACTGGCTGTTGCGGATCTCGTCGTTCACGCCGTTGAAATGCACCGCGAAGGTGGCATCTGGAGTGAAGATCTCTGTCCAGTCGATCATCTGAACGCCGGTATAGAGGTCAAGGTCACTGTAAACCTTACACTCCTTCATCGGCAGCATGATGCGCGATGCCAGACGGCTCCACATCAGGCTCTGGTAAATAAGCCGTGTGTCGCCCTCAAAATGGACACCACCCTGAACTACCTGGCACTCTTGCGCGCCCAGGGCTTCCAGTTCAGTTTTTAACAGCTCTTCCAGCCCACGGGCCGTACTGGCAAACAGAGAATTCATATCGTCACTTTTACTCTAAGAAAATTGTCGCGCATTATAGCTAATATGGCGTGTATGTCATAAAGTTGAAGGCTTATTTTCATTCGAGGGACTGTGCAGTGGCGACCTTATCCAGGCTTTTTATTCATCCGGTGAAATCCATGCGCGGCATCGGCGTTTCTCACGCCCTGGCCGACATGAGCGGATTTGCCTTCGATCGTATCTTCATGGTCACCGAGCCGGACGGGACGTTCATTACCGCACGCCAGTTCCCGCAGATGGTTCGCTTTACCCCTTCCCCGCTTCATGACGGTTTGCACCTGACCGCACCGGATGGTGAAAGTCGGGTGATCCGCTTTGCTGATTTTGCGCCTGTCGATGCGCCAACGGAAGTGTGGGGCAATCATTTTACCGCGCGCATTGCCCCGGAAGAGATTAACCGCTGGCTGAGCGGCTTTTTCTCCCGCGACGTGCAGCTTCGCTGGGTTGGGCCGGAACTGACGCGTCGCGTGAAGCGTCACGATGCGGTTCCGCTCTCCTTCGCCGATGGCTTCCCGTTCCTGCTGACCAATGAAGCCTCGCTGCGTGATTTACAACGCCGCTGCAAAGCCAGCGTTCAGATGGAGCAGTTCCGTCCGAACCTGGTGGTGACGGGAGCAGACGCCTGGGAAGAAGACACCTGGAAAGTGATCCGCATTGGCAGCGTTATTTTCGACGTGGTGAAGCCCTGCAGCCGCTGCATTTTCACGACGGTGAGTCCGGAGAAAGGGCAGAAGCACCCTTCCGGCGAGCCGCTGAAAACCCTGCAGTCCTTCCGTACCGCGCAGGATAACGGTGATGTCGATTTTGGCCAGAACCTTATCCCGCGCTCCAGCGGCGCGATCCGTGTCGGTGATGAGGTAGAAATTCTTGCCCGGGGACCCGCACGCGTTTACGGCGCAGGTCAGGAAGAGGAGTCTGTCGATATTGAGACGCCAGTCAGCTCAGCGGTGGATATTCACTGGCAGGGCAGCGTCATTCGGGGAAACAATCAGCAGGTTTTACTTGAGCAACTGGAACAAGCGGGGATCCGCATACCCTATTCCTGCCGCGCGGGGATCTGTGGCTGCTGTCGAATCAAACTGGTGGAGGGCGAGGTCAGTGCGCTGAAAAAATCAGCGATTGCCGAAGACGGGACCATTCTGTGCTGCAGCTGTATCCCAAAAACGTCGGTACAGCTGGAAGCTTAAACCGCCTGCTCGAGGCTGAACGAGTCCATACGCAACTGCGGTTTCAGCCTGTCGTTCATCACTTTTATGGCGTCCCCAAGCTGCATCGTCCGCCCGGCAATGGTCACGCCGGGCTGGGCCAGCAGACAGAGCGCGGCATTTTCGCCAGGCTCCACCACCAGCAAACTGACCTCTTCTGCCGTATCGCTCAGATTGACGCAGGCTGCGTCACCCGTTGCCGGGGTCCAGTTCATGTTGTGCGCAAGAAAGTGCCAGCTTTTCGGCATCTGTGGTTTCAGGAAACGGATCGCGAC
Organism: Enterobacter sp. HSTU-ASh6; assembly: GCF_026319105.1. Taxonomy (NCBI): domain Bacteria; kingdom Pseudomonadati; phylum Pseudomonadota; class Gammaproteobacteria; order Enterobacterales; family Enterobacteriaceae; genus Enterobacter; species Enterobacter sp. HSTU-ASh6. The sequence continues at coordinate 216,094 of NZ_WSPD01000003.1, read as the reverse complement.
CAGCGCATTTAATACCAGTTCGGCACGCTGCTCTTTAGAGAGAACCAGATCGCGACATTTCTCCTCAAAGGAGAAATAAAGCGCAGCGTCATCCACGCAAAAGCCAGACGGGGAAAACGCATCCGGGGTTAACATTCGGCGGGCGAAACGAGAACGAAACAACATGCCATTGGCTAAATCGAGCATCATTCGATCGTGCTCGTCGCAAAAATACCAGCGCCAGTTATCGTCAGGTTTAATTCGCATGTTTCTCTCCCGTACCCAAACGTCCTGTACTAAAAATGTCCTGATTGCCGCTTCGTTTATAACACCATTAATAAAAGACCATAATGTCTAAATAAGCAACAGTGACGGAATATAAAACAACCAGGGCTGGAAATAAAGCCCTGGTTGTCTGATTAGGAGAAAAGATTAGATATGAGTAACGATTTCTTTAATCAGCGGCGGCCCTTTAAAAATAAAGCCGGAATAGATTTGCACCAGTGACGCACCTGCCGCCATCTTCTCGCGCGCAGCTATCACGGAGTCAATGCCACCGACGCCAATAATCGGCAGGCGTCCTTTTAATTCCGCAGACAGGGCACGAATAATTTCGGTGCTTTTTAATTGTACCGGACGACCGCTTAACCCACCCGCTTCATCACAGTTTTTCATTCCCTGTACGAGGGAGCGATCGAGGGTGGTATTGGTCGCAATCACACCATCAATATTATGGCGAACTAAACTGTCAGCAACCTGGATCAATTCTTCCGCAGAAAGATCCGGGGCGATCTTAACCGCCACCGGAACATATTTATGGTGGATCGCCTGCAGGGCATTTTGTTTATTTTTAATGGCGCTCAGAAGATCGTCCAGCGCTTCACCATATTGTAAGGATCGCAGGCCCGGAGTATTGGGTGAAGAAATATTCACCGCGATATAACCGGCATAGGCGTAGACTTTTTCCATACAAATCAGGTAGTCATCTTTACCCTGCTCGACTGGCGTGTCTTTATTTTTGCCGATATTGATGCCTAATACCCCATCAAAATGGGCTTTTTTTACGTTCTCCACCAGGTGATCCACACCGTGGTTGTTAAAGCCCATGCGGTTGATCAACCCTTCGGCTTCGACCAGGCGGAACAGGCGCGGCTTGTCATTTCCCGGCTGCGGACGCGGGGTGACGGTACCAATTTCGATGGAGCCAAAGCCCATCGCGCCCAGGGCATCAATGCACTCGCCATTTTTATCCAGACCTGCCGCCAGACCCAGCGGGTTTTTAAAAGTCAGTCCCATGCACTGCACAGGTTTTTCCGGCACGTTCTGGCGCACCAGCGCCGCCAGCGGCGTTCCGGTAATACGACGTAATTGCTGGAATGTAAATTCATGAGCGCGCTCAGGATCGAGCTGGAAAAGGGCTTTACGAACGAAGGGGTAGTACATGAACTCTCCTGGATTCCCGGTGTGCAAACCGGGAGGGGATTATGGGCGATCCCGGCGCGAAAGGGAATTGACCTGTGGCAAAAAAAGCCGCGTAAAACGCAATCGTTTACCTGCCCGGGGATTTCTTATGCTCTTTTTCGCATTTTAATTGCAGATAAATCATTTAGTGGAATAACCGCGCGATGTCACACTCCTGAAAATTGTTATGAATGTTAGATAAAAGCAAACAATTGGTTATAAGGAGGAAGTATGCGCGTCATTACTCTGGCCGGAAGTCCACGATTCCCTTCGCGCTCCAGCGCCCTGCTGGAATATGCCCGTGAAAAGCTCAATGCCCTGGATGTGGAAGTGTGCCACTGGAACCTGCATAACTTCGAACCTGAGGATCTGCTTTACGCCCGTTTTGACAGCCCCGCGCTCAAAACCCTGACAGAACAACTTAAAGACGCGGACGGCTTAATCGTCGCCACGCCGATTTATAAAGCCTCTTTTTCCGGCGCACTGAAAACCTTGCTTGATTTGCTTCCTGAACGCGCACTGGATGGCAAGGTGGTGTTACCGCTGGCCACAGGCGGCACAGTCGCCCATTTACTGGCGGTGGATTACGCCCTGAAGCCGGTCCTGAACGCGCTGAAAGCGCAGGAGATCCTCCACGGCGTCTTCGCGGATGACTCCCAGGTCATTGACTATCAGCACAAACCACACTTTACGCCTAATCTGCAAACCCGCCTCGATAACGCTCTGGAAACCTTCTGGCATGCCCTGCATCGCAGGGATATTCAGGCCCCGGCGTTTGGTCAGCCTCAAGGAGTCGCTCATGTTTAAAATCTTATCCCGCGTCGGACTGGCAGGTCTGATGGCACTGACGTCGCTGGCCCATGCCGCAGATAACGCCCCTGAGAGCTTACGCATCGGTTACCAGAAAGGCAGCGTGAGTATGGTGCTGGCCAAAAGCCACCAGCTTCTGGAAAAACGCTTCCCGGACACCAAATTCTCCTGGGTTGAGTTTCCCGCTGGACCTCAGATGCTGGAAGCCCTGAATGTCGGCAGTATTGATCTGGGCAGTACAGGCGATATTCCGCCAATATTCGCCCAGGCCGCCGGAGCGGACCTCGTCTATGTGGGCGTTGAGCCGCCTAAACCGAAGGCCGAAGTGATTCTGGTACCGGAAAAAAGCGACATCAAAAGCGTCGCCGATCTTAAAGGACATAAAGTTGCGTTCCAGAAAGGTTCCAGCTCGCATAATCTGCTGCTGCGTGCCCTGCAGGAAGCCGGGCTGAAGTTCACCGATATTCAGCCCGTCTATCTGACCCCGGCTGATGCGCGCGCCGCCTTCCAGCAAGGGAATGTGGATGCCTGGGCCATCTGGGATCCATACTACTCCGCCGCACTGCTGCAGGGCGGCGTGCGGGTACTGAAAGACGGTACCACCCTGAAACAGACCGGCTCGTTCTACCTTGCCGCAAAACCGTATGCGGAAAAAAACGGCGCATTTATTCAGAACGTACTGGATACCTTTACCCAGGCCGATGCCCTGACTCAAAGCCAGCGTCAGGAGAGTATTGCCCTGCTGGCAAAAACCATGGGCTTACCTGAACCGGTGATCGCGAGCTACCTCAGCCACCGTCCACCGACCACCATCTCCCCCGTAGATGCACACGTTGCCGCACTTCAGCAGCAAACCGCTGACCTCTTCTATCAAAATCACCTGGTTCCTAAGCAGGTGGATATTCGTGAACGTATCTGGCAACCCGCAGGCAAAGAAGGAACAAAATCATGAGTCTGAATCTTTTCTGGTTTTTACCCACCCACGGTGATGGACACTATCTTGGTACAGAAGAGGGTTCACGCCCGGTTGACCACGGCTATCTGCAGCAGATAGCGCAGGCGGCGGATCGCATCGGTTTCACCGGGGTACTGATCCCAACCGGACGATCCTGTGAAGATGCCTGGCTGGTCGCCGCCTCGATGATCCCGGTGACTCAGCGGCTGAAATTCCTGGTCGCGTTGCGCCCGAGCGTCGTCTCCCCCACCGTGGCGGCGCGTCAGGCGGCAACCCTCGACAGACTGTCCAACGGTCGCGCCCTGTTTAACCTGGTGACGGGTAGCGATCCCCAGGAGCTGGCGGGTGATGGCGTGTTCCTCGACCACACCGAGCGCTATGAGGCCTCTGCCGAGTTCACCCGCGTCTGGCGACGTCTGCTGGAGGGTGAGACCGTGACCTTCGAAGGCAAGCATATTCACGTTCGCGACGCGAAGCTTTACTTCCCGCCGTTGCAGCAGCCGCGCCCTCCCCTCTATTTTGGTGGTTCGTCAGATGTGGCGCAGGACCTGGCGGCAGAGCAGGTTGATCTGTATCTCACCTGGGGCGAACCGCCTGAGCTGGTAAAAGAAAAAATTGACCAGGTCCGCGCCAAAGTGGCCGCCCATGGCCGCAAGGTGCGCTTCGGTATTCGTCTGCATGTGATTGTGCGTGAGACCAATGAAGAAGCCTGGCAGGCGGCCGACCGTCTGATTTCTCATCTGGATGATGAGACCATCGCCAAAGCGCAGGCCGCGTTTGCCAAAACTGACTCCGTCGGACAGCACCGGATGGCATCCCTGCACAACGGCAAACGCGAGAATCTGGAGATCAGCCCGAACCTGTGGGCAGGCGTGGGTCTGGTGCGCGGCGGTGCGGGTACGGCGCTGGTCGGCGACGGTCCAACCGTGGCCGCGCGGATAAATGAATACGCAGAGCTTGGGATCGACAGCTTTATTCTCTCAGGCTATCCGCACCTGGAAGAGGCGTATAAGGTGGGCGAACTGCTGTTCCCGCATCTGGATGTGGCCATCCCGGAAATTCCCCAGCCCCGCCAGCTGCAGCTGCAGGGCGAAGCCGTGGCCAACGAATTTATCCCGCGAAAAGCTGCGCAAAGCTAAGGAGTAACCATGTCTGCCACCTCACAAAAATGGTTGCTGCGCGCCGCGCCGTGGTTTTTACCCGTCGGTATTGTGGCTATCTGGCAGCTCGCGTCGTCCACCGGCTGGCTGTCGAGCCGCATTCTGCCCTCCCCGGAGGGCGTTATCGAAGCGTTCTGGTCGTTAAGCGTCAGCGGCGAGCTGTGGCAGCATCTGGCGATCAGCTCCTGGCGCGCGGTGATTGGTTTTTCCATCGGCGGCAGCATCGGCCTGGTGCTGGGGTTGATCAGCGGTCTGTCCCGCTGGGGTGAGCGGCTGCTGGATACGTCCATTCAGATGCTGCGCAACGTGCCGCATCTGGCGCTGATCCCGCTGGTGATTTTATGGTTTGGTATTGATGAGAGCGCCAAGATTTTCCTCGTGGCGCTGGGCACGCTGTTCCCGATTTACATCAACACCTGGCACGGCATCCGCAACATCGATCGCGGTCTGGTGGAGATGGCGCGCAGCTACGGCTTATCAGGTTTCGCGCTCTTTACCCATGTCATTCTGCCCGGCGCCCTGCCCTCCATTATGGTCGGGGTGCGTTTTGCGCTCGGCCTGATGTGGCTGACGCTGATTGTCGCGGAAACCATCTCTGCCAACTCCGGCATTGGCTATCTGGCGATGAACGCCCGCGAATTCCTGCAAACGGATGTGGTCGTGGTCGCCATCATCCTTTACGCCCTGCTCGGCAAACTCGCCGATGTCAGCGCCCAGTGGCTGGAACGCAGCTGGCTACGCTGGAATCCAGCCTATACCACTTCGGAGGCGAAAGCATGAATACAGCCCGACTGACTCAGGGTACCCCGCTGTTGCTCAGCGGTGTCACCAAACGCTACGGTGAAAACACCATTCTTAACGGACTGGATCTGCACATTCCCGCCGGGCAATTTGTGGCCGTTGTCGGCCGCAGCGGCGGCGGCAAGAGCACACTGTTGCGTCTTTTAGCGGGGCTGGAGTCCCCCAACGGCGGCGACATTCTGGCGGGCACGACGCCGCTGGCCAATATTCAGGACGATACCCGTATGATGTTCCAGGACGCGCGGCTGCTGCCTTGGAAAACGGTCATCGACAATGTCGGGCTCGGTCTTAAGGGCAACTGGCGGGATGAAGCCCGCCAGGCGCTGGCCGCCGTCGGGCTGGAACATCGTGCAAATGAATGGCCTGCGGCGCTGTCGGGTGGACAGAAGCAGCGTGTAGCGCTGGCTCGGGCGTTGATTCACCGTCCGGGCCTGCTGTTGCTCGATGAACCGCTGGGCGCGCTCGATGCCCTGACGCGAATCGACATGCAGGATTTGATTGCATCCCTCTGGCAGGCGCACGGCTTTACGGTGCTGCTGGTGACGCATGACGTGAGCGAAGCCGTCGCAATGGCCGACCGGGTGCTATTAATAGAAGACGGGAAAATTGGTCTGGATCTGACGGTAGACCTTCCACGCCCTCGTCGCGTCGGTTCCGCAAGACTGGCGGAGCTCGAAGCTGAAGTGCTGGATCGGGTGATGAAACGGGGGGGGAATGAGCGCGCATTGATCAAAGCTAATGCCTGATGCCCTCACCCCGGCCCTCTCCCACAGGTAGAGGGAGAAAAACCTATGTAGGCCCGGTAAGCGTAGCGCCACCGGGCTTTTACATCAGGCCAACGCTTTAGCAATCTTCTCGTACAGATCGCCTGACAGGTTTTCCAGCCCTTTCAGTTGCTCAAGCGCGGCACGCATCTTCGCCTGACGCTTCTCGTCGTAACGTTTCAGACGGATCAGCGGCTCAATCAGACGTGACGCCACCTGCGGGTTACGGCTGTTCAGCTCAGTCAGCATTTCCACCATAAACTGATAACCGCTGCCATCTTCGGCGTGGAACGCCGCCGGGTTGCTGCTGGCAAACGCGCCAATCAGGGAACGCACGCGGTTGGGGTTGCTCATGGTAAAGGAGCGATGCTTCAGCAGGCTGCGAACGGTGCTGAGGGCATCGGCCGCCGGACTGGTCGCCTGCAGAATGAACCACTTGTCCATCACCAGACCATCCTGATGCCATTTGTCGTCGTACTCCTGCATCAGCGCATCACGGCAAGGCAGTTCAGCTGCAACGCTTGCCCCCAGCGCGGCCAGCGCGTCGGTCATGTTATCCGCGTCGTGATACTGCTTGCTCACCAGGGTGTTCGCCAGCCCGGTTTCACCAAACGCCAGATAGCGCAGGCAGGTGTTACGCAGAGAACGTTTACCGATATCCGCATGCTCCACGCGATACGCGTCAAGCTTATTGGCGTTGTAGACCGCCAGGAACTCATCGGCCAGCTCGGTCGCCAGTGTGCGGGTCAGCGCTTCACGCACCGCCACGATGGCGATCGGGTCAATAATGTCAAACAGCTCCGCAATTTCCGTCGCGGACGGCAGAGTCAGGATTTCAGCCGCCAGTGCCGGATCAATCTTCTCGTCCAGCAGGATGGCGCGGAACGCGTCAGCCACATGAACCGGCAGCGTCAGCGGCTGGCCCTGCTGGTAACGGTTCACGTTCAGCTTGATGTAGGTTGCCAGCAGGCTTTGTGCCGCATCCCAGCGGGAGAAGTCGTTGCGCGCGTGACGCATCAGGAACGTCAGTTGCTGATCGCTCCACTTGTACTCCAGCTTCACTGGCGCAGAGAATTCACACAGCAGCGCAGGTACCGGCTGGAAGTAGACGTTATCGAAGATAAAGGTCTGCTCGGCCTGGGTCACGTTCAACACGTGGTGCACCGGGTGGCCACCCTTCTGCAATGGGATGACTTTGCCTTCGTTGTCGTACAGTTCAATACTGAACGGAATATGAAGTGGATATTTCTCTTCCTGCTCTGCCGTCGGCGGCGTACGCTGACTGATGGTCAGCGTGTACTGCTCGGTTTCCGGATTGTAATCGTCTTTGACGGTCACAATTGGCGTACCGGCCTGGCTGTACCAGCGGCGGAAATGAGAGAGATCGACATTGGAGGCATCTTCCATCGCCTGCACAAAGTCGTCGCAGGTGGCCGCACTGCCGTCATGACGCTCAAAGTACAGCTGCATCCCTTTCTGGAAATTCTCCTCACCCAGCAGGGTGTGGATCATACGGATAATTTCCGCCCCTTTTTCATACACCGTCAGGGTGTAGAAGTTGTTCATCTCAATGACTTTATCCGGGCGGATCGGGTGCGCCATTGGGCTGGCATCTTCCGCAAACTGCAGGCCACGCATGGTGCGCACGTTGTTGATGCGGTTTACCGCACGAGACCCCAGATCGGAGCTGAACTCCTGGTCACGGAAGACGGTCAGGCCCTCTTTCAGGCTCAGCTGGAACCAGTCGCGGCAGGTGACGCGGTTACCGGTCCAGTTATGGAAATACTCGTGGCCGATGACGCGCTCGATATCGAGATAATCTTTATCGGTGGCGGTATCGGTACGCGCCAGCACATATTTGGAGTTAAAGACGTTAAGGCCTTTGTTCTCCATTGCACCCATGTTGAAGAAGTCGACAGCGACGATCATATAGATGTCGAGGTCGTATTCGAGGCCGAAGCGCTCTTCGTCCCACTTCATGGAGTTGATGAGCGAGGTCATCGCCCATGGGGCGCGGTCCAGGTTGCCGCGATCAACAAACAGCTCCAGCGCCACCTCGCGACCCGAACGTGTTTTGAAGGTGTCGCGCAGCACGTCGAAATCTCCCGCTACCAGCGCAAACAGGTAGCACGGTTTCGGGAACGGATCCTGCCACTGAACCCAGTGACGGCCATTTTCCAGCTCGCCTTCACCGACGCGGTTACCGTTGGAGAGCAGGAAGGGATAAAGCTTTTTATCGGCGATGATTTTGGTGGTGAAGCGCGCCAGGACGTCCGGGCGGTCCAAATACCAGGTAATGTGACGGAACCCTTCCGCTTCGCACTGGGTGCACAACGCCACGCCAGACTGATAAAGCCCTTCCAGCGCCGTGTTGGCGGCCGGGCTGATTTCATTCACGATGCGCAGCGTAAACTTTTCAGGCAGGTTGTCGATGACCAGTTGGTTGTTTTCTTCTTTATAGTCAGACCACGCTTCATCATTAATCTGCAGGGAGACCAGCGTCAGGTCTTCCCCATCCAGACGCAGCGGCACGGCCGTTGCGCTGTGGCGCGTCACCTGGCTCACCGCCGTCACAACGGTTTTAGTGGCATCCAGGTCAAAAGTCAGATCGATATCGCTAATCAGGTAATCCGGCGCACGGTAGTCGTGGCGGTATTTGGCTTGTGGCTGTTGTGTCATAGAAAACCTTATGCATCGTTTGTCGAGTAACGTTTCAATATATTCCTGTTGTGTAAAACGCGCTATGCAGAATGTTCATCTTTTCAGGAACAAAACCCTTTTTTGCTACATTTATATAACACGGGGCACAAAATGCCCTCGACCCTTAAACGCGCTTATGTTGTGATCGGGGTTCAATAAATCACTAAACAAGGTATACTCCGGAGTTGTTTATTGTACTAAACGCTCCTGTGAGAGGATGCTACTGCGCACCTATGACTCAATTCGCTTCTCCTGTTCTGCATACGTTGCTGGATACCGACGCGTATAAACTGCATATGCAGCAAGCCGTTTTCCACCATTACTATGACGTTCATGTCGCGGCGGAATTCCGCTGCCGTGGCGACGACTTGCTCGGTATCTACGCAGACTCCATTCGTGAACAGGTCGATGCTATGCAGCATCTGACGCTGCAGGACGACGAATATCAGTGGCTTTCTGGCCTGCCTTTCTTCAAAACCGACTATCTGAACTGGCTGCGCGATTTCCGCTATAAGCCGGAGCAGGTGACCGTGGTTAACGATAATGGCAAGCTGGATATTCGCCTTGAAGGCCCGTGGCGGGAAGTGATCATGTGGGAAGTGCCGCTTCTGGCGGTTATCAGTGAGCTTGCCCACCGCTACCGTTCGCCGGAAACCGGCGTCGCCCAGGCGGTTGCCTCTCTGGAAAACAAACTGGCTGGCTTCGCCACGATGACTGAAGGGCTGGATATGTCCCGCTTCCGTCTGATGGACTTTGGCACCCGTCGCCGTTTCTCCCGCGACGTTCAGGAGGCGATTGTAAAACGTCTGCAGCAGGAGCCGTGGTTCGTGGGCACCAGCAACTACGACCTGGCCCGTCGTCTCGACCTGACGCCAATGGGAACCCAGGCGCACGAGTGGTTCCAGGCGCACCAGCAGATAAGCCCCGACCTGGCTAACAGCCAGCGTGCGGCACTGGCCGCGTGGCTTGAGGAGTACCCGAATCAACTCGGGATCGCCCTCACCGACTGTATTACGATGGATGCTTTCCTGCGCGACTTCGGTCCCGAGTTCGCCGAGCGTTACCAGGGGTTACGCCACGATTCCGGAGACCCGGTTGAATGGGGCGAGAAGGCGATTGCCCATTACGAAAAGCTGGGCATTGACCCGATGAGCAAAGTGCTGGTCTTCTCCGATAACCTCGATCTTGCGAAAGCCGTTGAGCTCTACCGTCATTTCAACGCCAGAGTGAACCTGAGCTTTGGGATTGGTACCCGTTTGACCTGCGACATTCCCCAGGTGAAACCGCTGAATATCGTCATAAAACTGGTGGAATGTAACGGCAAGCCGGTGGCGAAGCTCTCCGACAGCCCGGGCAAAACCATCTGTCATGACAAAGCGTTTGTTCGCGCGTTACGCGAAGCGTTCGATCTCCCCCAGGTTAAAAAAGCCAGTTAAGCGCTCACGGGAGCCTTAACTGGCTCCCCTCTTCTTATTTATTTCTTAAATCTTCTCTTTTGACTGCGAAATTTACTTGTCTGATAGCGGATGGCAGGTAACATAGATATCCCCCATAAGGGTGGACAAGTGTTTATTTTTTCCGACTATTAACAGAGAGAATATTATGAGCGTTGTGCCTGTAGCCGACGTACTCCAGGGCCGTGTCGCCGTTGACGCCGAAGTCACCGTGCGCGGATGGGTGCGTACCCGCCGAGATTCTAAAGCTGGCATCTCCTTCCTTGCCGTCTATGACGGTTCCTGCTTTGATCCTGTACAGGCCGTCATTAATAATTCTCTGCCCAATTACAATGATGACGTTCTGCGCCTGACAACGGGTTGTTCCGTAATTGTGACTGGCGTTGTGGTGGCATCACCGGGTCAGGGCCAGAGTTTTGAAATTCAGGCCACGTCCATTGAGGTTACCGGCTGGGTTGAAGATCCGGACACCTATCCGATGGCGGCAAAACGTCACAGCATTGAGTACCTGCGTGAAGTCGCGCACCTGCGTCCGCGCACTAACCTGATTGGTGCGGTGGCCCGCGTGCGTCACACGCTGGCGCAGGCGCTGCATCGTTTCTTCGATGAGCAGGGTTACTTCTGGGTTTCGACTCCGCTGATCACTGCGTCTGATACAGAAGGTGCAGGTGAAATGTTCCGCGTCTCTACGCTGGATCTCGAAAACCTGCCGCGCACGCCAGAAGGCAAAGTGGACTACGACAAAGACTTCTTTGGTAAAGAAGCCTTCCTGACGGTCTCTGGCCAGCTCAACGGCGAAACTTACGCCTGTGCGCTGTCCAAAATCTACACCTTCGGCCCAACCTTCCGCGCCGAAAACTCCAACACCAGCCGTCACCTGGCGGAATTCTGGATGCTGGAGCCGGAAGTGGCGTTCGCTAACCTGGACGATGTCGCAGGTCTGGCAGAAGCGATGCTGAAGTATGTCTTCAAAGCGGTGCTGGAAGAGCGTCCGGACGACATGAAATTCTTCGCTGAGCGCGTAGACAGCGATGCGGTGGCTCGTCTGGAGCGTTTCGTCTCCGCTGATTTTGCACAGGTAGACTATACCGACGCGGTGGCAATCCTCGAGAAGTGCGGTGAGAAGTTCGAAAACCCGGTTTACTGGGGCGTTGACCTGGCGTCTGAGCACGAACGCTATCTGGCTGAGAAACACTTCAAGGCTCCGGTTGTTGTTAAAAACTACCCGAAAGACATTAAGGCTTTCTATATGCGCCTTAACGAAGACGGTAAAACCGTGGCAGCGATGGACGTGCTGGCGCCGGGCATCGGTGAAATTATCGGTGGTTCGCAGCGTGAAGAGCGTCTGGACGTGCTGGACGCGCGCATGGAAGAGATGGGTCTCAACCCTGCAGACTACAGCTGGTACCGCGATCTGCGCCGCTACGGCACTGTACCGCATGCCGGTTTTGGTCTGGGCTTCGAGCGTCTGATCGCTTACGTGACCGGTGTTCAGAACGTTCGTGACGTGATTCCGTTCCCACGTACTCCGCGTAATGCCAGCTTCTAATCGGTAAAACAGAAAATGGCCAGCTCATGCTGGCCATTATTTTATTCTGAATTGTCAGTTTTCGTCAGCGTAAAGTCAGCATCTTTAAACCTTCTCCCCGTCACAACCACTACCTGTTACGTTTTGTTTCCGTGAAATATCCAGCCACAAAAAATAAACCCCATTCTTATTGCGATTAATGCATCCTCAAGCAATAGCACAAATTTCAACCACTTTTTAAGCCATCCAGACGTCTTTACTGCGCCATAAGAAAAAGTGAGTCGTTTAAGGTCTGTTTATATGAAATGCCTTTATCCAAATTAATCATAAGGAATTCATATATATAGGAAACGCTCTGTTGTTTAATTCGCCAGTGACTTCTGAAGTTTGAGATGGTTCACAAAGTTCCGAAAAATACATATTTAGTTACACATATTTTCTTGTTGTTACTTAATCTTGATATTTGTAGCACTTTGAGGCTAGCGAAACGCTTCGGTGAATGGAAAGATGCCTGTCAGATACATAAAGACACCAAACTCTCATCAATAGTTCCGGAAATATTTATTGACAGAATTTATTGACGGCAGTGGCGAGTGTCATAAAAAAACCAATGAGGGTAATAAATAATGATGAAGCGCAATATTCTGGCAGTGGTAATCCCTGCCCTGCTGGTAGCCGGTGCAGCTAACGCTGCAGAAATCTATAACAAAAACGGCAACAAACTGGATCTGTACGGGAAAGTGGTTGGTGAGCACGACTTCGTAACTTCAGGTGACAACACTGACAGCAGCGACGCAACCTATGCTCAGATCGGTTTCAAAGGCGAAACTCAAATTAATGACCAGCTGACCGGTTACGGTCAGTGGGAATACCGTGCGCTGGCAAGCCAGGCTGAAAGCAACCAGACTCAGCGTACCCGTCTGGCGTTCGCTGGTCTGAAAGCCGGTGATGCGGGCTCCATCGATTACGGCCGTAACTACGGTATCGTATACGATGTAGAATCCTATACCGATATGGCCCCATCCTTCTCTGGTATGACCTGGGCTAACTACTCTGATAACTTCATGACTGGCCGTAACTCTGGTCTGCTGACCTACCGCAACTCTGACTTCTTCGGTCTGGTTGACGGTCTGAGCCTGGGCCTGCAGTATCAGGGTAAAAACGAGCGTACCGACGTGAGAACGGCTAACGGTGACGGCTTCGGTACCTCTCTGGGCTATGAATTCGGCGAAGGTTTCGGCCTGATCGGTGCTTACAGCAACTCTGACCGTACTAATGCGCAGAGCGCAGACGGCAAAGGCGAGAAAGCTGAAGCATGGGCAGTTGGCGCGAAATACGACGCGAACAACATCTACCTGGCGACCACCTATGCTGAAACCCGCAACATGACCCGTGAAGCTGACGGTTCATTCGCGAACAAAACTCAGAACTTCGAAGTGATCGCTCAGTACCAGTTCGACTTCGGTCTGCGTCCGTCCGTGTCCTACGTTCAGTCTAAAGGTAAAAACCTGGCACAGCGTGGCACCTTCTCTGGCGGCGATGCTGACCTGCAGAAATTCGTTGAACTGGGTGCGACTTACTACTTCAACAAAAACTTCAACATCTATGTTGACTACCAGCTGAACCTGATCGACGACACCGACTACTCTCGTAACGTCGGCATCGTGAACGGTAAAGACGACCAGGTTGCAATGGCTGTGACCTACCAGTTCTAATCAGAACACCACTATGTTATATGCTTAATGAACAGGGCTTCGGCCCTGTTTTTTTATGCCCGACAGAAAATAATAGCGACTTTTGAAAAGCCGCACGCTTTTCGTCGCAAACGGTTGGCATTTTGTAAATCTACCGTTAACCTGATAGCGGATTTCACTTCTGTAATCACAATGGAACTTCGTCATGTTTGAGAACATTACCGCCGCTCCTGCCGACCCGATTCTGGGCCTGGCCGATCTGTTTCGTGCCGACGACCGCCCTGGCAAAATCAACCTGGGTATTGGTGTATATAAAGATGAAACCGGCAAAACTCCGGTACTGACCAGCGTCAAGAAAGCTGAGCAGTATCTGCTGGAAAATGAAACCACCAAAAACTACCTTGGTATTGATGGTATCCCTGAATTTGGTCGCTGCACCCAGGAGCTGCTGTTCGGTAAAGGCAGCGCAATTGTAAGTGACAAACGTGCCCGTACAGCACAGACCCCTGGCGGTACCGGTGCTCTGCGCGTGGCGGCGGATTTCCTTGCGAAAAACACCTCTGTTAAGCGCGTCTGGGTGAGCAACCCAAGCTGGCCAAACCACAAGAGCGTCTTCAACTCTGCGGGTCTCGAAGTGCGCGAATATGCTTACTATGATTCGGCAAACCACTCTCTTGACTTTGACGGCCTGCTGGCAAGCCTGAGCGACGCGCAGGCAGGCGACGTGGTGCTGTTCCACGGCTGCTGCCACAACCCAACCGGCATCGATCCAACGCTTGAGCAGTGGGAACAGCTGGCTAAGCTTTCTGTTGAGAAAGGCTGGCTGCCGCTGTTTGACTTTGCCTACCAGGGCTTCGCCCGTGGTCTGGAAGAAGACGCAGAAGGTCTGCGCGCGTTCGCAGCCGTCCATAAGGAACTGATTGTCGCAAGCTCCTACTCCAAGAACTTCGGTCTGTATAATGAGCGTGTAGGTGCCTGTACGCTGGTTGCGGCGAACGAAGAGACTGCCGATCGTGCATTCAGCCAGATGAAGTCAGTTATCCGTGCGAACTACTCTAACCCACCAGCACACGGTGCCTCTGTTGTTGCCACTATTCTGAGCAACGATGCGCTGCGCGCTATCTGGGAACAAGAGCTGAACGATATGCGTCAGCGTATCCAGCGCATGCGTCTGCTGTTTGTGAACACGCTGGCGGAGAAAGGTGCTGACCGCGACTTCAGCTTTATCACCAAACAGAACGGTATGTTCTCTTTCAGCGGCCTGACCAAAGAGCAGGTTCTGCGTCTGCGTGAAGAGTTTGGCGTGTACGCCGTGGCGTCTGGCCGCGTGAACGTTGCGGGTATGACGCCTGACAACATGGCGCCACTGTGCGAAGCGATTGTCGCCGTACTGTAAAATGCGCCCATAAAAAAGCCTGCGTTATGCAGGCTTTTTTTATTTCGGGTTACCAGACAGGCATTTCATCCTGAAGGAACGGGTTGTGGAGCCGTTCATAGCCCAGCGTCGACATCGGGCCGTGTCCAGGGATAAACGTCACGTCATCACCCAGCGGCAACAACTTCTGTTTAATCGACTGAATCAACTGCCCGTGATCGCCGCGCGGAAAATCGCTGCGTCCTACGCCACCTTTGAAAATCACGTCGCCTGAAATCAGCAGACGGGACTGGTCATCAAAGAAGACAATATGGCCTGGCGTATGCCCAGGACAATGCAACACCTGTAAAGTCACATTCCCTACGTTAACGCGCTCTCCTTCGTTTAGCCAGCGATCGGGCGTCAGAGGCTGACACTCATCAAGGCCAAACATGCGGCTTTGGGCAGGTAACCCCTGCAGCCAGAACTCATCTTCTTTTTCCGGACCAATCACCGGCACACCATAATGTTGTGCCAGCTCCGCCGCTGCGCCAACATGATCAAGGTGACCATGCGTCAGCAAAATTTGCATCAGCGTCACACCGCTGTCGGCGACTTCCTGCTTGATTTTCTCAGCGTCGCCGCCGGGATCGACAAGCGCGGCCAGTTTAGTTTGTTCGCACCAGATAAGTGAACAATTCTGGGAGAACGCGGTAACCGGAATAATACGATAGTTCATACTGCTCCTGTGTTTCGTTATTACCAGTGCCGGACCGGACCGGTATCAATATGCACAAAGTTGCTGCTGGGGTAATATCCTACACCACCTGCGCGCATAGATAACGCAGCTTTGCGAATATTGGCTAACGAAACGCCCTCAATATGGAAATCCATTGCCTGTCCCTTCGTGTGGTAGCTTTTTTTCGCTACCCCGCGACTGTGGGCGCGCAGCTCATTATTGGTATCAATGGAACGATAACCCGAAATAAGCTGCACCGGCTTGCTGGTACCCAGCAGGCCCTGAAGGCGGAAAAGCTGGTCAAACAGTCCTGGATCGATGGCTTTTACTTTATTCGCGCGGAAATCACGGAAAAAATGGTTAAGTCTTGCTAATTCATCCTGAATATAGCCTCTGCCATCGAAGAACTCCGCTTTTAGCGACTCACCGGTGTGAAGATTGTTGAGCGTTAAAACTCGCGGACGAGGTGTCGAGAGGGTGGCAAATGCTGGCGTCGGCAAGATGGCCGCTGCGCCAAGCGCAACACCACCTAACGCCAGCAGTTTGCGGCGATTAGCGTCAAATTTGTCCATGATAATCAGATCTACAGGTCAAAGAAATCGTAATATGCTTAGCGCACGAAGGGCACCATAACTGGCAAAACCGGGTACGTCAAGGCGCCCAACCCCAGTGAACACGCGGCTTACAGCGATATCGCCCCGTGTTCATCATAACTTACGACAATCATTTTTCCCGAACTGCTTCATTTACCTGATTAATTGTTCCGCTTTTGGCAAAATTTGTGCACCGGATCGCGCGGTGAGATCATAATTGTAAATATCTGTACGGTACTGGGTACGCCCGTCTTCACCAACAAACGCCGTCAGGTAGTAGAGATTGACCGGAATATTGTGTCGGATATTCACGTAACGCGTATCCCCCTGTTTCAGGGCATCCGAAATACGGGTGTCGTTCCAGCCCGCATCCTGCAGCAGCATGTTGGCCAGCTCCGAGGCTTTGTTCACGCGTACACAGCCAGAACTTAGCGCACGAGTCTCTTTCTGGAACAGGTTGTGATTCGGAGTATCATGCAGATAGATCGCTTCTGAACTCGGCATATTGAATTTGTAGCGCCCCAGCGAGTTATGCGCCCCGGGAGCCTGCTGGAAACGGAACGGCAGATTCGCCGGCGTGATCGTCGACCAGTCGACCATATAAGGATCAATCGCTTCTTTGCTGTTCCAGCCGCGCATCACCGTATAGCCATGACGTTCCAGATAACCCGGATCGTTCCACACCTTCGGCAGAATGTCTTTACGCGCCAGCGTCGGCGGCACATTCCACGGCGGGTTGACCACCACGTTATTCAGCGCGCTGCTCATCAGCGGTGTTTTGCGATCCGGCCGCCCGACAATGACGCGCGACGCCAATACTTCGCTTCCGTTCTGGTAATAGACCAGCGAATACGCCGGAATGTTAACCATTATCCCGGTGGAGAGCGTGCCCGGCAGCAAGCGCAACCGCTGGATATTCAGCGCCAGCACCCCGGCGCGTTGCGCAGGTGAAACGTTCAGCCAGTCACGCGTTGATTTGCCGATTACGCCATCCGCGCCCAGCCCCTGAGCCGCCTGGAATTGTTTAACTGCCGCAACCAGTTCCCGAACGTAAGCCGCGGGCTTATCACTCAACGTCTTCTCTTTTACGGAGGCTGACGGGCTAACCACCGCGTCTTGCGCCTCATCGCCTGGAAGGGCTATCTTCGGTCCGCTTTCCAGCAGGCCGGAGCGTTTCAGAATTTCACGCAGGGCGGGAACATCGCTGCTCCATTGTCCCGGACGCAGCGTCGCGGTACCGCGCATTTGCGGCCACGGGCGAGAATCCGCCACCAGCGTAAGCAGCGACTGATGCATCGTGGCATATTGCGGATGCGCCGGCGCGAGGCTGGCAATAAACTGCGGCAACTGGCCGTTGTCCAGGGCCAGTTGCCACTGATTAATCACTGACAGGGCTGGCGTCGCCAGCTTATAAGGCTTATCACTGTACAACCAGCGGTTGCCGTTGACCGGAATACCTGCCACAAACTGCAGGTAGCCCATCATGGCGTCAGACAACACCACATCCCGTGCCTGACCGGTAACCGCCGGGTCGGTTAACAGTTCCACCCACTGCGTAAACTGAGGCTGGAAACCTGCTATCGCCACTTCCGCCAGCTGTTGCTGGAAGGCGCGCACGGCATCCCGGTTTTCCCACATGGGTTTCATATCGCGCGCAGCATACAGCAGCGTAAGCTGGTTAATATAGGCGGGTGTATATCCGGCAGGAAGCCCTGAGCGCAGTTGCTGACTAAGAGACGCTGCGTCGATACCTTCCGGTAACGGTCTGATGCCGGCCATAATAGCCGTCGCCGGAGATTGATCCAGCGGTTGCGACAGCGACGTCGGCTGTGCGCCGGTCGTGGCGGAGCTGTCAGTCGGCACGATTTCAGGCTCATCGGCCTGAGCGGTTAACAGTGGAGCAAACATCACTGTCAGGCACAAACCGAGTGCTGACAGCTGACGACCACATTTATTCTTTAGCAACATCCCTTGCCCCCTGTTTTCTCACGACATGCCCATCACTCTGGGGCTTTTCTTCATTATAGAAAGGCTTAAACAGTGTTGCCTTACCTTATGTAAAGAAGCTTAAAGATAACGCAGCGGAAGAAAGAAGTTAAGTGATAAGAGAAAACCCCCGCAGCAGGAAAGCTGCGGGGGAAGACATTACTCTACGGTTAAGAGAGTATTGATGTGATAACTTAATAGCCGGGTCCGGGTATTGTAGTCCTGCCCCTCAAACGTTATCACGCCCTGATAACTCCCCTCAGGTAACGACGGATTGTCGCTTGCGTAATAATCCAGTTGCGGTTTATTACGTGAAGTTTCGCAGACAACTGCGTTGTTAAACGGAACAGTGACACATCCCTCTGTCTGTCTGACACCTTTAAATACCACACGATAAACTACACCGTTCTCATCTCTCATCGGCACGGTCAAGGTCGTGGCTGGCTGATTTGAACGTCCGCTTACATATAAAGATGTTGGGCCATCCGTATCACCTGTGGCAATAAATCCGACCGAGATATAATCCGTAATAACGTCACCTTTATAGCGTCCTGATGCCCCTGTGATATTCCAGTCATAAGAGACAACATCAAAGAAAGTCACACTGCTGTCTTTCAGCGTGGTAGCGCCTGCCGTAGCCGTTACCGTCACCGCCCCCCGGGTTCCGCCTTTCAGGGTGATGCTTGTTTTACCGGAACTGTCAGTCGTGCTTTCCGTTGCAGACAATGTATTCATAGTGGTTGTCCAGGTGACAATTCCCCCCTGTACCGGGTTACCGTTAGCATCATTTACTACTGCGGTATAGGTAACCCCAGTCCCGTTTATCATCACACGGGTGGAAGACGGCGTCAGAGAGACCAGCGCTGCTGTTTTAACATCCCCGATAAATGTCACCGCACCGTCGGTTTTCTTACCGCCGGGATTCATCGCGGGCGTTGCCGTCACCTTCACCGTGCCCGCTTTCACTGAGGTTCCCGCAGTGGTCGCCGTGCCATTTACATCCGTATTGCTGCTGGCTGGCGCAAGCGTCACGCCGTCCTGAGAGCTGCTCCAGTTCAGGGGGGCCCCCGTCAGTACATTATCGTTCGCATCCGTCACCGTGGCTGTCCAGACGATCGCATCGGCACCGTCAGCCACCGCCTGCGTTTTATCTGCCTGGATGTCGGTGACCTTCGCCGTCGCCTGGTTACCCATGACCTGCAGCGTCTGCTCCTTATGACTGGTTCCAGTGGTGGCCGTTACGTCGATACTGCCCGCCTTCAGGGTGGTAAAGGTGACAACTGCCTGACCCAGCGTATCCGTCACCGACGAGTTGGCGCTAAAGTTGCTGCTGGATTCACTGCTGCTCCAGTTCACCGTCGCGCCGGCCACCGGATGGTTGTGCGCATCTCTGACCTGCGCCGTCAGCGTCACGGTATCTTTCCCGGCAACAATATCCGTCAGTTTGTCTGCCGTCAGGTCTGTAACCTGCGCCGTGCCGCTGTCCGCCGTAAAGCTCAGATCGGCAAGTGACTGAGTGGTCCCGTTAGAATCCGCTATCACGGTATATTTCGCCACCTCCTCTGAAGTGAGTTGAACCTGCGCTACGCCGCGGGCATCCGTTTTACTGCGATTGACCGACAATTTCCCTGTGGCGGGTGACACCTGCCAGTTCACATCCGAATCGGCCAGCAGGTTACCGTTTTTATCGGTAACCGTAGCGCTGACGATAATGGCATCCGAACCGTTGGCCAGTGCAGAAGGTTTATCGCGGGTCATGGAGGTGACCTGCGCTGTCGCAGCGTCCGCCATGAAGGTCACCTTATCCGCCGCCTTCGGCGTCGCCTCGCTGGTCTGTGCCGTTACCACCACATCGCCCGCCTTAACGGAGGTTATCGTAATCTGCGACGTGCCGTCTGAGGCGCTGAGGGTCTGTGCGGCACTGAGCTTCACCTCGCGGTTATCCGCCGACCAGTTCACCGTCGCGCCCGCGATCGCATTCCCTTTCGCATCTCTCACCGTGGCTTGATAGGTGATGCTGTCCGTGCCGTTTGCCAGCGCCTGCTTTTTATCAGGGATAATCTGGCTGATCACGGCCGAGTGGATATCCGCCACAAAGGTGATCGGGTTCGTTTCCTGAGTGGTCCCGTTGACTTCTGCATTCACCGTAATGGTGCCGGTTTTTGGCGATGTCAGGGACAACACCGCATTACCGCTGCTGTCAGTGGTCGATGTTTTTGTGGTAACCGGGGTATCGTCCATTTTCTGCACCGTCCAGTTCACCGTCACGCCGGAGAGCGGGTGGCTGTAGCCATCCGTGACCTGTGCCGTTACCGTGTTCGTGTCAGCATTATTCGCCACTACCCTGTCTTTTTCACTGTCAACCGCCACCACTTTTGCCGAGGACATATCAGCGGTGAACGTCATTGATGATGAACTGAGGGCATTGCCGCCCTGTAATTGCGCCGTCACCACCGTGGTGATGACATCCTTACTGGACACCTGGATTTGCGCGGCGCCGGTCTCATCTGTGCTGGTCTGAGAAGCAGACAGTACCGCCTGAGCACTGTCGGCAGACCAGTTCACCACGGCGTCTTTCAGCACCTTGCCGTACTGATCTGTCACGTGTGCCGTCAGGGTGATGGGCGCGTTGCCGCTCGCCAGCGCGCTGTTTGCGGAGGTTTCGAGCGTTGCCAGCTGCGGTAAAACGACCGTCGCCTCTTCAATCAGATTCGCGGTGGCCAGTGTTATGGCGCCATCAATTAGCGGTTGAATGGTCAGGGTGTCCGGCGTAGTGCCGCTGGCCAGTGTGGCCGAATAAATGCCTCTGCCGGATTCCGTAAAGGTCCCTATCGTCGGCGCCTTCCCGGTCGTTGCCTCCACGGCTTTCGCGGCAGCGGTGACCGTTGAGGTCAGCGTGGCCGTCAGCCGTGAAGCCAGGCCCGTTGCAGCTTCTCCCGCGCTGGTTTTAAGCGTTACGCTCACCACGGCAGGGCTTTTCCCGTCTGCCGGCACCTTCACCGGCGAAATGGTCGTTGTGGACTGCAACGTACTGATATCAATGCCGTTCACCGTGACGCTCATCTTCTCCGGCGACGAGGCATTGCCCTTTTTATCCCACGCAGTGGCGCTCAGGGTGTAGCTGTTACTGCCACTGCCCTGCCAGGCTGGCAGCGTCATGACAACCTGTTCCGGGCTGCTGCCCGCTGTGATTTTCCCGCCGTGGCTGAAGAAGCTGTCACCCTGCCATTCAATGCGGTCGAGACCGTGCTTCGCTTTCACTTTTACCGTCATGGCCTGCTTTGACTGCTCCGCCCCTTCCAGTTTCGCTGGCAGTGAGAGGGAAATCAGCTCCTGCTTGCGGTACTCCAGCACGATGTTGTTGTTGCGATCGACCAGATCCATTCGGCCCCCCTGCAAGGTGCGGCGCAGCGCCACCTGCGACGGGTCGAGCTGAGCACTCAGGGGCACACCCGGTGTCCAGGTCAGGGCCAGATTCACCTGGGTGTCATTTTCACCGCTCTTGCCCATCTTCTGGTTAAGCCCCATCGTCACCAGCGGTACCGGGGTGTAGTTCACGCCAAGCGTGACGGCATACGGATCTTTTTGTCTGTCGTCTTCGTCATCGCCAGACAGCCCGACGCTGTGACCAAAATATTGTTCGTACATAATATTCGCACCCAACTGCGGATATGCCGGTAAATAACCGGTGGCACGAATATCAAATCCGTTTGCAGCACGCTCGTCGTAATCGTCATAGCGGGAAGAGGAGATCCAGTCGCTCAGACGGAAATAACCGTTCGCGGACAGTTTCAGGTAATCCCATCCCAGTTCGGTACCAACACCAAGACGCTGATGCTGATTACCGGAAACCTGCCGGTCGTAGAAAATATTGGTTCCCCACATCCATTCCTCGTTAAAATGGCGATAGCCAAAACCGCCATTGATACTATTACGGTCATCGTGACGACGACCACCCAGTTGGGTGAAAAGCAGATTTTCTTTTTCGTTATATATCGGAACCAGTAAATCCAGTTCGGAATCATTAAGCGTGAAATGTTCGTCAGTACTGATATTCACCCGGGCGGTACCAAACTGGCTCAACCACGCCTGCACGCTGGAGGCCGCTTTGCCGGTAGCGGCGTTGACCACTGTGTTGCCCAGCGCGTAAGAGGCGTTGTCACTACTGAGCAGAGAACCAGCCTGCACTGCAGCCTGCGCGATATTGTCTGCTCGTTGCGCTGAATTTTTTTCCGTTTCTTTTTCAGGGGAGGAACGTGTTTCCTGGGCGCTGGCATTAAAGACCGGAGAGAGATAAAACAATGAGGAGGGCGGGAGTAACTGCAGTACAATCTGTATGCAGGCAAGTACTTTCCTGACGTTGGGTTGCATATAACGGGGTCCATGAATTATATAGTCCATATTAATCCCGAATCTTACCGTTCCATTAACGCCTCATTCAATCAACTCAGGGCGTAACCCAAAACAATAAAATACGTCTTTAATTCATGGACGAAATATCTGCATGCCGCTTCCGTTTAAAATTGCTTTAAGACATTAATATAAATAGATAGCATGAATACAAATAAACAATAAACTCATTTTTTACTGGGCTTATTTTTTCTTATTTTAATTTTCAGTACATTTAAATAAAAAACGCAACCCCGAAAGGTTGCGTTAAAAGAGAACGTATTGATTACGATGCGTCAGCCGTACCAGGCAATGATTCCGGCGGCTGCGGCGCAAAACCGCGCAACCCGACAACGTGTACGTGCTCACTGTTCTGGAACACCTTACGCACCAGTTTATAGGTGGTCCCTTTTTCCGGGCTGATGTTTTCCGGTGCCGCAATGATGAGCTGCATATCGAGACGTTCGCAAAGCTCAAACAGCGTGGCGATGGATCGGGCATCAAGACGCGCCGCTTCATCCAGGAACAGCAGTCGGCATGGGGAGATGTCTTTCCCGCGCAGACGACGCGCTTCATCTTCCCAGCTCTGTACAACCATCACCAGAATCGACATCCCGGTACCAATTGCTTCACCGGTCGAGAGCGCCCCGGATTCCGCACGCAACCAGCCGTCGGAGCCACGGTTTACCTCAACTTCCATCTCCAGGTAGTTACGGTAATCCAGCAGCTCTTCACCGATGGTTTGTGGCGTACGCTGCCCCATATCAATCTGCGGGTTCAGGCGCTGATACAGCTTCGCCAGTGCTTCAGAGAAGGTCAGACGGTTGCTGTTGAACAGGTCCTGATGCTGCTCATGCTGCTCAGACAGCACTTCCAGCAGCGTCGCGTGGGCTTCACGCACGTTGACGTTGAGGCGCACGCTGTTCACCTGACCAAACGACACGCTCTGCAGCCCCTGGTTCAGCTGGCGAATACGGTTCTGCTCGCGCTGAATGGTTTTGCGGATGATATTTGCCACGCTGCGGGAGCTGATCGCCAGCTTCTGCTCACGGGAGGTCAGCTCTTCCGTCAGGCGTCCCAGTTCGATCTCCATCTGCTCGATGGCTTCAACCGGATCGTCGGTACGGATAATGTCCTGACGAATACGCTCGCGCAGGTGCTGGTAAACCGCCACGAAGAACTGAATTTTACGTTCCGGACGTTTCGGATCCTCTGACATCCGCAGAACATCGCGCAGATGCTCGTTATCCGCCACCGCCAGACGCAGCGCACCCAGCGCCTTATCCGACATGGAACGCAACTCATCGGCAGAGAGGTAAGCCAGTTCACGGCGGTGCAGACGGCGCTCAACGTTATTGTCTTTCACCATCCTCATGACCGCGCACCAGCCCGCCTTCGCGCTCACGACCTGCTCACGCATTTCATGGTAGTCACGCTCCAGCTTGCGCAGGCGACGGGTCAGGTTATCCATTTCCGCTTCACAGAAGGTCAGCGCTTTTTCCAGCTGATTGCGACGTGCGCGGTTATTACTGAGCTGGGCATGCAATTCGTCACGACGAATGCGCGCCCGCTCTTCTGCCCCGCTATCAGCACGCACGCCGATGTCCTGAAGCTCTTTGTGCAGATCGTTGAGCAGCTCTTTCTTGGTATCGAAGGAGCTTTTCAGTGAAGCCAGCACCTGGTTGTACTGGTTCAGCTGAGCGGAGTGGCTGCGCATCGCTTCACGGGCGCGGGTACGTTCCGCTTCAGCCTGCTCAAGGCGCTGACGCAATTTTTCGTTCAGATCGCTGTTACCGCTCAGCATTTCGGCCGAGTCGGAGTAGCCGAAGTGGGCACGGCGCTGCACCACTTCCGTCAGGGCAAACGCCTGCTGGCGCGCTTCTCGCTGCACCTGCTGCGACCAGGCATAATCTTCTTTTAACTGCTCGAACTGTTCCGGGTCGCTCTGCAGCACAGACACGACGGGCTCCAGCTTCGCCAGCTGGTTACCGTGCTGCTGCACAAAGCGGGCGGCTTCCTGCGCTTCATCCAGACGTTCCTGGATCTCATCCACACGGTCAGCCAGCGTGTCATCGGCCAGCAGATTCAGGCGCGGCAGGATACGGTTAAGGGCCGCAACGCCCTCTTTCGCCTGCTCGAACTGGACGCGGCTCTGCTGGTTATCACTTTCGTGCGCGGCAATCGCACGCTCCAGCTCACCACGGCGGGTGTTGAGCTTGCGAATTTCCGCTTCCGGGTCAGCTTCAAAGGCCACGGCCAGATGGCTACCGATAAAGCGGCTGAACGCCTGGTGCAGACGCTGGGTTTTCTGGACGTCAAACGACAGGGTCGCAAAACGTTCAGACAGCGTTTCACGTTCGGCGTGCAGGCTTTCAATGCGGCTTTCACGCGCGGCGCGGCCAAACAGCGGCAGTTCGGGGAAGCGGGAATAACGCCACTGGCGATCGGCGATTTTCACCACCACCGCTTTTTCCAGCTCATCGACGCTGAATACGCTGTCATCAAATGACTGCGGATCCCCTTCAATCAGGTAGAGATCTTCCGGGCAATCTTCCAGACCGGCAAGCTGCTCAGAAATCAGCGACAGATCCGGAACCACAATCGCGTTACGCGACGGGCCATACAGCGCCGAGAAGTACGGCGCATCATCCAGACCGACATCGTCATAAATTTCAGACAGCAGCACGCCGCCAAAACGCTCCGCCAGGGCATTGAGACGCGGGTCTTCCGCACCGCCCGGCTGGCTTAAGCGCTCAATTTCTTCGTCGACGTCACGCTTGCGCGCGCCCACTTCATCACGCTCAACAATCGCCTCGCGCTCGCGCTCCAGCAACTGCTGCAGATATTCAGTGACTTCCTGGCTGGATTCGAACTGCTCGCCACACTGCTCACTCAGCTGGTTAAGGCTGCTCTGGGCCGCCAGCCAGACCGGTGCACGCTGCAGCAGCGCTTGCGAGCGGGACTGAAGCTGCTCCAGCTCCTGGCGCAGGGTCATGCGCTGTTCGCTGGCGCTGGATACGGAATCGGAGAGCGCGGCAATACGGGCTTCCAGCTCCTGATGCAGGGCTTCAAGCTCGTCGAAATCGTAATTTTTTCCCTGCCGCTTGCAGAACTCCGCCAGCAGACGCTCGGCTTCCTGCTGCTCGCGCAGGCGCTGCTCCAGCTCGTTAAGACGCATACGCAGCGGCTGAACCTGCTCGGCCAGATGGCGCTGGTTCACGCCATCGCGCAGCAGCTCGCGGGCAACGTCCCACGCTTCGTTACGGGCCAGTGGACCGTTAATCGCTACCACCAGCTGATAAGCCTGCTCAAACTGGCTGTGCGCCGTTTGCGCGACGCTCATTTTCTGTTCGAGGGAGAACAGTTTTTCCGTTGCTTCCTGCTCCTTTGCCTGGAAGGTTTCCAGCCATTCGTCGGCGCTGTCCGGCGTTAAGTCGGGCAGATGGCACAGCTCTTTTGCACGCTGTAACGCCTGCAGGGCCTGGGTGTACTGAATCGCACGCGTCTGCTGCACGTCCAGCGCCTGCTGGTAATCGGCAAGCTGGCTTTTCAGCTCATCCACTTCCAGCTCGGCGGCTTCGGCGCGGGCTTCGTTCTCTTCCTGCATCTCGGCGGCTTCGGCCACCACTTCATTTTGCTCTTCGAGACGAATTTGCAGTTCATCGAGATCCGCTTCATAGCGCTCGATTTTTTCCTGCTGACGCAGTGCGGTTTGCACCAGGTTCAGATGATCGCTGGCAGCCTGATAATCGGCTTCCAGATCGCCCTCAGCACCGTTGTGTTCGCCCAGTTCACGCGCCATTTCAACGTGCTTATACTGCTCGGCCACCAGCTGTTTACGGGAGGTAAAGAGCTCACGACGATACTCTAATGCCTGATCGAGATGCACCCGGCGCTCGTTGGCGTGACGCATGTAGTCCGCCGCCACGTAGTTGGTGGCCTCGCTGATCAGGTGTTTAAACAGATCGCGGTCAGACTGGGTAACGCGAATGGCTTCCAGCGTCATGCGGTTTTCACGCAGCGCCGCTTCCATATCCTGGAACGCCTTCCGCACCCCACTGTTTTCCGGCAACAGGTAGTCGCGCAGGGAGCGGGTAATGGCGCTGGAGATCCCGCCGTACAGGGACGCTTCGATCAGACGGTAGTATTTGCTACGGTCAGATGCCGTGCGCAGACGACGCGCCACCACGCCCAGATCGAACATCAGGGAGTGGTAGTCGGTAATCGAGTTGAACTGCTTGAACTGCACGCCTTCGATAGTCTCAAGCTTATCTTTCAGCTCCTGCAGCGTCAGTACGCGCGCCTGGCGTTCGTTCAGGGTTTCCGTCAGCAACGCCGTCGGCTGCATTGAGGTTGGCAGTCCCTGAATGGCGAACGGTTTAATATCGACTTTACGGTCGCGCCCGGCCACCTGCTGCAGTCGCACGCCCACCACCACACGCTGATGACGGGAGTTAATGACGTCCAGCACCGAATAACAGACACCGGCCTTCAACTTACCGTGGAGGCCTTTATCGCGGGAGCCGCTTGTCGCCCCCGCTTCGGTGGTGTTACGGAAGTGGAGCAGCGTCAGGTCAGGGATCAACGCCGTGACAAACGCCGCCATGGTGGTGGATTTCCCCGCGCCGTTACCGCCGGAGAGGGTGGTCACCAGCTCGTCCAGATCGAACGTTCGGGCAAAGAAACCGTTCCAGTTAATCAGCGTCAGTGAGCGAAATTTACCGCGTTCAATCATTACTCTTCCTCCCCGCTATCCGGCAGATTCTCTTCATGCTCATCATTGAGCTGCAAATGGTTTTCCACCGGCATCGCTTCACCGTCGCGGATCATGCGAAGCTGCGCTTCACGCGCGTCGTCACCCGCACGCACGTCGGCGCCGAAGCGGAAGACAGATTCCGTAATGCGGAATTTGCTGCTGTCGTGGCCCATAAACCAGACCATCCCCAGACGGCGCAGACGGTTCAGGGAAGAGCGGACTTTTTCCTGTAATTTCTGACGATCGAGATCCGACCCCGTTGAACGGTTATTGACCAGCTTAAGCAGCTTGCTCTCATCTGCCAGCGTTAACAGCTCATCGTAAAGCTCCTGCTGGGTGAAGATGCCTTCATTGGCCAGACGCTCAGGGCTGAGATAGAGGTAGCACAGAATTTTGCCGACCATCATATCCAGCTCGGAGAGTACGGAACGCGGAATCAGCGTCGTGGAGCGTGGGCGCAGGTAGAAAAACCCTTCCGGCGCGCGGATAAGCTCCACGTTGTAGCGTGCGTAAAACTCTTCCAGGTACTCCTGGAAGTCCATCAAAAAGGCGTGATTATCCAGCTCGTCGAGGCCAATGTGACGACCGGCACGCAGCTGGCTGTCCAGCGCCGGAAATAACGGATTCGCCAGCGCCTGTGCCAGCTTAACTGGCATCACTTGTTCAATATTTGTCAATGACATGCGCCTGTACCTTGGCTCCGTAATCGTTAATTGGCTGCCACTTCGGCGGCAGTCCGGTGAAATCTGCCTGCGCGATGCCCAGGCGTACCGCCTGGTCTACCACAATGCGGGCAATGTCGAAGTGGCGCGCGCGAGGATATTGCGCCAGATAGTCGCGCACCACGAGACCAAGATCCAGCGGCACTTGTCTGGTTTTGTAGACAGCGAGCTGTTCTTCGATCATGGCCGCAAGTTGCTCGCGAATTTCGTTAAATTCTTCATATTCCAGATCCGGTGGCAGTTCACCGGTCACCTCTTCATCGCGCAGCGCCATCTCTTCGTCGCGCATATCCAGCAGACGATCGGCGTTGGCGTAGGTCAGCGCCCATGGCGCATCGAAATAGGTCTGTACCGACTGGCGCAGACGCTGAGCAAAGACGCGGTTTTTATCCATATCGATCGCGGTACGGATAAATTTATGCACGTGGCGATCGTAGCCGATCCACAGGTCGATCGACTGCTGACCCCAGCTGATAATGCGATCGAGCTTGCTCTGCAAATCAAAGACCAGACGGTCGATAAAATGCAGATCGTCATGCGCCAGGGTCGCATCCTGAATGCGCAGCAGGTTCGCCTGCAGCTTGTCCCCCGCCGCCTCCAGCGTATCCTGCAGTTCGCGCAGCGTGCCGGAGGTTTCTGAGAGCAACAGTTCACAGCTGGAGATAGCCGCACGCCAGTCTTTATTCAGCAGTTGCGCGATATCATCTTTCACCTGCTGCTGCTGTTCGTCCATCAGACGCTGGGTCAGATCGATACTGTCGAAAATTTCCGCCACCGAGTATTTCAGCGGGGCGTAGACGTTACGGTGCCAGTGGAACTCATCACCGTTTTCATCCGCAGCATCGGCGGCACGCTTAAGCTCACCCGCCACAATCGAGAGCTGCATCGAGAGACGCAGCGTGGAAAATTCGCGCTGGCGGATGTAGTAATCGGTAATGCCGATGCCCAGTGGCGTCAGGCGATAGATGGCGTTTCCTTCCGCCTGCTCGCTGGTAAAGCGGTTCAGCAGACGTTGACGCACCATATCGTTGATTGCGTTGTTGGCACGCACGCTAATGGTTTCGCTGGTTTGCTCAAACGCATCACTGACATGGCGGAACGCGTCCACCAGTTCACCCTCGCTCATTTCCCCGTCCAGCCGTTCGCCGTTCAGCGTGGCCACCGCCAGCAGGAAAGAGAGTCTGTCTACCGGCAGCGAGATGGAGAAATCGTTTTTCCTGGCCCAGGCAACCAGTTCGGGGACTGTCTGGGAAAATTCACTCATAGGTTATCCTTGCATCTGCGGCTTGTGCGCGGTGACGTGAATATAGCGGCCAAGGCTGACAAAAGGCTCCTGACGGCAATACCGCGTTTCTAATTCTGTTAAGGTGTCAAAACAGTCACGCTGTTTGTGTTTTTCACGCAGATAATCATGAAACACCCTGACGCCCGTCTTCCCGGTTATCTTCCAGCCGATCGCTTCCAGCCAGCCATAAACCTGCTGCGGATCGCGCGGATAGTCCGGGGAAAGCGTGCGCTTTTTCTTTTTAGGCATCCCGACCTGAACATAGTCGAAGTTACCCGCAACCATGTTGTGCATCAGGAAGCCGTTAGCATTGTAGAACATCAGCGACAGCGTGCCGCCCGGGCGCAACATCGACCACAGGGTTTGTAACACGCTTTGCGGATCGGCCACCCACTCCAGCACCGCATGAAACAATATCAGATCAACCTGGGTTTCCAAATGCTGTGCAATGTCCTGAGCGGCGCATTGTATAAAATGCATGTTGTCGCTCACACCTTTCTCTTCCGCTGCACGCGTCGCACGGGCGACCATTTCAGCAGAAAGATCGCAAAGCGTGACGTGATGACCGCGTTCCGCCATTTTTATGGCCGTCTGTCCTTCACCGCCTCCGGCGTCCAGCACGCGCAACGTTTGCCCCCCGAAGGTGGCCAGAATCGTGTCCAGATCCTGCCAGAGGATCGTCTGCCGGAGCTGCCCTTTAGTGGTGCCATAAATGTTGCGCGAAAACTTTTCCGCGATGTCATCAAAATTGCGATCCCGCATTGGGAGAGTTCCACTCGCTAACTGCAAAACCGCTATTTTGTCACACCCGCGCGGAGAATGAACCTCTCTGGTGTAATATCACGGGTATTCACCTGCTATATGGTTAAAAAAGGAACCAAAAAGGATGCTTTTTACCCTGAAGAAATATGTGGGAGGGATGATGCTTCCCCTTCCGCTCCTGCTGCTCATCATCGCGCTGGGGTTGGCGCTGGTGTGGTTCAGTCGCTTTCAGAAAAGTGGCAAAACGCTTATTACGTTCGGCTGGCTGGTCTTGCTGCTGCTGAGCCTGCAACCGGTCGCGGATGGCCTGTTACGTCCCATCGAAAACAGGTACCCAACATGGCAGGGTAATCAGAAAGTGGCCTACGTCGTGGTGCTGGGTGGCGGCTATACCTGGGACCCGGACTGGGCCCCCAGCTCAAACCTGATCAACAACAGCCTGCCACGGCTCAACGAAGGCATTCGCCTGTGGCTGGCGAATCCGGGATCAAAAATGATCTTCACCGGTGCAGCGGCCAAAACCAACCCGGTAAGTACGGCTGAAGCGGGGGCCAGGGTGGCGGAATCGCTCGGCGTGCCGCGGTCATCGATCATTACCCTGGACCGCCCAAAAGATACCGAAGAAGAGGCTGCTGCGGTGAAGCAGGCGATTGGTGATGTCCCGTTCTTACTGGTGACCTCCGCCTCACACCTGCCAAGAGCGATGATTTTCTTTGAAAAGCAGGGCCTGCACCCGCTTCCGGCCCCGGCAAACCAGATGGCCATCGACGCGCCGCTCAACCCCTGGGAACGGGCGATCCCGTCCCCGGCCTGGCTGATGCACAGCGATCGCGTGGGTTATGAGACGCTTGGACGCCTCTGGCAGTGGATGAAGGGGTCCTCAGGCAAGCCAGGGCAGGAGTGATTTTGTCGCCAGATCGAAGTTGGCGCGATTGAAACGACCGGTATTCACCAGTTGCGCCACCTCGTCCCATAGCAGGTAGAGCCAGCGCCGCCAGAGAAACGCTTCGGCAACGGGCGCACGTTGAAGGTAGTGCCAAAGCAGACCTTCCGCCGCCCCGCTGTCGCTGAGCCTGAATAACTCATATTCGCGCGGTGCCCAGAGCATGACTCCCGGCCCCAGCATGGCCAGAAGCTGATCGCTGCGGGAGTCCTTGAGCATACTGCGCAGGGTGAAATTACCGTGGATCAGCACGCAGTTGTCGTTAAAACCTTCAAACAGCGCCGGTAAGCACTCGCGAGTGCGGAACAGAATACGTTTGTCCTGCATGGTTAAACCGGTGTTATTGAACTGGTTAAGCGTCCCCCACAGCACTTCGACCCGCTGGCGATACCACAGCGGCCACAGGTTTTCCTGGGTACTGTCGACCGGGCCAACGAGTCCACGGCTATCCTGACGATGCCAGGCCAGCAGCGCCTCGACAATCTGGTCCTTGAGCTGTTCCCAGCGCTCCGGCGTACGCGCCGGGGCTTCAACAGACACCCCGCGCAGCCGCTCAATCAGCAGCACATCCGGGCCAGGGTGCTCCTCATGCGTCATCACGCCGTAAACCGTCGGCATACGGACGGTTCCCTGCCGTGCGAGCATTGAAATTTTCCAGGCGAGCTGTCGGGCAACCCCCGGCGAGGTAAAGCTCCTGGCCATCAGCGGCATTGGGTTTCCCTGACTGTCGTACAACGACCAGAGCGCGGTATCAGCCTTTTCACTCACACATTCAACCCGGCTTAATTTCTCGCCAAGCAGGTGACTCAGTTCGGCACGCAGCTGTTCCATATGAGATTACCCCCATTAAGACTACTGCTTTTATAATGAGCGCGTAGAAAGCAGATGTCACCCTGCAGAGATCAATTATGGAAAAGATAGGAAAAAATAAACCGGAGAGTGCATCCCTCCATGAGGGATGCAGGCAGGATTAACGCAGTTCGGCGCGAACGCGCTCAAGATCTTCAGGAGTGTCAACGCCCGTGCCAGGGACCTCCTCGGCAACAGCAACGTGGATTTTCTCGCCATACCAGAGCACACGCAGCTGCTCCAGCATTTCGATATGTTCCAGCGGGCTCGGCGCCCAGCTCACATAGCGACGAATAAAGCCAGCGCGATAGCCGTAGATGCCAATGTGACGCAGGAATGTATCACCAATAGTCTCTTTTGAAACCGCAAAGCGATCGCGATCCCACGGAATGGTGGCGCGGGAGAAATAGAGCGCATAGCCCTCAGCATCCGTCACCACCTTCACCGCATTCGGGTTGAACGCTTCTTCTGCATGATGAATGGGTACCGCCAGCGTGGCCATTCCAACCTGACGCTGCGCCAGGTTTTCAGCCACCTGAC
Source organism: Enterobacter sp. HSTU-ASh6 (assembly GCF_026319105.1). Classification (NCBI taxonomy): domain Bacteria; kingdom Pseudomonadati; phylum Pseudomonadota; class Gammaproteobacteria; order Enterobacterales; family Enterobacteriaceae; genus Enterobacter; species Enterobacter sp. HSTU-ASh6. The sequence goes on along the minus strand of NZ_WSPD01000003.1, from coordinate 183,870 downwards.
GAATAATGACCGCCGGGATCATCGGCTCGTCACCCTGCACGTTGACGATGACCGTATCATCGCTGAAACCGCATTTCTCAACCACTTCCGCCAGACGCTCGGTGCCAGACTGGTGATCGGCGCGGGTCATACACACTTCCCCACCGGCAGCCTCAACCGCACGCGCGACATCGGGATGGTCGGTCGCCACGATAATGCGCTCAGCACCCGATTCACGGGCACGTTCAAGAACGTGCACAATCATCGGTTTGCCATTGATATCCACCAGCGGTTTACCCGGCAGCCGGGTTGAGGCGTAACGCGCAGGAATAATGACAACAAAACTCATGGTTTGCTCTCTTCTGCCACCAGAGAACGGGCTTCGTTTTCCAGCAATACCGGAATACCGTCACGCAGCGGGAAAGCCAGACTGTCCAGCTTGCAAATCAGCTCTTGTTTGTCCTGGCTGTAGTAGAGTTTGCCGTTGCATACCGGGCAGGCAATAATTTCAAGTAAACGGTGATCCATAGTTCCTCCGTATGGGTAATCGCTAAAGCTTAACACATTCCTTTTTCAGGGAGTGCCTGTTTCCCAGCCACTTCGACAGGATGTAAACAATCCATCAGGTACCCGCCCCAGCGTCACGTCGTGAGCCCCCTGCCAGCGCGCGAATTCGCTTATGGCGAGCGTTAACCCTTTTTCCAGAGCCGCCGTCACCCTGACGCCCTCTTCCAGATAAAGCGCTATGATTTCAAGCGTACCGGTCTTGCGGTGCATTTTGGCATCCATACGGCCGACCAGTTGCCCCTTGTGCAGCAGAGGTAAGACGAAGTAGCCATACTGGCGCTTGGGTGCCGGAGTGTAACACTCCAGCCGGTAGCTGAAACCGAACAGCTGCTCGGCCCGTTTTCTGTCCCAGACCACCGGATCGAAAGGCGACAGCACCGAGCTGTGGGTTGCCTGAAGTTTCTCTTCCAGCGCCTGAGGCAATAGCGGGAAGAGCTCCTTATGGAGCCACATTTCGCCCAGTGTTTCTACCATGACGGGGATTATGCGCTGTTCTTGCTGCCACATTTCCAGCAGCGGTTTTAGCGCAGGCTGGCGCAGACGGTAATAATCTGCCAGCCATTGTGAACGGAAGATACCCAGACTGCGGGCGCTGTTCTCCAGCATGATGGCCTCAGCGGCCTCACGGGAAAGCAGGTCGCGCTCGTCGTCCCAGTGCGGCATCACGCGATGCGTGAGGTCGTAAACGCGCTGAAAATTACGCCGTTCAATCACCATGACTTTGCCTGAGGTAAACAGGCCTTCCAGATGACGTTTGTGTGGCTTCCACTCCCACCAGCCGCTCGTGCCTTTCCGGGGATGTTCAAAATCGGCGGAACGTACCGGACCGTTCTCCTGAATATGTGCGATAAGCTGCTCGATTTCAGCCGCATGTTCCAGCATCCACGCCTGGCGGTATTTCCAGCCCATCTTCTCCGGCGCAAGCATACGGTGACGAACCAGGGCAAAGTCGCTACGGGGCAGGAAGCAGGCTTCGTGCGCCCAATACTCCATCAACTCCCCCTTGCTGAGCGACTCATCCAGCCACTGTGAAGGATAACTCCCCAGCCGGCTAAACAGCACCAGGTAAGGGCTGCGCGCCACGATGTTAATGGTGTCGATTTGAAGTAGCGACATGCGCTGGACGGTAGAGAGAATATCGGCAGGCTGCGCACGGCGACGGGGCTTTTTAAGCAGCCCCTGTGCGGCAAGATGTAAATGACGTGCGGCTGAAAGCGAGAGTTGCGGTAAAGACATGCGTTTTCCTGTCAGTCAAAGCGCCACCAGAACCGCATACGCGTTTATTTCACCAACGCCAGCAGTTCCTGGAGCAAGTGTTCCGGCTGCTCGCCGCTGAGTTCAGCGTCAACCGGCAGATACCACCAGTTATCTTTCGCAAAGAGACGGCATTTCACCGCATCTTTTTCAGTCATGATCAATGTCTGACCGGGCGTCGTCAGTGCGTCAACCTGTTCCACCGACAGCGCCTGATGATCGGCCAGCGGAACGCGTTTTTCAAGCCGGGCACCGCCCTGTTCCAGCGTCGAGAAGAAGCGGGGAGGATGACCAATACCCGCCATGGCGACCAGCGCAGGTAAATGAGAAACCGGACGACGTTCGCCCGTCACAAGATTGACGGCCATGCCAGGCTGGAGGTGCATAGGGATTTCGCCCGTTTTTGCCTCACCGCCGTTCACGATCACCGCATCCACGGACTTCAGCCGTGAAGCCCGTTCTCGCATTGGGCCAGCGGGCAGCCACCAGCCGTTACCAAAACGACGAACCCCATCAATGACCACAATCTCTTTATCACGCGCCAGCGCGTAGTGTTGCAGGCCATCATCCGTGATGATTATCTGTACCGCGTGTTCGGCAAGCAGGGCCCGGACGGCATCGCTGCGCACAGGCGAGACCGCGACAGGGGCGCCAGTACGCTGGTAAATCAATACTGGCTCATCACCCGCCTCGGCGGTCGTGGTTTCCGTCGTCAGCAACAGAGGGTATTTCGCCGCTTTACCGCCATACCCTCGCGACACCACGCCGGGACGGATACCGCGCTGTTGCAGTTGCTCAACCAGCCAGATGACCACCGGGGTTTTACCGTTGCCACCCGCCGTAAGATTACCCACCACCACAACCGGTACCGGCGCGCGCCATGCCTGCTTCAGCCCCAGACGGTAAAGCAGGCGAATAGCACCGCTCACCAGGCCATACAGCCAGGAGAGCGGCAGAAGCAGCAGCCACAGCGGAGATTCACCGGACCAGATGCGTGCAATCATTCGCCGAACTGCATCTTATGTAGCTGAGCATAAACGCCGCGGTGTTCCAGCAGATCGGCATGGCTTCCGCGTTCAACAATGACCCCATCCTCAACCACGACGATTTCATCAGCCTGCTCGATAGTCGACAGACGGTGCGCAATCACCAGCGAGGTACGGTTCTTTTGCAGCTCATCCAGCGCCGACTGAATCGCACGTTCTGATTCCGTATCCAGCGCAGAGGTCGCTTCGTCCAGGATCAGGATCGGGCTGTCACGCAGCAGCGCGCGGGCAATGGCGATACGCTGACGCTGACCACCGGAGAGCAGTACGCCGTTCTCGCCGATGATGGTATCGAGACCGTTATCCATCTTGTTGATAAAGTCCATTGCATAGGCCATACGCGCGGCATTCTCAATCTGCTCACGGCTGTACTCTTCAGTGCGCGCATAAGCGATGTTGTTTGCCACCGTATCGTTGAACAGGTGCACGTTCTGGGAGACCAGCGCCACCTGGTTACGCAGCGACTGCAGGGTATACTCGCGCAGATCGTGGCCGTCTAACAGAATTTCACCTTCGTCAATGTCGTAGAAACGGGTGATCAGGCTGGCAATGGTCGATTTACCGGAGCCGGAACGGCCTACCAGCGCAACGGTTTTTCCTGCCGGAATGGTCAGGTTGATATTGCGCAGAGCCGGTGTTTCGCGGCCAGGATAGGTGAAGGTCACATTGCGGAACTCAACGTCACCGTTCGCGCGCTCAATGATGCGCTTACCTTCATCTTTTTCCTGTTCGGAATCGAGAATGCTGAACAGGGTCTGACAGGCCGCCATCCCGCGCTGGAACTGGGCGTTGACGTTTGTCAGGGACTTCAGCGGACGCATCAGGGCGATCATGGAGGAGAAGACCACGGTGATGGTACCTGCCGTCAGCGTCTCCATCACGCTTGGGAAGCTTGCCGCATACAGAACGAACGCCAGCGCCAGTGAGGCAATCAGCTGAATAATCGGGTCAGAGATGGAAGAGGCTGACACCATTTTCATTCCCTGCAGACGCATTTTGTTGCTGACTTTATCAAAGCGTTTTGTTTCGACGTCCTGACCACCAAAAATCAGAACTTCTTTATGCCCTTTCAGCATCTGCTCTGCGCTGGTGGTCACCTGTCCCATCGTATTCTGCATATTCTTGCTGATATTGCGAAAGCGCTTTGACACGACGCGAATAGCCACGGACACGACCGGTGCCAGTACGATAAGGATCAGCGACAGCTGCCAGCTGTAGTAGAACATCATCACGAACAGCCCGATAATCGACGCGCCTTCGCGCACAACGGTAATCAGCGCGCTGGAAGAGGAAGAGGCAACCTGCTCGGAGTCGTAGGTAATACGCGACAGCAACGTTCCGGTCGACTGTTTATCGAAGAACGCAACCGGCATGCCCATCATATGACTGAACAGTCGACGGCGCATGGTCATCACCACTTTTCCTGAAACCCAGGAAATACAGTAGCTGGAGATATAGCTGGTGATACCGCGTAAGATCATCAGTCCGATCACCACCAGAGGCATCCATAGCAGCACTGAGCGATCCGTTTTACCAAAACCGTCGTCCAGTAACGGTTTAAGAAGCGATAGCATAAAAGTATCGCTGGCTGCGTTGAGGATTAACGCTACACCCGCCACGATCAAGCCTGCTTTAAAAGGAGCAATCATCGGCCAGAGTCGGCGGAACGTTTGCCACGTGGAGAGATCTTTGTCGTTATGCATTCAAAAAACCAGCATTGTTGAAATAGCCGCATATTCTACCCGTTATCTACGGGCGCGCCAAACCACTGATGATACCAGCGGGGTAAAATTTGTTCTCGCAAGCGTCGGATTTGCCAGTGATGTTGCGAGAATGTCACCGATATTTGTCCAGAATGAGGCGTATCGTGCCAGAGATACCCCTCTTTTCGATAACGCCGCACGACTTTAGCCGACGGGAAATGCCACGCGTTGTAGCGGGCCGCCGAATCCAGTGCAATCTGCCCTTCCGCCCGCTGTACCAGTGGCAACGATGAAGACGTATTGCTGCCATGATGGGGAACTTGTATGAGCGTGGTTCTCAGATGACGCCAGTAATGGCTAAGCATAGCCTGTTCCGCAGGCGCTTCAATGTCTCCCGTCAGCAGAACACTCTGCTCACCGTCATCAACTTTTACCACACAGGAAGCGTTATTCCCCTGGGAGGGATAATTCTCTGGTGGCCAGTGAACGGTAATGGTAAGTCCCTGCCATTGCCAGCGTTGTCCCCGGAAACAAGGGCGATGACCTGCCTGACGTAAGGGGCTTCTTATCCACATTTCAGGCCAGGCTTTTTTCAGCGATACCAGGCCCCCTGCATGGTCGAGGTGATCATGACTGAGAATGACGCCTTCCGGCCGCAAGTGATGCCAGCGAAGCCACGAAATAATTAACCGCTGCGCGCTGTCTCCGCCCGGCCAGGCGAGCCCGGTATCATACAGAAGGGCTTTTCCCTGCCGTTCAATGACCATAGCCAGCCCCTGCCCTACATCCAGCATATGTAGCGTCCAGCTATCGCTTTTTGTTGTTCGCCACAGGGGATATGTCAACAGGACGCTGCCTGCCAGACAAACGGCAGGAACGATTTTCCAGGCACGAAAACGCCAGCCCGCGATGGCAAGCCAGGGCAGCAATGACAGGTACTGCCAGCGTTGATCCACATTTTGCCAGCCATCAGGCAGGCGCATCAGTAGCCAAAAGAGTCCCGCAAGCGACTTATCGGCCGCAAACCAGACTGCACTTTCTACCGCCGCCAGCGGCAGCAGATGGAGCAGCATACCGAGCAGGATCAGCGGCACGGAGACAAACGTCACCAGGGGAACGGCAAAGAGATTGGCAATAAGGGACGAGAGGCTGAAACCATGGAAAATCAGCACCTGCAACGGCATAAGCAGCAGCAACATTCCGACCTGTAGATATACGAGGTTCAGGAGTGGTCGTATCCGACGAACCCGGTGCCAGTGAGGAAGCGGCAACCACTGAAACCAGAAAATCAACGCAGCGACGGCAAATGCTGACAGGGCCAGACTTTGCGACAGTACGGCTAACGGATCGCTTAGCAGGATCGCCGCGATACAGCAAAACCATACCTGCCAGGGAGACCATTGACGGGCCGTAATACGTAACGTCGCGAGTACAGCAAGGGCGATAACCGTTCGCATTGCCGGTGGCTGTAAACCGGTAAGCCAGGCGTAAAAAGCGGCAAACGCCAACCCGGCCAGGAGAGGCATTTGCCAGCGGATCTGATGGGCGGGTAATAACAACTGGAAACCGCGAGCCAGTAACCAGACGATGGATGCTGCCAGTGCGATATGCAGACCTGAAATCGCCATGAGATGCAGCGTGCCGGTTTCTCGCATCAGATCTTTTATTTCCCGTGGGACATCCAGACGCTCCCCCATCCCCAACCCGAGGATAACCGCTCCCCATTGATAAGCAGAAAGTCGCTTTTGCAGTGACATCAGGTATTGTGCGCGCAGGCTGCAGCGCCCATCGACGCGTTCCGCATGGGTGAACCGTCCGCTCAGCGTTTGATGTTGAGCAAGAGCGCTTCGCTGGGCATCATAGCCTCCGTCGTTCAGTTCGCCGTGCACTGGCCTGAGTCTGAGCGTCATGGCCCAGCGCTGACCGGCACATACGTTCTGTGGCAGATCGTTGCCATACAGGGTTACGCCCGTGGACGCCCACCAGCGTTGACCGTCCACGCTGAGAATGTTTCCCTGGAGCAGGGTTTTGCCATCTGTCGCGGTGATCTCGACCTCAGCCCGCACCGCTCCCGAGGTTAAATGCGCCATAGGCCAGACGCTCTCCTGCGCGGCAAGGATCCCCCATACACAAAATAACACCCCCATCCCCAAATACTTCAGTTGTACGTTTCGCCGTGCAGCCAGCACGACACCACCCACAATCATTATCCAGACGAGATGACGTGATGGCAGCTCAGGTAACCAGAGCAAAGGGGTTATTGCCAGAATGGCGCAGATGCTCAGCGCGGGTATGCCCATTGCTACCTCCCTGTTTCAGGATGGCAGTATGTAAGCAGGCAGAGCGTGTTGTCAGGTGGGAAGACCAGGTTTTACAGCACGTGCCGTACTGTTTTTATCCGTTTGCAGAAACGGAAATGAAAAATGCGGGAGCTCTTCAGAATGAAGATGTTAAGCACAAAAAAAGCACCCGCAGGTGCTTTCTTTCGAACCCAGTTTACCCCAAGGGATAAACTCAGTTGCCATAAATATTGGCGCGATCGCGCAGTTCTTTACCTGGCTTAAAGTGCGGAACGTACTTACCTTCCAGTTCGACTTTATCGCCCGTTTTCGGGTTACGCCCGGTACGTGGAGCACGATAGTGCAGAGAAAAACTACCGAAACCGCGGATTTCAATGCGCTCGCCCTGGGCAAGAGTGGAGGCCATATGCTCCAGCATCTCTTTTACGGCATCTTCCACTGCCTTGGCAGGGATATGCGGTTGCTGACTGGCAAGTCTTTCAATCAATTCTGACTTGGTCATGATTCCTCCGGTTCCTTTCAAACCAATTAGCTGAACAGCTCATTAAACAAGGGCGGCCGTAGCCGCCCTTTGTTATTGATTACAGGACGGATCCTGCAATCTGTCAAGTTTGCTCCTCATCCTTCGCGCTGTAAATGCGTTACAGCTCAAATGATGCTGAGAACCTGATATTACTCGCCTTTAGCTGCTTTGAAAGCTTCAGCCATTGCGTTGTTAGAGAAGTTTGCATCTTCCTGTTTGTTAACAGTTGCGATTGCATCTTTCTCATCAGCTTCGTCTTTAGCACGAACAGACAGGCTGATTGCACGGTTCTTACGGTCAACACCGGTGAACTTAGCTTCAACGTCGTCGCCTACGTTCAGAACCAGAGTGGCATCTTCAACGCGGTCACGGGAAGCTTCAGAAGCGCGCAGGTAACCTTCAACGCCGTCAGCCAGTTCTACGGTTGCGCCTTTAGCGTCAACTGCAGTCACTTTACCGTTTACGATTGCGCCTTTCTTGTTCAGTGCAACCCAGTTGTTGAACGGATCTTCCGCGAGCTGTTTAACGCCCAGGGAGATACGCTCACGCTCTGCGTCAACCTGCAGAACAACTGCAGCGATTTCGTCGCCTTTTTTGTATTCACGAACTGCTTCTTCGCCTGCAACGTTCCAGGAGATGTCAGACAGGTGAACCAGGCCATCGATGCCGCCGTCCAGGCCGATGAAGATACCGAAGTCAGTGATAGACTTGATTTTACCTTCAACACGGTCGCCCTTGTTGTGGGTTTCCGCGAACTGCTGCCATGGGTTGTTTTTGCACTGCTTCAGGCCCAGGGAGATACGACGACGTTCTTCGTCGATATCCAGAACCATCACTTCCACTACATCACCAACGTTAACAACTTTGGATGGGTGGATGTTTTTGTTGGTCCAGTCCATTTCGGAAACGTGTACCAGACCTTCAACGCCTTCTTCGATTTCAACGAAGCAGCCGTAGTCAGTCAGGTTGGTCACGCGACCAGTCAGTTTGGTACCTTCTGGGTAACGCTTAGCGATAGCTACCCATGGATCTTCGCCCAGCTGTTTCAGGCCGAGGGATACACGAGTACGCTCGCGGTCGAACTTCAGCACTTTAACAGTGATTTCGTCGCCCACGTTCACGATTTCGCTTGGGTGCTTAACGCGTTTCCACGCCATGTCGGTGATGTGCAGCAGGCCATCAACGCCGCCCAGGTCAACGAATGCGCCGTAGTCAGTGAGGTTCTTAACGATACCTTTGACTTCCATGCCTTCCTGCAGGTTTTCCAGCAGCTGATCGCGTTCTGCGCTGTTTTCGGATTCGATAACGGCACGACGGGAAACAACAACGTTGTTACGCTTCTGGTCCAGCTTGATTACTTTGAACTCAAGCTCTTTGCCTTCGAGGTGCAGGGTGTCACGGACTGGACGAACGTCTACCAGAGAACCTGGCAGGAACGCACGAATACCATTCAGCTCAACAGTGAAGCCACCTTTAACTTTGCCGTTGATAACACCGACCACAGTTTCAGCTTCTTCGTAAGCTTTCTCCAGCGTGATCCATGCTTCGTGACGTTTAGCTTTCTCACGAGACAGCAGGGTTTCGCCGAAGCCGTCTTCTACTGCGTCCAGAGCAACGTCAACTTCGTCACCCACCTGGATTTCCAGCTCGCCCTGGGCGTTTTTGAACTGCTCTGCCGGAATGGCGGACTCAGATTTCAGACCGGCGTCAACCAGTACTACGTCTTTGTCGATAGCAACAACAACACCGCGAACGATGGAACCCGGACGGGTTTCGATTTCTTTTAAGGATTCTTCAAACAGTTGAGCAAAAGATTCAGTCATGTTTAATCTTCAGGTTAATATTAACGTCCACCTGGCTCCGTGCCGGATGGGGTTGTTTCACATACCCGCCGTCAATCCATTGCAGCGGGGGTACTGCTAAATCGGTCGCGATTACGCGAGTGCCAGTTTTTGGCGCGCATATTGTAGCGCTTTTTCAATCACTTGCTCAATAGTTAAACTGGTGGAATCCAGAACTAATGCATCTTCTGCAGGAACAAGTGGGGCGACGGCGCGGTTACGATCGCGGTCATCGCGCTCTTTTATCTCGGATAAAAGGCGATCAAAGTTAACACTAAACCCCTTCTCCTGCAACTGAAGCATGCGGCGTTGCGCACGTTCTTCCGAAGAGGCGTCAAGGAAAATTTTCACCGGCGCATCAGGGAATACCACGGTTCCCATATCACGTCCGTCCGCAATCAGACCCGGGGCTTCACGGAACGCGCGCTGACGACGTAACAGCGCCTCACGAACGCGCGGGAATGCCGCCACCTGGGAGGCGGCATTCGCCACTTCCTGCGTACGAATTTCGCCGCTCACGTCTTCCCCTTCAAGGATGACTTCGAGGTTGCCATCGGTCGACACGAAACGCACATCCAGATGCGCCGCCAACGGAACCAGCGCCTCTTCAGAGGCTACATCCACATGATGATGCAGTGCAGCCAGCGCCAGCACGCGATAGATTGCTCCCGAATCTAAAAGATGCCATTGCAATGCTTCCGCCATCGCTTTGCACAGCGTACCTTTCCCTGCGCCACTAGGCCCATCAATGGTGATTACCGGGGCAACTGCCGTCATCTTTTTCTCCTTAAATAAGGCATACCGTTTACATAAACGCCGCGCATTATACGCGCCAACGTGCGCAACTGTTACCTTTGCGTGCAAATTAGGGAATTAATGAAGCAGAGTGTAGAAGAAATGCGCGTGAATGAACGTCAGGAAGCGTAAGCAAATGCCGCATCGGGCGATGCGGCACGCTGTTATCAGGCCAGAGTACTGATGCGGGCCAGCTGTTCGAAGTAGTCCGGGAAGGTTTTCGCCGTACATTTTGGATCGAGGATGGTCACCGCGGTATCGGACAGCGCCACCAGCGAGAAGCACATCGCCATACGGTGATCGTTGTAGGTCCCAATTTCCGCGAACTGCAGTTTTGCCGGAGGCGTAACGCGAATGTAGTCTTCGCCCTCTTCCACTTCAGCTCCCACCTTACGCAACTCGGTGGCCATTGCGAACAGACGATCTGTCTCTTTCACGCGCCAGTTGTAGATGTTACGCAGCGTGGTGGTGCCTTTTGCAAAAAGCGCCGCCGTGGCGATGGTCATCGCCGCATCCGGGATATGGTTCATGTCCATATCAATGGCCTTCAATTCACCGTGTGTACAGGAGATGAAATCATCGCCCCAGGTGACAATGGCGCCCATTTTCTCCAGCACGTCAGCAAAACGAATATCGCCCTGCACGCTGTTACGGCCAATGCCGGTCACTTTCACCGTGCCGCCTTTAATCGCCCCGGCAGCCAGGAAATACGAAGCGGAAGAGGCATCCCCTTCCACCAGGTAATGGCCCGGAGACTGATATTGCTGGGCGCCGCGAACGACAAAACGCTGATAAGCCTGGTTTTCAACCTCTACACCGAAGGTCTTCATCAGATGCAGCGTAATATCAATGTACGGTTTGGAAACCAGATCGCCCTTAATAGTGATAACGGTATCCTGCGGTGCCAGCGGTGCGGTCATCAGCAGCGCCGTCAGGAACTGGCTGGATACGCTACCGTCAACCTCGACGTTACCGCCGGTAAACCCTCCGCGCAGACGCAGGGGTGGATAATTCTCTTGCTCCAGATACTCAATCTGCGCGCCGCCCTGACGAAGGGCATCCACCAGATGGCCGATCGGGCGCTCTTTCATGCGCGGCTCGCCTGTCAGGACAATGTTGTTGCTGCCCAGACACAGCGCTGCCGCCAGCGGACGCATTGCGGTCCCCGCGTTACCCAGAAACAGTTCAAGCTCATCAGCCGAGCGTAGCGCGCCGCCGTTCCCCGTCACCTCGCAGCGGGTACGGTCGTCAGACAGCGTGTAATGAACTCCCAACGCTTTCAGCGCATTGAGCATATGGCGCACGTCATCGCTGTCCAGCAGGTTCGTGAGGACGGTGGTGCCGTTTGCCAGAGCTGCCAGCAGCAGAGCGCGGTTCGAGACACTTTTTGAACCAGGCAGATTGATGGTGCCATCTACCCGCGCGATAGGTTGTAACGTCAGGGATTCCATGAAACTTATCTCAACTCAACATAATAAAAACCCCGCAGCAGGGCTACGGGGGTGAAAACAGCGCAATTAACCGTGGCGACGTTCGAAGTCAATCATGAAATCGGTCAGCGCTTTAACGCCTTCCAGCGGCATGGCGTTATAGATGGAGGCACGCATGCCGCCCACCACTCGGTGGCCTTTCAGCGCGTGCAGACCTGCCGCGAAGGACTCTTCCAGGAAGACTTTATCCAGGTTGCTGTCCGCCAGCTGGAACGGCACGTTCATGCGCGAACGGTTGGCTTTCGCCACATCGTTACGATAGAAATCGCTCTTATCAATCACGCCGTACAGCAGCTCGGCTTTCTGCTGATTAACCTTGTCCATCTGCGCCACACCGCCGTTTTGCTTCAGCCATTTGAAGACCAGGCCGGACAGGTACCAGGCAAACGTCGGCGGGGTGTTGAACATGGAGTCGTTATCGTTCAGCACGGTGTAATCGAGAATCGACGGGCAGGATTTATGCGCTTTACCCAGCAGGTCTTCGCGCACGATGACGATAGTCAGGCCAGCAGGGCCGATATTTTTCTGCGCGCCCGCATAAATTACACCGTAGCGACTGACGTCAACTGGCGCAGAAAGAATGGTGGAGGAGAAATCTGCGGCAACCACCACGTCTTTACCGAAGTTCGGGGTCTCGTCGATGGCGATACCGTCGATGGTTTCGTTCGGGCAGTAGTGAAGATACGCAGCGTTGTCAGAGAGTTGCCACTCGCTCATGGGCTTCACGGCACGCAGACCGTCAACGGTCACTTTGGCGTCGATAACATTCGGCGTGCAGTACTTGTGCGCTTCTTTCACCGCACTGGCCGCCCAGTAGCCCGCATCAACGTAGTCTGCCGTCGTTTTATCACCCAGGATGTTTAGCGGTATGCCAGCAAACTGGCCGCGTCCGCCGCCATGGCAGAACAATACTTTGTAGTTGGAGGGAATATTCAGCAGATCGCGAAAATCCTTTTCTGCCTCTTCCGCCACCTGAATAAACTCTTTACCCCGGTGGCTGATTTCCATCACCGACGTCCCCAGACCGTTCCAGTCACAAAGTTCCTGTTGAGCCTGTTTAAGCACGTCTGCCGGTAACATTGCCGGACCTGAACTGAAATTAAAGACTTGAGCCATTTCCCCTCACCACGCTAAAAGCCATAAGTTATAACTGTGGATATCGGTTTTATCATTCAGTGACACGCGCCGCAATGTCTAAAACTTATGACCGGTGAAATGTGCCCCGCGTCACACAAAACAATCTGCCGCCTCGCTATCGCAAAACCGACAAAATGGCTGTCAGGTGATCCGTTTAGCCCGGCTAACCTTCGTCCATTCCGGATTTGCACAACGAGGGCATAATTGACGATCGCCAGGCTTCATGGCCACAACATGGCTACATCTTACGCAAGCGTAATCGCCTGCTTCGGGGACCGTCCTGAAACGCTCGATCAGCATATCCGGCAAAATACAGAGGCCGGGCTTTACGTCCTCATCCGCGTAGTAATAGACGCTGATCTGCCCGTTAGTTTCCATTATCGCCAGACGCACCTGCCCGAGCTGTTCCACGCTGTTCAGGCGCAGCTCCATAAAGAACTCAAACTCGGTCATATTGGCGCTCTGGACATTTTCCCAGGCCAGCTGACCGTCCTCGACGATCACGACCGGCTTTCCTTCAAGCAGATCTTCCAGCTTTTCGCTTTTCGACATCAGCCACATCACCAGGCGATAGAGGAGCGCCAGTGAGACAAAAACGATAAACACCGGCACCATCGGCACATCATCATAAAAAGCGACATCCCCCGCCGCTGAACCCAGCGTCAGGATGATCAATACTTCAAAAAGCGACATCTGCCGCACGCCGCGACGACCGGTGATTTTAAGAAACAGGAAGACCAGAACGAAGGTATACAGACTACGCAGCGCCACTTCGCCTAAAAATTCGGGAGGGACTTTATCAAACGCCATCCGCTGGAGATCGAATGCTTTCATTTTTCTATGCCTTAACAGTGAGTTACTGACAGTAAGCATAGCCCAGTCTTTTATTTTCGCCGGAGATAGCACCTGTCACGCAAAACCCGTATCATTGCGCGCTTTACGTACGATAAAAGTGAACGCCATGACTCAAACGTTTATCCCCGGCAAAGACGCCGCCCTGGAAGATTCCATCGCTCGCTTCCAGCAGAAACTGACCGACCTGGGTTTTAACATCGAAGAAGCCTCCTGGCTCAATCCGGTGCCGCATGTCTGGTCCGTACATATTCGCGATAAAGACTGTGCCCTGTGCTTTACCAACGGTAAAGGCGCGACAAAAAAAGCGGCACTGGCCTCTGCGCTGGGTGAGTATTTTGAGCGTCTGTCCACCAACTACTTCTTCGCCGATTTCTGGCTGGGTGAAACCATCGCTAACGGCCCGTTCGTTCACTACCCGAATGAAAAATGGTTCCCGCTGACCGAAGATGACGAACTGCCGGAAGGTATCCTGGATACGCGTCTGCGCGCGTTTTACGATCCCGAAAACGAACTGACCGCCAGCATGCTGATCGATCTGCAGTCCGGTAACGAAGATCGCGGTATTTGCGCCCTGCCATTCACCCGTCAGTCGGATGAGCAGACCGTCTATATTCCGATGAACATCGTCGGCAACCTGTACGTGTCTAACGGCATGTCCGCCGGTAATACCCGCAATGAAGCGCGCGTGCAGGGTCTGTCTGAAGTCTTCGAACGCCACATTAAAAACCGCATTATTGCCGAATCCATCAGCCTGCCTGAAATTCCGGCAGACGTGCTGGCGCGTTATCCGGGCGTGGTGGAATCCATCGCCAAACTGGAAGCCGAAGGTTTCCCAATCTTTGCGTATGACGGCTCGCTGGGCGGTAAATACCCGGTTATCTGCGTTGTGCTGTTTAACCCGACGAATGGCACCTGCTTCGCCTCCTTCGGCGCACATCCGGACTTCGGCGTAGCGCTGGAACGTACCGTGACCGAACTGCTTCAGGGCCGTAGCCTGAAAGACCTCGACGTGTTTACGCCGCCAACGTTCGACGATGAAGAAGTGGCTGAGCATACCAATCTGGAAACCCACTTCATCGACTCCAGCGGTTTGATCTCATGGGATCTGTTCAAACAGGACGCAGACTATCCTTTCGTGGACTGGAGCTTTGCCGGTACCACGGAAGAAGAGTTCGCCACGCTGATGGCCATCTTCAAATCCGAAGATAAAGAAGTCTACATTGCTGACTACGAGCACCTGGGCGTCTATGCGTGCCGTATTATTGTTCCTGGCATGTCCGACATCTACCCTGCTGAAGATCTGTGGCTGGCGAATAACAGCATGGGCGCGCATCTGCGTGAAACGCTGCTGGCACTGCCGGGCAGCGAATGGGAAAAAGAGGATTATCTGAACCTGATCGCCCAGCTGGACGAGGAAGGCCACGATGACTTCACACGCGTACGCGAGCTGCTCGGTCTGGCCACCGGTAAAGATAACGGCTGGTATACCCTGCGCATCGGCGAGCTGAAAGCGATGCTGGCGCTGGCGGGCGGCGATCTGGATCAGGCCCTGGCCTGGACCGAGTGGACCATGGAGTTTAACCAGTCGGTCTTCTCTGCCGAGCGCACCAACTATTACCGCTGCCTGCAAACCCTCCTGCTTCTCGCGCAGGAAGAGGATCGTGAGCCGCTGCAGTATCTGAATGCTTTTGTGCGCATGTACGGTGCCGAGGCGGTAGAAGCGGCCAGCGCGGCGCTGAGCGGTGAAGAGCCGTTCTACGGTCTGCAGGCTGTTGACAGCGATCTGAAAGCCTTCCCGGCGCATCAGTCGCTGCTGAAGGCCTATGAGAAGCTGCAGAAAGCGAAAGCCGCTTACTGGTCAAAATAAGCGCACATAACATTACCAGCAGTAGGCGTATTCAATCAGCTGGGCTATATTACGGGGCAATTTCATTGCCCCTTTTTTTATTTTCTTCGGCAATGACTGTTGATTGTAATAATAAAGTTAATCATGGGTAAATATAATAATATCTACCCGGACTTTACTGTTACTTTTTATGGCTAATACTCCATATTAATTAACTGTTTCAGAGGTGGCCGAACGAAGAAATTCAACTCTTTTCACAACTTTTAAAATTTATTTTTATACGGATAATCAAATACTTACTCCGCATTTGGTGTAAAACCATACACACTGCGGGCCTATAAGCCAGGCGAGATATGATCTATATCAATTTCTCTTCTATAATGCTTTGTTAGTATCTCGTCGCCGACTTAATAAAGAGAGAGTTAGTGTGAAAGCTGACAACCCTTTTGATCTTTTACTCCCCGCTGCGATGGCAAAAGTCGCCGAAGAAGCGGGTGTCTATAAAGCAACGAAACACCCGATGAAGACGTTCTATCTGGCGATCACGGCTGGTGTGTTCATCTCTATCGCTTTCGTCTTCTACATCACCGCCACCACCGGTACTGCCGGAATGCCTTTTGGCATGGCCAAACTGATTGGCGGCATTTGCTTCTCACTGGGTCTGATTCTTTGCGTCATTTGCGGTGCCGATCTCTTCACCTCAACGGTGCTGATTGTCGTGGCAAAGGCCAGCGGAAGAATTACCTGGGGTCAGCTGGCACGTAACTGGCTTAACGTCTACGTGGGTAACCTGGTTGGCTGTCTGCTCTTTGTTTTGTTGATGTGGCTTTCTGGCGAGTACATGACCGCCAACGGCGGCTGGGGACTGAACGTCCTGCAAACCGCCGACCACAAAATGCACCACACATTTATTGAAGCCGTTGCTCTCGGCATCCTCGCGAACCTGATGGTCTGCCTGGCTGTATGGATGAGCTACTCCGGTCGTAGCCTGATGGACAAAGCCTTAATCATGGTTCTGCCGGTTGCGATGTTTGTTGCCAGCGGCTTTGAGCACAGTATCGCGAATATGTTCATGATCCCAATGGGCATTGTCATCCGCGACTTTGCAAGCCCGGAGTTCTGGACCGCAGTTGGTTCATCCCCGGAAAGTTTCTCTCACCTGACTATTATGAATTTCATTACTGATAACCTGATCCCTGTCACTATCGGGAACATTATCGGTGGGGGTCTGTTAGTTGGGTTGACATACTGGGTCATTTACCTGCGTGGCGACGATCATCATTGATGGTTTTCTCAGGCAGTAAATAAAAAATCCACTTAAGAAGGTAGGTGTTACATGTCCGAGCTTAATGAAAAGTTAGCCACAGCCTGGGAAGGTTTTGCGAAAGGTGACTGGCAGAATGAAGTCAACGTACGTGACTTCATTCAGAAAAACTATACCCCGTATGAAGGTGACGAATCCTTCCTGGCTGGCGCAACTGAAGCGACCACCAAGCTGTGGGACAGCGTAATGGAAGGCGTTAAACTGGAAAACCGCACTCACGCGCCAGTTGATTTTGACACCTCCGTGGCTTCCACCATCACTTCTCACGACGCTGGCTATATCAACAAAGCCCTTGAGAAAATCGTTGGTCTGCAGACTGAAGCACCACTGAAACGCGCAATCATCCCGTTCGGTGGTATTAAAATGGTTGAAGGTTCCTGCAAAGCGTATAACCGCGAGCTGGACCCAATGCTGAAAAAAATCTTCACCGAATACCGCAAAACCCATAACCAGGGCGTATTCGATGTTTACACCAAAGACATTCTGAACTGCCGTAAATCTGGCGTTCTGACTGGTCTGCCAGATGCCTATGGCCGTGGCCGTATCATCGGTGACTACCGTCGCGTTGCGCTGTACGGTATCGACTTCCTGATGAAAGACAAGTACGCGCAGTTTGTTTCCCTGCAGTCCGATCTGGAAAACGGCGTAAACCTGGAAGCGACTATCCGTCTGCGTGAAGAGATTGCTGAACAGCACCGCGCGCTGGGTCAGATCAAAGAAATGGCAGCGAAATACGGCTGCGATATCTCTGGTCCTGCAACCAACGCTCAGGAAGCTATCCAGTGGACCTACTTCGGCTACCTGGCCGCAGTTAAGTCTCAGAACGGTGCCGCAATGTCCTTCGGTCGCGTATCCACCTTCCTGGATGCCTACATCGAACGTGACCTGAAAGCTGGCAAAATTACCGAGCAAGACGCACAGGAAATGATTGACCACCTGGTCATGAAACTGCGTATGGTTCGCTTCCTGCGTACCCCTGAATACGATGAGCTGTTCTCCGGTGACCCAATCTGGGCAACTGAATCTATCGGTGGTATGGGCGTTGATGGTCGTACTCTGGTAACTAAAAACAGCTTCCGCTTCCTGAACACCCTGTACACCATGGGTCCTTCTCCGGAGCCGAACATCACCGTTCTGTGGTCTGAAAAACTGCCTCTGAACTTCAAGAAATTCGCCGCTAAAGTGTCCATCGACACCTCTTCTCTGCAGTACGAGAACGATGACCTGATGCGTCCGGACTTCAACAACGACGATTACGCTATCGCTTGCTGCGTAAGCCCAATGGTTGTTGGTAAACAAATGCAGTTCTTCGGTGCGCGTGCAAACCTGGCGAAAACCATGCTGTACGCTATCAACGGCGGCGTTGATGAAAAACTGAAAATGCAGGTGGGTCCTAAGTCTGAGCCGATCAAAGGCGATGTTCTGAACTTCGACGAAGTCATGGACCGCATGGATCACTTCATGGACTGGCTGGCTAAACAGTATGTCACTGCGCTGAACGTTATCCACTACATGCATGACAAGTACAGCTACGAAGCCTCTCTGATGGCGCTGCACGACCGTGACGTTATCCGCACCATGGCGTGTGGTATCGCAGGTCTGTCCGTTGCTGCTGACTCCCTGTCTGCAATCAAATATGCGAAAGTTAAACCAATTCGTGACGAAGATGGTCTGGCTATCGACTTCGAAATCGAAGGCGAATACCCGCAGTTTGGTAACAACGACGCTCGCGTGGATGACATGGCGGTTGACCTGGTAGAACGTTTCATGAAGAAAATTCAGAAACTCACTACCTACCGTAACGCTATCCCGACTCAGTCTGTTCTGACCATCACCTCTAACGTTGTGTATGGTAAGAAAACCGGTAACACCCCAGACGGTCGTCGTGCTGGCGCGCCATTCGGCCCAGGTGCTAACCCAATGCACGGTCGTGACCAGAAAGGTGCTGTTGCCTCTCTGACATCCGTTGCGAAACTGCCGTTTGCTTACGCGAAAGATGGTATCTCCTATACCTTCTCTATCGTGCCAAACGCGCTGGGTAAAGACGACGAAGTGCGTAAAACAAACCTCGCGGGTCTGATGGATGGTTACTTCCACCACGAAGCGTCCATCGAAGGTGGTCAGCACCTGAACGTGAACGTAATGAACCGTGAAATGCTGCTCGACGCGATGGAACACCCTGAGAAATATCCTCAGCTGACCATCCGCGTATCTGGCTACGCAGTACGTTTTAACTCCCTGACCAAAGAACAGCAGCAGGACGTTATCACCCGTACTTTCACTCAGTCCATGTAAGTGGAAATGACTGAAATCACGCGTTAAAAAGCGTACAATAAAGGCTCCACGTCAGTGGGGCCTTTTTAGCACCCTCTCCACCTCAGTCTCTTTTGTCCGCTATCTATACTCTATGGATATCAGCCAAAACAGACTTCAACACAGCCGGTTTTGAGCTGTGCATACACAGGCCCCGGACGGGCCGATGCTGGAGATATCACCGCAATGTCAACTATTGGTCGCATTCACTCCTTTGAATCCTGTGGCACCGTCGATGGCCCGGGTATCCGCTTTATTACCTTTTTCCAGGGCTGCCTGATGCGCTGCCTGTACTGCCATAACCGCGACACCTGGGACACGCACGGCGGGAAAGAAGTGACCGTCGACGATCTGATGAAAGAGGTGGTGACCTACCGCCACTTTATGAACGCGTCCGGCGGTGGTGTGACGGCGTCCGGTGGCGAGGCCATTCTTCAGGCCGAGTTTGTCCGCGACTGGTTCCGCGCCTGCCACAAAGAAGGTATTCATACCTGCCTCGACACGAACGGTTTTGTGCGCCGCTACGATCCCGTTATTGATGAATTGCTCGAAGTGACCGATCTGGTGATGCTCGATCTCAAACAGATGAACGACGAGATCCACCAGAATCTGGTTGGCGTGTCCAACCACCGTACGCTGGAGTTTGCTAAATATATCTCAGCAAAAGGCATCAAAACCTGGATCCGCTACGTGGTGGTTCCTGGCTGGTCAGATGACGACGATTCCGCGCACCGCCTGGGCGAATTTACCCGCGACATGGGCAACGTCGAGAAAATTGAGCTTCTGCCCTACCATGAACTGGGAAAACATAAATGGGTGGCGATGGGCGAAGAATATAAGCTTGATGGCGTGAAGCCGCCGAAGAAAGAGACCATGGAGCGCGTGAAAGGTATTCTTGAACAGTACGGTCACAAAGTAATGTATTAATATTAAAGAAGAGGCCCGGTAAAAACCGGGCCTTATTTATTCTATTTGAACACACCGTTAATAATGGTCGTCACCACAGCCGTGCTGAGTGCAATTAAGACCAGATCGTCACCGACCACGCGCCATTCATAGCCAGGATAGGAGGGCAGCTGGTCCAGCATAGAAGCCGGCACGGTTTTCTTCGCAATCCCCGGAGGCAGTGGTTTACCGCGTGCAAGGTTTTTCGCAATGCCCGGAGGCAGTGACTCATAGCCGGTTAAACCATAGTTCACTGCCAGATGACGGGCATGATCGAAGCTTACACGAGCATCGACATCATCGCTGACGCTTTTATTTGATTTACCCGGGTTGTCTGTATTGTGTTTACTACCATGGGTACTGGAATTTCCGTTACCGTGATTTCCGGAATTGCCGTGATTACCACCATTACCTTGTCCGCCACTGTTACCGTGACCACCACCGCCATTCCCGTTTCCAGGATTAGCCATGACCGGTGCTGTAGCAAACGTTAAAGACAACACTACTGCCAGTGCGGTAGTGGTTAAACGACATGTAGCCATGATTGCTGCCTTTTAGTGATAGAACTCACCTGAATTATCACCTGGCGCGGTAAACAAACAATGCGTAAAAGTCTTAGATGTGATGGGGACAAAAAGCCAGTCGATGACTGGCTTTTATTTAATCAGGCATGGGCCACTGGCGTTGGATGTTCGCCCGCTTTGCGCAGCAGCATCAGGAGATAAATAAACGACACGCTGGCGATCATGATGAACAGCAAATTGTCGGAATAATTCTGCATTAGCATCGCGGTAAATGTCGGCCCTAATAAACTGCCGATGGTATAGCTCAGTAAAAGCGCCTGGTTCATAGCCACCAGCTGATGATGTTCCACTTTCTCACAGGCCCAGGCCATCGCGACCGGATAGAGCGTGAAACCGGCAGCCCCAAGAATAAACAGCGCCGGTGCCATCGCGGCGTTGCTGAGCATGGCGAGGCATCCCATGATCACCACGAAGACCTGAACGCGCAGCACCAGCAGGCGGCCAAAACGGTCCGCCAGACGGCCAATAGGCCACTGGCCGAGAATGCCCGCACTCACCATCACCGCCATCCAGAAGCCGATCCCGGAATCGCTGACGCCCTGATGGTTCAGATAGAGCGGCATCAGGCCATAGAGCGAGCCCAGTACAATCCCGGAAATAATGCAGCCGTTTACCCCCAGACGTGCCTGCCGGAGTCTCAGCATTGGCCAGACGTGGGTGGCTTCCTGATGTTCGCTGTTCTGGTTCACAATACGCGTGAAGAGCAGCGGCAGGATTGCGGCCAGCACCATACCCGTCACCCACGGCAGAACGCTCATCAGATCGGTTGGCAGCTTGCTGACCATCAGCTGCCCCAGCACGGTCCCCACGTAGTACACCATCATATAGGCTGCCAGCAGGCGCCCGCGGTTGCGCGACGTGCCGCTGCACATTAACGCACTTTCAACGACCACCCAAATCATCGCGCAGCCTACGCCGGCGATAAAACGCCACACCATCCAGCTCCAGAAGCCGACCATCAGGCCCAGCCCCGCACACCCGGCGGCGAAAATCAGCGAGGCCAGGTAATAGCTGCGGTTAAAGCCTAAGCGCTTAATAAGGCTCCCGGTCACCAGCGTCCCCAGCAGGTTTCCGGTAAAAAAGGACGAGCTGACCATACCCACCTGCCAGGTCGGTAAGTTTTCATGGGCGAGCCACAGTGGAACGAGCGTATTTAACACTGCGATCGCCAGGGTCAACAGCAGCAGGCCACAGAGCAACAGCAGCACTGGCCGGGTATAGGTGGTCATGGATTAAAAGCCGTGAGGAAGTTCAGATTTCGTGCGCATCATGCCACTGGCAAAAACAAAGTCAATCCACTGACTTAGCCGCCAGGCACAATATGTTCCCTGTCGATTTAAAAAACTTATCCTGCTAATGCCACGCCTGCTATAGATATTAATTATGTCTCTGTTTTTGTTTATTAATGGCCTAAATTAAAACAAAACGACAGTCGAAAAATTTCATGATCGGAAAAAAGAAAAGCCGGGCGCTCTGACCCGGCTTTACAGAAGGGATGACCGTATCAACTGGCGACAGCCATACCCACGGTCATATGCAATCCGTAGAATACCCCACGGCCAATCAGTTCGCCCGCCAGGACGAGTACAAAGGCCAGTGACAGCAGCGGCAGCGCGGGCTGGTAACCTTTGAGCTGCGGGGTAATCCAGAATACCAATGCCGCGACCAGCAGAACGACACGCCAGGCCATCAGCGAACCGTAATCCGGCACCAGGGCAGACGCCTGCTGAATCGAACTGTGAATGGTTGCCAGTTCAGCGCCCTGCATCAGGGCAACCATAGCACTCACGACCAGCGCCAGCAGCGAAACGGCAGGCAGCAAGCGCATAGCCCAACCGTCTACCCCCGCCACGCGCAGCAGCAGATAGCCCAGCAGCGGCCCGCCGATAAACATGGTCAGGAAGAAGCTCATTGGCGTCCAGACGGTGTACCAGGTTGGAACCGTGTCGATGGTGTTATAAACGCGCACCATCATCCACACGAACACCACGCCCAGCACCATGGTCACGATCAGCCACAGGCTGCGCAGAGCCGCAGGCAGCTTCTTCATTGCGGCCAGCAGCCAGCCCAGCCCGCCAACGGCAAAGAAAATCGCCCCGCTGGCAATCTCATTACTGAGGGACGAGGCGCCCACACGGTTCAGAGAATTAAATGCGCGCATCGGCGAGCCCAGGTGCAGCGTAGAAGCAATAAAGCCAATCCCCATGAGCACCCACAGGCCAAACATGCTCAACACTAAACGCTGCTGCTGTTCGCCGCTGAGATTGCCCTTCAGCAGCGCCAGCGCGAGCACAATGAAGCCACCAGCCACGCACTGACCAAAGACCGTGAAGATCATCAGCGGCCATTCATGCCATCCACTTCCCATCTCACACCTCCTTCGGATTTGCCAGGTAGCCGGTGGTATCACCTGTAGGACGGCTGTTGGCGTTAGGTTTAATCACAATACTCGGCTTCGTGAAGTGCGCAGACGGCAGGGGCGCCACTGCGGCAAGCTGACCGTGTTTTTGACGCAGCTCTTCAACTGGGCCGAAGTCCAGCGCGCGCAGCGGGCAGGATTCGACGCAAATCGGCTTTTTGCCCTCTGCGACGCGGGTGTGGCAGCCATCGCATTTGGTCATATGCCCTTTCGCGGCGTTGTACTGCGGTGCGCCGTAGGGGCAGGCCATATGGCAATAGCGACAGCCGATGCAAACATCTTCATCCACCACCACAAAACCGTCTTCGCGCTTATGCATCGCGCCGCTCGGGCAGACCTTGGTACAGGCGGGATCTTCACAGTGGTTACAGGCAATCGACAGGTAATAAGCGAACACGTTCTGATGCCAGACGCCGTTATCTTCCTGCCAGTCGCCCCCGGCGTATTCGTAGATACGACGGAAGCTCACGTCCGGAGTCAGGTCTTTGTAATCTTTACAGGCCAGCTCGCAGGTTTTGCACCCGGTGCAACGGCTGGAATCAATAAAAAATCCATACTGGGTTGTCATCGGTTACTCCTTAAACCTTTTCAACCTGGACAAGGTTTGTGTGGGATGGGTTGCCTTTCGCCAGCGGCGACGGGCGCTGCGTGGTCAGTACGTTAATACTGCCAGCCTGATCGATGCCCTTTGCATCCGGGCTGTACCAGGCGCCCTCCCCCAGCGCCACCACCCCGGGCATCATGCGCGGGGTCACTTTGGCTTCAATATGGACCTCGCCGCGGCCGTTAAAGATCCGCACGCGATCGCCATTGCTGATGCCACGCGCTTTGGCATCCATCGGGTTGATCCACATCTCCTGTCGACAGGCCGCTTTCAGGACATCGACGTTACCGTAGGTGGAGTGAACACGCGCTTTGTAGTGGAAGCCGGTCAGTTGCAGCGGGAATTTCGCCGTCAGCGGATCGTTATAGTTTTCAAAACCCGGCGTGTAGATCGGCAGCGGATCGATAACGTCACCTTCCGGCAGCTCCCAGGTAGAGGCGATTTTTGCCAGCTCTTCGGAGTAGATTTCGATTTTGCCCGACGGCGTGGTTAGCGGGTTCGCCTGCGGATCTTCACGGAACGCTTTGTACGCCACGTGATGCCCTTCCGGGTCACGCTGTTTGTACATACCCTGCTTGCGGAAGGTATCGAAGTCCGGCAGATCGGGGATCGCTTTACGGGAGAGCTCGTGAAGATGGCGCATCCACCCTTCCTGAGTACGCCCCTCGGTAAACTGCTGCTCTACACCAAGCCGTTTCGCCAGTTCGGAGGTCATTTCATAGATGGTTTTGCACTCAAAACGCGGCTTGATGGCCTGGTCGGTGAAGATCACATAGGACATGTTGCCGCAGGAGGCATCCAGCGCGAAATCCATCTGCTCAGAGGCGGTGCAGTCCGGCAGCAGAATATCGGCATATTTTGCCGAGGAGGTCATGTGACAGTCGATCACCACAATCATCTCGCACTTCTTGTCGTCCTGCAGGATTTCATGGGTACGGTTAATTTCGGAGTGCTGGTTGATAAGACAGTTGCCGGCATAGTTCCAGATCATCTTGATCGGCACATCCAGCTTGTCCTTACCGCGAACACCGTCGCGCAGGGCGGTCATTTCCGGGCCACGTTCAATCGCATCGGTCCACATAAACATGGAGATGCTGGTCTTCACGGGGTTGTCCAGGGTCGGCATCCGTTCAAACGGCAGCGAGTACGAACCTTCACGCGCGCCGGTATTACCGCCGTGAATACCGACGTTGCCGGTCAGAATAGAGAGCATAGAGATAGCGCGGGTGGCAATTTCGCCGTTCGCATGGCGCTGTGGACCCCAGCCCTGGCTGATGTAGGCAGGTTTTGCTGAGCCAATTTCACGTGCCAGCTGCACAATACGTTCCGCCGGAATATCGGTAATGGTAGATGCCCACGCCGGCGTTTTCGCCACGCCGTCGCTGCCCTGGCCAAGAATATAGGCTTTGTAATGCCCGTTTGCTGGCGCACTGGCCGGCAGGGTTTTCTCGTCATAGCCGACGCAGTATTTATCCAGGAAAGGCTGATCGACGAGGTTTTCGGTGATCATCACCCAGGCCAGTGCGGAGACCAGCGCCGCATCGGTCCCTGGACGAATGGGGATCCATTCATCTTCACGCCCTGCACCGGTGTCGGTATAGCGCGGATCGATGATGATCATGCGGGCATTGGATTTGGCGCGGGCCTGTTCCAGATAGTAGGTCACCCCGCCGCCGCTCATACGCGTTTCACCCGGGTTGTTACCGAACAGCACGACCAGCTTACTGTTTTCGATATCCGACGGGCTGTTGCCGTCCGCCCAGCCACCGTAGGTGTAGTTCAGGCCAGCGGCGATCTGCGCCGAGGAGTAATCACCGTAGTGATTGAGATAACCGCCGCAGCAGTTCATCAGGCGCGCTACCAGCGTTTTACCCGGTGGCCAGGAGCGGGTCAGCGTGCCGCCGAGCGTTCCGGTGCCGTAGTTCAGGTAGATTGATTCATTGCCGTACTCTTTGATCAAACGCTGCATATTGCTGGCGATGATATCGTAGGCTTCATCCCAGCTAATCCGCTCGAACTTTCCTTCTCCACGCTTACCGACGCGTTTCATCGGGTATTTCAGACGGTCCGGGTTATACACGCGACGACGCATGGAGCGGCCACGCAGACAAGCCCGAACCTGATGTAATCCTTCATAGCTATCGTCGCCAGTATTATCGGTTTCGACATACTTAATTTCGCCGTCCACCACGTGCATACGCAGGGGACAACGGCTACCACAGTTGACGGTACAGGCACTCCACACCACTTTTTCCGGCGTGGTGGCTGGGGAGAGTGCCTCTGCCGCCGATGCCAGTCGGGTAAAAGGGAGCGTGAAGGCGCTGCTGGCTACAGCCAGACCGCCTATTGCCGTGGTTTTCATCAACCCACGGCGAGTGACCTCGGCAGCCATGAGTGCTTCAGGCGCGTTGATTTTCATAGAAACTCACTTTGGTTGCTCACAAAGAAAAGAGAGGCGGCGCGAACCGCAACATAGCTTTATAGATATCGAATTTCCGGGTATTCAGCTTTTTATGCTGACTTTCATTCGCAACAGTATTACTACTTTGGAGGGAGGGGGTATTGCGTCGTATCAATTCACAGACATAAAAAAAGCGCCCGCAGGCGCTTTTTTGTTTTGAGGCAAATCATTAGCCGATGTACTGCAGGCCTTTCATGTATGGACGCAGCACTTCAGGGATCTCGATGCGACCATCTGCCTGCTGGTAGTTTTCCATCACAGCAACCAGCGTACGGCCAACCGCCAGACCAGAACCGTTCAGGGTGTGCACCAGACGGGTTTTCTTGTCAGATTTGCTGCGGCAGCGTGCCTGCATACGGCGCGCCTGGAAATCCCAGACGTTAGAGCAGGAGGAGATTTCACGGTAGGTGTTCTGCGCAGGCACCCACACTTCAAGGTCGAAGGTTTTGCGGGCGCCAAAGCCCATATCACCGGTGCACAGGGCCATACGACGGTACGGCAGACCCAGCAGCTCCAGCACCTTCTCTGCGTGACCGGTCATCTCTTCCAGCGCATCCATGGAATCTTCAGGACGGACGATCTGCACCATCTCAACTTTATCAAACTGGTGCATACGGATCAGACCGCGCGTGTCGCGACCGTAAGAGCCTGCTTCAGAACGGAAGCACGGAGAGTGCGCCGTCAGTTTGATAGGCAGATCGTCTTCATCGATGATCTCATCACGCACGAGGTTGGTCAGCGGCACTTCCGCCGTTGGGATCAGCGCGTAATTGCTGCTGTCCGCTTCCTCGTCCAGCGGACGAGTGTGGAACAGATCGCCGGCAAATTTCGGCAACTGACCGGTACCGTACAGGGTATCGTGGTTAACCAGATACGGAACATAAGTTTCACTGTAGCCGTGCTGCTCGGTGTGCAGATCCAGCATGAACTGCGCCAGAGCGCGGTGCAGATGAGCAATCTGGCCTTTCATCACCACAAAGCGAGAACCTGTCAGCTTAACTGCTGCTGCAAAGTCCAGGCCTGTGTGCATTTCGCCCAGCGTCACGTGATCGCGCACCTCGAAGTCAAACTCACGAGGTGTACCCCAGCGTTTCACTTCAACGTTGTCGTTTTCATCTTTACCGACAGGGACGCTGTCGTCAGGAATATTCGGGATAGCCAGGGCAATATCACGAATTTCGGCCTGAAGAACATCCAGTTCGGCTTTCGCCTGATCCAGTTCTTCACCCAGTTTGTTCACTTCCAGGCGTAATGGCTCAATATCTTCCCCGCGCGCTTTCGCCTGGCCAATGGATTTCGATCGAGAATTACGCTCTGCCTGCAGATTTTCAGTTTGTACCTGCAGAACTTTACGACGCTCTTCAAGAGCGCGCAGCTTATCTACATCCAGCTTAAAGCCCCGGCGTGCCAGTTTTTCAGCGACTGCGTCTGGCTCATTACGCAGCAGATTGGGATCGAGCATGCTTATCCTGTGCTTATCGAATTAAAATAGGAAAAAGTGACCACAGCCTGCGATCACAGGGATACAACGCCAACATTACCGCAACGACTGCACTAACGGTAGCGTTTTATAGGGCTATTTTGATCCTGTCCGGCGAGCCAGGCGAGCTTTTCGCCAATCTTGCCTTCAAGACCTCTGTTTGTGGGGTGATAATAGCGGGTTTGTGCCATCTCCTGCGGGAAATATTCCTCACCGGCCGCGTAGGCATTGGGTTCATCATGGGCGTAACGGTACTCCTGCCCATACCCCATCTCTTTCATCAGTTTGGTTGGCGCATTACGCAGGTGAACCGGCACATCGTAGTCCGGGCGTTCACGCGCATCAGACATCGCCGCTTTAAACGCGGTATAAACGGCATTGCTTTTCGGCGCACAGGCCAGATAGACAATCGCCTGGGCAATTGCACGCTCGCCTTCCGCCGGACCCACACGGGTGAAACAGTCCCACGCCGACAGCGCGACCTGCATGGCACGAGGATCGGCATTGCCGACATCTTCTGAGGCAATCGCCAGGCAGCGGCGCGCAACGTACAGCGGATCGCCACCGGCAGTAATGATGCGCGCGTACCAGTACAGTGCCGCATCTGGCGCGCTGCCGCGCACGGATTTATGCAGGGCAGAAATGAGATCGTAAAATCGATCGCCTTTATTATCGAAACGCGCGCTGCGCTCCCCGGCTATTTCGGTGAGCAGTTCCGGCTTCAGCACTCGTTTGCCAGCATCGTCGACTTCGGCCATGTCGGCCATCATCTCCAGCGTGTTCAGAGCCCGACGCGCATCACCGTTCACCAGCTCCGCAATCGCACGACGCGTGTCGTCAGGCAGTACGATATCCTGCCCGCCGTAGCCGCGCGCTTTATCGTCCATCGCCTGGGTGAGAACCTTTTCGATATCCTCGACGGTCAACGATTTGAGCAAGTAAACGCGCGCACGAGACAGCAGCGCTGAGTTCAGTTCAAACGAGGGGTTTTCGGTGGTCGCCCCGATGAAGAAGATCGTGCCGTCTTCAATGTGCGGCAGAAAGGCATCCTGCTGGCTTTTGTTGAAGCGGTGAACTTCGTCCACGAAGAGGATAGTCCTGCGCCCGGCATTGCGGTTCTGCCGCGCGCGCTCGATCGCTTCGCGGATCTCTTTCACGCCGGAGGTAACAGCAGAGATGCGTTCAACATCCGCGTTCGCATAGCGGGCGATCACTTCGGCAAGCGTGGTTTTGCCCGTGCCGGGTGGCCCCCAGAGGATCATCGAGTGAAGATGCCCGGCCTCAATGGCGCGCGGCAATGGCTTACCGGCAGCCAGCAGGTGTTGCTGGCCGATATACTGCGCTAAATTTTCTGGCCGCATACGAGCGGCCAGAGGTTGAAACGCGTTGTCTGAAAAATCGAGCGACAGATTGCTCACTCACGCCTCTTACTTACGTTGGTCATCCACCGTTACGCCCTGCGGCGGGGTAAAGGTGAATTTCGATGCATCTACAGCGCCATTCTGCTGAGACTTCAGCTGATAGCTGCTGCGCTGATCGTCCTGCTCAACGGCGCCAAACTGATTAATGGTACCGTTGGGGCTTACGTTAATGGTGAACTGCTTCAGGTTGCCGTTACTGCCTTTTGGCGTCAGGACAAACTCGTCCCCCGTCTGCTTAATATTGTACTGCTGCCAGTCGCTGGCCTGGTTGCGGGCAATCAGCATAAATGGCGTATTGCTGGTGGCATCTTTCAGCCAGGTCGCCGTTGCCTGCTCAACGAACGGGTTGAAGAACCATAGCGTTTTACCGTCAGACACCAGGATGCTTTCATCCGGCTGGGTCATGTGCCAGTTAAACAGATTCGGGCGTTTTACCCACAAATCTCCCTGACCTTCCTGCACCGCGTTGCCGCTGCCGTCAGTCACTTTTTGCGTGAAGCTGGCGTGGAAGCTGCTTACTTTATCCAGTCGGCTTTTAAGGTCGCTGGCTGCATCAGCCCAGACGCTGCTGGCAACAAAACTGGTGAGTAATGCACAGGCGATGGCGATTTTTTTCATTGTTAATCCTTAAAATACGTCTTCCCAATATGGGGTTTCCGTCTTCTATTCTGAACCTGCCCGCAGGCAGGCGACAGAAGAAAATGCTTAATTTTGGTTGATTTACCCTTCTTTGCAATTGCCGAAGGTTAATCAAACGGCGGTGGTGCCAGCACCTCGCGGTTACCGTTGTGCCCCTGCTCGCTGACAATACCCTGCGCTTCCATCTGTTCGATGATACGCGCCGCGCGGTTATAGCCGATGCGGAACTGACGCTGTACGCCAGAGATGGAGGCCTTGCGTTTTTCGGTCACGAAGTTCACCGCCTGATCGAATAACGGATCCAGCTCTTCGCCGCCGTCGAAGCCACCGCCGCCGCCTTCGCTTTCCGTGTCGCTGGTGATGCCATCAACATATTGCGGACGACCACGTGCTTTCCAGTCCTGCACTACCGCGTGCACTTCCTGGTCGCGAACGAATGCGCCGTGAACACGCACCGGAGAGGTGGAATTCGGGCCGGAATAGAGCATATCCCCCATCCCCAGCAACGACTCTGCACCGCCCTGATCAAGGATGGTACGAGAGTCAATTTTACTGGATACGGTAAAGGCGATACGCGTCGGGATGTTCGCTTTAATCAGACCGGTGATAACGTCCACGGATGGACGCTGGGTCGCCAGCACAAGGTGAATACCGGCAGCACGCGCTTTCTGCGCCAGACGGGCAATCAGCTCTTCCACTTTTTTACCGACTGTCATCATCAGGTCGGCGAATTCATCCACCAGCACCACGATATAAGGCAGTTTTTCCAGCACCGGATGCTGTGCATCCATGCTGTCTCCCGGTTTCCAGTACGGATCCGGGATCGGACGGCCCATACGCGCCGCCTCGGCGATTTTCTCGTTATAACCGGCCAGGTTACGCACGCCCAGTGCCGACATCAGCTTGTAGCGACGCTCCATCTCGTTCACGCTCCAGCGCAGGGCGTTGGCCGCGTCTTTCATGTCGGTGACCACTTCCGTCAGCAGGTGCGGGATGCCTTCATAGACGGACAGTTCGAGCATTTTCGGGTCGATCATGATGAAACGCACATCTTCCGGCTGCGCTTTATAGAGCATGCTTAGGATCATGGCGTTCACACCGACGGACTTACCGGAACCGGTCGTACCGGCCACCAGCAGGTGAGGCATCTTCGCAAGGTCTGCCACTACCGGATCGCCCGCAATATCTTTACCCAGCACCACCGTTAGCGGGGAAGGGTTATCGCGGAACTTGGTGTTATCCAGCACTTCACGCAGGTAGACGGTCTGACGTTTCTTGTTCGGCAGTTCAAGGCCAACGTACGGTTTGCCCGGTATGACCTCCACCACACGCACCGCCACGGTCGACAGAGAACGCGCCAGGTCACGGGAGAGGTTAGAAATACGCGCGGCTTTTACGCCTGGCGCCAGGTTCAGTTCGAAACGGGTGATGACCGGCCCCGGGGAGTAGTTCACCACGTCCGCTTTAATGCGGAAATCAGCCAGACGCGCTTCAACCAGACGCGCCATCTGCTCCAGCGCGAAGGTATCAACCGGTTCAACTTCCGCTGGTGGCGGCGTTAACAGATCCAGCGACGGCAGTGGCGTGCTTGGACGCTGCAGCGGACGGCTGTCACCGTTACGCATCAGCAGCGGGTGAATCAGGCTCTCCTGCGGCTGTGGCGCAGGCTGCTGGAACTGCGGCGGTTGTTGTGGCTGCTGCGGTTGCGTGTAAGCCTGCGGCGCCGGCTGCTGCGGTTGCGGTGCGTATGACGGCTGTGCGGGTTGCTGGCGCACAGGCTCCGCTTCCGGCATCACGCTCGGGGTAAATAAAGGCTCGCTCGGGCCATCATCCACCAGATCTTTCATCGGCGAGAATTCAAAATCCGACAGGGAGAACGGATTTGCACCAGCCGGTTGTTCGCCGGAATAGCGCTGCTGCTGGGTAGCGGCAAACTGGCGCGCCAGTTCGGCTTCCGCCGCGTCATCGTCGTCCAGCGCAGGCTCATCGTGCTGATATTCCTCACCGTAGCGTTGATTCTGCTGCGCGGCGAACTGGCGAGCCAGCTCAGCCTGCTGCATGTCATCGGCATCATCCTCGTACTCAGACTCGCGGGCTTTTTCTTCGGCCATCCGCTGGGAAGGCAGTTTGATACCATAAGAGGCAAGCTCGCGACGGGTTGGCACGCGGACACGGTTAGGACGAGGCAATTGAGGACCAATCCCCTCTTTCACCTGAGGACGCGGCGCCCCCCCTGTTGCCAGGCTAAAGACAGGTGCAGCCACGGCCGCCGCCGCGGTGGCCTGCTTCACGCTTTCCGCTACAGGGGCAACAGAAGGTGTTGGATCAACCGGCGGAGCCGAAACAGCAGCTGCTTTCGTAACAGGTTCCTGCACCGGTTCAGGCACTGGCTGATACCAGGCCGCCAGCTGTTCGCGTTCACGCGCACGGCGCTCTTCGACTTCTTCAAAATAGTACAGCGGCGGACGTGCTGGCTTCACCTCTTCCACGATTTCGGGCTCAGGTTCCGGCTCAGGTTGCGGTGCGACATAAGGCTGCACGGGTTCAACCGGTTCAGGCACATACTCCTGATACGGTTGAGTTACAGGCTGTTCATAGTGTGGGTTGTGTTGTGGTTCATACGCAGGCTGCGGCGGCTGATAAGGCTGCTGCCACTGCTCCTGCTGAACGGGAATATAGCTTTCTGGTTCAGGCGCAATAACCGGTTCCGGGGTATGAACACCCGGCGCAGTCTGCCAGTCTACCTGAGGCTGCTGAATAACGGATTCCGGCGGTGAAACCGGCTCAGAAGGCATCACGGCGTCAACGGGGGCGGCATAGGCCTGAGCAGCGGTCGTCGCGGCGGCTGCGGCGGCAACCGGCTCGGTGACCGAATGACCGTTTAACAGCGGATCGTATTCGTCGAAATCGCCTGGGGTGGCACGGTTGCCGGAGAAGAGCACATCGTCAGGATCAACCTGATTTCCCGCAGCGCGATAGACCACCTGCTCGTCTTCATCCATGCGTTTACCAGAGAAGAGCGCCGCATCAGTTTTACGGCCCAGCGGGTTGGCAAATTTCTCTGCAACACGTTGGCGACGCGCCAGCGCGCCACGAAGAATTCGAGCACGACGAGACTCGCGACGCTGCACAGGCGCGTCATCTTCCTCTTCATCTTCGTACTCATCTTCATCAACCCACGTATCGTCACGACGGGTACGGTTGCTGGCGAAGGTCAGAATAGTGAGGATAAAACTGCCAATTTTCTCGGCAATGCTCACCCAGGACCAGCCGGTGAATAACGTCAGCCCCGCCGCCCAGATGCACAGCAACGCCAGCGTGCCGCCGCTGCTATGAAGCATCGGCTGCAGCGCAGAACTCAACAGGCTGCCAATCACGCCACCCGAAGCGAAGTACCAGATATCATCCGCATTAATGGCCGCCAGCCCGCATGAGGTGAGGATCAGTGCCAGTGCGCCAATCAGACGCAGCGAAACGGCGAAATAGTCGATGTAATCATCGTTTTGACGATGTCGCCACGCAAACCAGCACCCGCCGATAATAATGACGGGAAGGGTGTAGGCCATCACACCGAAAATGAAAAAGAGCGTGTCCGCAAGCCAGGCACCGGGTACGCCGCCTAAATTATGAATAGGCTCATGCCATGCAGTTTGTGACCAGCTGGGATCTGAGGGATTGAAACTGAGTAAGGCTGCCATCAGCCAGACGGCAAAAAGGGCAATAACAATCAGCAAAGCCTCGAGGAGACGACGTCCGCTGCTTAGCTTCGATAGTGTGACTTCTTTGTCTTCAGTGTATTCCTGGCTCAAGAAAGGCTCTCCAGGTATCAGGCATATCCTGCCTGTTTGCTAAAACGGACAACAGCGCCGGGACTCCCCGGCACTGTTGCTGTATGGATTAACAGGAGTGTAATCAAACTACGCTGATTTTGCACCTGTTCCGTGTTAGCGCGTCTTAATAACCAGACGATTGCTCTGTTTGACCTCTTCCATCACCACATAGGTACGGGTGTCGTTCACGCCTGGCAGACGCAGCAGGGTTTCCCCCAGCAGCTTACGGTAGGCGGACATATCAGGCACACGGGTTTTCAACAGGTAGTCGAAATCACCGGACACCAGATGACACTCTTGAATTTCTTCAAGTTTTTGTACAGCGGCGTTAAATTGCTCAAACACATCCGGCGCACCACGATTCAGAGTAATCTCAACAAATACCAGAAGTGAGGCATCCAGATAATGCGGGTTCAGCAGAGCAGTATAGCCCTGAATAAAACCCTGTCTTTCCAGTCGGCGCACACGCTCAAGGCATGGCGTCGGGGAAAGTCCCACACGTTTTGAAAGCTCGACGTTGGAAATACGCCCATCCTTTTGCAATTCATTAAGAATGTTACGATCGATACGGTCGAGATCTTTGCCAGGGCGCTTCTTGCTATCTACCATTATTATTGTCTCTCTGTATTCCTTCCCTACTCCTGCCTGGACCCTGTGCACATCACTGTTCAGAGCCTGTACCCGTTACTCATCACATCGCCTGATTTTGTATTAGACGCGATGCGGATTCGGGTTCTGTTGGTAAGAAGACCGTTGCCCGAAGGCTGTCACCGACATCACGTATGGCGTCTGTCCACGCCATGCGTAGATTTCACTGACCCGGTAAAAATGGCATTTACGTGCATGCCTATGCGGCATACGGTTAACGCGGTTTTTTTTCTTCCTTGAATGTTTTCGCAAAAGCGCAGGGGATTGTCAAAGCAAAACATCGTTTTTTAGTACAACATGCCGGATATTCATTACGGCAGGGTATTAATCCTCATTTTATTGCCTTATAAACAACCGGTTTTCAGGAGAAAGCTTGATGTTATAGCGCGCCATTCATCGTCCGTGGCTATTACACAGATTGATATCAAAATTGCTGCGCTCTTTTTTTACGACAACAAATTCCCTACAATCCAGCCAAATGTCTGCCAACAACAATGGGGATCTCATGGGCACGGCCAAACACAGTAAGCTGCTAATCCTTGGTTCTGGACCTGCGGGATATACCGCGGCGGTCTATGCTGCACGCGCTAACCTGCAACCGGTATTAATCACCGGCATGGAA
The DNA here is from genome assembly GCF_026319105.1 of Enterobacter sp. HSTU-ASh6. NCBI lineage: Bacteria > Pseudomonadati > Pseudomonadota > Gammaproteobacteria > Enterobacterales > Enterobacteriaceae > Enterobacter > Enterobacter sp. HSTU-ASh6. Next base: position 149,244 of record NZ_WSPD01000003.1, on the reverse strand, counting down.
AAAGGCGGTCAGCTGACCACCACCACCGAAGTGGAAAACTGGCCAGGCGACCCGAACGACCTGACCGGGCCGCTACTGATGGAACGTATGCACGAGCATGCTGCCAAATTCGAAACCGAAATTCTGTTCGACCATATTAACAAGGTCGATCTGCAGAACCGTCCGTTCCGCCTGACGGGTGACAGCGGCGAATACACCTGTGACGCGCTGATCATCGCCACCGGTGCTTCTGCCCGTTACCTGGGCCTGCCATCAGAAGAAGCGTTTAAAGGCCGCGGCGTCTCTGCCTGCGCAACCTGTGACGGTTTCTTCTATCGCAATCAGAAAGTTGCGGTCATCGGCGGCGGCAACACTGCCGTGGAAGAAGCGCTGTACCTGGCAAACATTGCCTCAGAAGTGCACCTGATCCACCGCCGCGATACATTCCGCGCGGAGAAGATCCTGATCAAACGTCTGATGGATAAAGTGGCAAGCGGCAACATCGTGCTGCACACCAACCGCACGCTGGAAGAGGTCACGGGCGATCAGATGGGCGTTGCCGGTCTGCGTATTCGTGATACCCAGAACAGCGATAACGTCGAAACGCTGGACGTGGCGGGCCTGTTTGTTGCTATCGGTCACAGCCCGAACACGGCAATCTTCGAAGGGCAGCTGGAGCTGGAAAACGGCTACATTAAAGTGCAGTCAGGCATTCACGGTAACGCGACCCAGACCAGTATCCCGGGCGTGTTTGCGGCGGGCGATGTCATGGACCACATTTACCGTCAGGCAATTACCTCTGCGGGTACCGGGTGTATGGCCGCGCTGGATGCTGAACGCTACCTCGATGGACTGGCGGAACAAGGTAAATAATCTTTACAAGTCAGTAACAAACGTAAATAAAGGCGGCGATAAGTCGCCTTTATTGTCTCCCCGTTGTAACATTGCGCTGCCCAATTTCTAATAACGTCACCTGCAAAGTACGCAATGGAAAAAACCCGTCAACAAGAGTTAACACGCTGGCTGAAACAGCAAAGCGTTATTTCCCGCCGCTGGCTTACCATTTCCCGTCTGCTGGGATTTGTTAGCGGCCTGTTGATTGTTGCCCAGGCATGGCTGCTGGCCCGCATTCTCAATCACATGATCATGGAGAACATTCCCCGCGAGGCGCTCTTGCTGCCCTTTATTGTCCTGATCCTGGTTTTTATCCTGCGCGCCTGGGTGGTCTGGCTGCGTGAACGCGTCGGTTTTCATGCCGGACAGCATATCCGCTACGAGATCCGTCGTCAGGTGCTCGACAGGCTTCAGGAAGCCGGCCCGGCGTGGATTCAGGGAAAACCAGCCGGAAGCTGGGCGACGCTGATCCTTGAGCAGATTGACGATATGCACGACTATTACGCGCGCTATTTGCCGCAAATGGCGCTTGCCGTCTTCGTTCCGCTGTTGATTGTGATCGCCATCTTCCCGGTTAACTGGATGGCAGCACTGATTCTGCTGGGCACCGCCCCGCTGATCCCCCTGTTTATGGCGCTGGTTGGGATGGGAGCGGCGGATGCCAACCGCCGTAACTTCCTGGCATTGGGTCGCTTAAGCGGCCATTTCCTTGACCGCCTGCGCGGCATGGAGACATTACGCATTTTTGGCCGCGGTGAAGCGGAAACCGACAACATTCGTCTGGCATCGCAGGATTTCCGCCAGCGCACCATGGAAGTATTACGCCTCGCCTTCTTATCCTCAGGCGTGCTGGAATTCTTTACTTCGCTGTCGATCGCCCTTGTGGCCGTCTACTTCGGCTTCTCCTATCTCGGTGCGCTGGATTTCGGCCATTACGGCACGGCAGTGACCCTTTCTGCCGGTTTCCTGGCGCTGCTCCTGGCCCCGGAATTTTTCCAGCCTCTTCGCGATTTGGGGACCTTCTATCACGCTAAAGCACAGGCGGTTGGCGCGGCCGACAGCCTGAAAACGTTCCTGGAAACACCGCTGGCGCATCCGGAGCGGGGTGACGTGATGCTAAATGCCAAAGAACCCGTGACCGTCGAGGCCCAGGATTTTTGCATCCTCTCGCCGGAAGGTAAGGTGCTGGCAGGCCCGCTGAACTTTACCCTGCCCGCCGGACAGCGCGTGGTGCTCGTCGGCACCAGCGGTTCCGGGAAAAGTTCGTTACTGAATGCGCTATCCGGTTTTATGGCCTACACCGGTTCGCTGCAAATAAACAAAACCGAGTTGCGTAAACTCGACCCTGACGCCTGGCGTAAACAGCTCAGTTGGGTAGGACAAAACCCGCAGCTTCCTGCCTCCACGCTACGTGAAAATGTGCTTCTGGCGCGTCCGGATGCGCGTGAAGATGAACTGCAATCGGTGCTCGACCGCGCCTGGGTCAGCGAGTTTCTGCCGCTGCTCCCGCAAGGGGTAGACACCGTCGTTGGTGACCAGTCCGCCGGGCTGTCTGTTGGCCAGGCGCAGCGTGTAGCCGTTGCCCGCGCGCTGCTTAACCCATGTCAGCTGATGCTGCTGGATGAGCCTGCTGCCAGCCTGGATGCCCACAGTGAGCAGCGCGTGATGGAAGCGCTTAACGCCGCCTCACGCCAGCAAACGACCCTGATGGTCACCCACCAGCTGGAAGGTCTTGCCGACTGGGACCAGATCTGGGTCATGGAAAATGGCCGTCTTGTTGAGCAAGGCGATTACGCCTCTCTTGTTGCCGCGCAGGGGCCGTTTGCCGCCCTGCTGGCGAACCGTCAGGAGGACATCTGATGCGTGCTCTGCTGCCTTATCTTGCGCTCTATAAACGCCACAAATGGATGCTGACGCTGGGGATCGTGCTGGCGATTGTGACTCTGCTCGCCAGCATTGGTCTGCTCACGCTTTCCGGCTGGTTCCTGTCAGCCTCTGCCGTCGCGGGCGTTGCCGGGTTGTACAGCTTTAACTATATGCTCCCGGCGGCCGGCGTTCGCGGTACCGCCATCACCCGTACTGCCGGACGCTATTTTGAGCGGCTGGTCAGCCACGACGCCACTTTCCGCGTGCTGCAGCACCTGCGCATCTACACCTTCAGCAAACTGCTGCCCCTCTCCCCTGCCGGGCTGGCGCGTTTTCGTCAGGGTGAGTTACTTAACCGTGTCGTTGCCGATGTCGACACGCTGGATCACCTTTACCTGCGCGTGATCTCCCCGATTGTAGGCGCGTTTGTGGTGATTGTGGTGGTGACGCTGGGATTGTCTTTTCTGGATGTTCCCGTTGCGCTCACGCTGGGCGGGATCATGCTGTTGACGCTTATAATTCTGCCGCCGCTCTTTTACCGCGCCGGGAAATCCACCGGGGAAAACCTGACGCGTCTGCGCGGAGATTACCGCCAGCAGTTGACCTCCTGGCTTCAGGGGCAGGCAGAACTGACCATTTTCGGTGCAAGCAAGCGCTATCGCGCGCGTATGGAAAGTACGGAGTTGAACTGGCATGAAGCTCAGCGCCGACAGTCGGAACTGACTGCGTTTTCCCAGGCACTGATGACGCTCATTGGCGGCATCGCGGTGATTGCCATGCTGTGGCTGGCGTCCGGAAGTATTGGGGGAAATACACAGCCAGGTCCCCTGATCGCCCTCTTCGTTTTTTGTGCGCTGGCCGCGTTTGAAGCGCTGGCACCCGTGACGGGCGCCTTCCAGCATCTGGGGCAGGTCATCGCCTCTGCCCTGCGCATCACCCAGATTGCCGAACAGAAACCTGAAGTAACATTCAGTGCCGGACAGACCGCGGTACCCGCGCAGGTTGCGCTGGCGCTGGATGATGTCACCTTCGCCTACGACAAACAGGCGCAAAACGCGCTGGAAAGCATCAACCTGTCTGTTAACGCCGGAGAGCGGATTGCGATCCTCGGCCGTACCGGGTGCGGTAAATCGACGCTGCTGCAGCTGCTGACCCGCGCCTGGGATCCGCAGCGCGGCCAGATCCGTTTTAATAATACGTTGCTGACAGATTTCAGCGAGCAGGCCCTGCGTCAAACCGTCAGCGTCGTTCCACAGCGCGTACACCTGTTTAGCGCCACCCTGCGTGATAACCTGCTGCTGGCCGCACCGCACGCGTCGGATGACGCTCTTCGCGCCATGCTGGAGCAGGTCGGTCTGCACAAGCTGCTTGAGGACGAGGGATTAAATAGCTGGCTGGGCGAAGGCGGCCGTCAACTCTCCGGCGGTGAGCTGCGCAGACTGGCGATTGCGCGCGCGCTGCTGCACGATGCCCCGCTGATGTTGCTCGACGAACCCACCGAAGGGCTGGACGCGACAACTGAGAGCCAAATCCTTGATCTCCTTGCGAATGTGATGCGCGGGAAAACCGTGCTGATGGTCACGCACCGCCTGCGCGGTCTGGCGAGTTTTGATCGGATAATTGTGATGGACAACGGACAGATTATTGAGCAAGGTAGTCACGCAGAGCTGTTGACGAAACAGGGTCGCTACTACCAGTTTAAACAGCGTCTGTAGACTATATTTGTAGCGTCCTCACTCGCGTACTGGAGTTTTGCTGTCATGCGCCTGGTCCAGCTTTCTCGTCATAATATCGCGTTCCCTTCGCCGGAGGGGGCGCTACGCGAGCCCAATGGTCTGCTGGCCCTTGGCGGTGACCTTAGCCCTGCTCGGCTATTAATGGCGTACCAGCGCGGCATTTTCCCGTGGTTCTCCCCCGGCGACCCGATTTTATGGTGGTCTCCCGATCCCCGCGCCGTGCTGTGGCCAGAGCAGTTTCACCTGAGCCGCAGCATGAAGCGTTTCCATGCAAAATCACCGTATCGTGTTACCCTGAATCACGCCTTTGGCCAGGTTATAGAAGGCTGTGCCGAAGACCGCTATGAAGGGACATGGATAACCCGCGATATCATTACCGCCTATCACCAGTTGCATGAGCTGGGTTACGCCCACTCTATCGAGGTCTGGCAAGATGGGACGCTCGTCGGCGGCATGTACGGCGTGGCGCAGGGGACGCTGTTTTGTGGCGAGTCGATGTTTTCTCGTTCGGTCAACGCCTCGAAAACCGCGCTGCTGGTTTTCTGCCAGGCCTTTGCCCAATGCGGCGGACGCCTGATCGATTGTCAGGTGCTCAACGAACACACGGCCTCGCTGGGTGCCGTTGAAATCCCGCGACGCCAGTATATCGGGCATCTGGATGCCAGCCGTCAGGAGAAGCTCCCGCGCGACTTTTGGGTCCCGAGAACGCTCTTTATGCCCTATGCCTAAATGTTTTCCGCATATTTTTTGTGAGGGTGTTATAATTATGCCGCAGAGCAGCTTCTGCCTGTTGCCCCGCCGCCGTTTGGGACCCTCGCTTCAGATAACGTCCTGACGTTTATCCTGTTGTCTCCCCTTTACGAATGCGCTTCCTGTTCGGTTGTACCGTGACGCTTGGGCAATGCGCCGAAACTGTTTTGCTGCGTTTTAATCGCGCAATTCTTTACTTAATAGATGAATTTCGGCATTATCTTGCCGGTTCAAAACTTGGTAGTGATACCCCAGAGGATTAGATGGCCAAAGAAGACAATATTGAAATGCAGGGTACCGTACTTGATACGTTGCCTAATACCATGTTTCGCGTAGAGCTGGAAAACGGTCACGTGGTAACTGCGCACATCTCCGGTAAAATGCGCAAAAACTACATCCGCATTTTGACGGGCGACAAAGTGACTGTTGAACTGACCCCGTACGACCTGAGCAAAGGCCGCATTGTCTTCCGTAGTCGCTAATTGTTTTCGCCTGTAATGGCAGATGAATATTAAATAAGGTCGGGTTCTTCCCGGCCTTAAATTTATGGAAAACCCTCCCCTTAACTATACAGTCGCCTTTCTTGCCGGGTGGCGCTGCGCTTACCCAGCCTACACGCCAAAATTGCACAACACATTGTAGGCCTGCGCAAGCGTAGCGCCGCCAGGCGACGCGGTAGTATGTAAAACCTCTTTATTTGCTTTTTTATGCTGCCTGTACTGCAGTGCACTTGCGGCGATATTCCGTGGCAGTTACACAGAATTGCTGACAGGCTCTTGTCACACAAACGACCAGTTGGGTGACAACGATTAAAACGACGGTTCAAATGCTGGAATCTGTCAAATAACCCGCCATTTATTCAGTGTCATGCAAATCAGATGTTTTTTAGCTTTAGTGACGGAATTTTCTGGGGTTCCGTCGTAGACCCCCAATGTACTGACCAGGCTTGCCCGGTGAACCCAGGGGTAACCTCTTGCTCCTGCTCTCTAAAAAATGGTTGCATCGAGCTTTATGCATCTGCCATAAATTTAAGTCCAATTGTGTTTATGGATCATACATAAGGATGTTTTGATGGATATCGCGCTTTTTCCTGGTCAGAACAGGCGCCAGTGGGCTGACACTATGATAAATCTCGAAGCCCGTAAGATTGGGAGCTATCCTCATCGGTGACGCTTTTAATACGATATCCAGAGAAGCGGCCAGGCAATTGCTGAATGCACCTGCCTCACAGGGGATGTTCGCAGACAGCGCGATGCCCATTGCTGAGTTCAAGGGATTTAGTCGTGATGTTGGTCTTGGCGTTTACAATGCCACTACTTTAGCGGCAAGCGTCTATGGTGTGTTCGGATTGACAGGCAAAGCCGAGGCCTGGCGGTTATTCAGATATCTTCCGGCAAATTAAGCATGAAAGTTTTAGGGTGGGGAGTCAGTGCAAAGGTGGTACTGGAGCGACTCACCCACGACGATCAAAATCGCTAACATACGTTCTCAATAGCTTCCAGGATTTATAACCAACTTTAACAGGCATCACCAGGAGAAAAACAACAAACAGGAAAACTGCTGCTATCGCGCTTGAGATTGCCTGTACGGTGCTGCCTAAAATGAAACTGAGAATGGTAATCACGGTCATAATAATTGTGACCCAAACGAACGTTTTGAAATAACGGGAAAGATCTAACAGAACCCTGTCCAGTGAATCACCGGTTTCAAGGTAACGTTTAATCCTTATGATTTCCTTTTTTGTAAAACCTGACGCGTGTAGATCATGTTCTTCCACTGACACCGACCTTCTTTCTGTTTAACCTGTGGACACAGGATACACTATTTTGCACATGATGGATGGGTACGCCGCGTTAGGGCGTCAGTGATTGTACGGCAAGCCTGTATATTGGGGTGCCGGGTGAGTAGACCCGCCGGTTACCTGGTCAGGCCCCTCCGCAGAACTTTGCGGTTAAACCATCTGTAGATGATTCGCTTGCTCTGGTAGATGAACTGTCCCACTCGCCTTTTATTATCTGAGATGCCGTGATAGTTGATCCATCCGCGAACAACCCGGATACAACAGTGCACCAGTACTGCGATCAGATGGTTCCGGACGGTAATTTCTAAGCTGCCTGTACGGCAGTGCACTGAAATATTATCTAAACAACTTTATGATTTTCATACAAAAAAGCTAAAAAAGCTTTTCTCACCCTCTTTTTTACAGCCATTAAATTATCATTGAAAATCAGTTCATTACACTTCAATTAAAAATTATGATCATAGCCCGCCTTCCTTTATTTACCCCTGCGTAAAACAATCACTTCCTACCATCTGACAAATGACTATAATAAACCATGACAAATGACAATCATCAGGAGGTAAAAAATGAGAACATGGGTACCTGCGCAGAAGCCTGCTGATAACGCACTCTGGCGATTTGCGGGGTTACCTGCAAACCGGGGTATGCGGTTGGTTGAGTATCTCAATCAGGGGTTACCCGTTAGCGTCCTCGACAATATCCACGAGTGGACGGCGATGTCGAAAGCGGACATCCTGCGCGTGACGGGGATTAACGAGCGTAACATCGCGCGCCGCAAAAGCGCGGGCCGTACGCTGACCCCCGATGAAAGCGAACGCGTGGCGCGTTTCGTTCGGGTGCTGGATGCTGCCGTCGATTACTTTGGCAGTAAAGACGACGCCTGGACCTGGCTGCAATCTCCGGTGCGAGGGTTAGGGAACAGAGCACCTGTCGATTTAATTGCGACAGAAACCGGCGCGCTGGAAGTGACCGATTTGATTGGTCGGCTTGAACACGGTGTGTTTGCATGATTTTTTATCGGCTGGTGACGGGACGCTACGCCAGCGAAGCGTGGAGTGGAATCGGTGCAAACCAGTATGGCGGGCGCTGGAATCATAAGGGGCATCCTGCCGTGTATGTTTCTACCACCATCTCGCTGGCATCGCTGGAAATTCTGGTACATGTCAAAAAAGACACCGTGCTGAATCAGTACCAGCTGTTTAGCATCGATATCCCGGATGAGCAGATTGATTATCTGGACAAAGCATGGCTGCCCGATGACTGGCAGGAGAACCCGGCACCGGTCTCAACGATGGATCTGGGCACCGGTTGGCTACAATCCCGCAGCGCGCTGGCGCTTATCCTGCCTTCCTGCATTATTCCTTACGAAAATAACGCCATACTTAATCCATTACATCCGGCGTTTCATCAGGTACTGGGTACAGTTAAGCCACTCCCGTTTATTTTTGATCCTCGCCTGGCAGAAAAAACCGCACCCTGAAAGCAGATACGGCTCTGAGTTTTAAGGACCAGGCATAAAAAAACCGGGCCTGTGCCCGGTTTTTACGTTTAACTTTCCACTTAGTGAGCCGCTTCCGGCTTATGCTTCGCCGCACTCTGGAAATCGTACGTCAGTTCGTTCTTCGCCTGATCCAGCGCCACGGTCACCTGACCGCCGTCCACCAGCGAGCCAAACAGCAGCTCGTTCGCCAGCGGTTTCTTCAGGTTATCCTGAATCACACGCGCCATCGGACGGGCACCCATCGCACGGTCGTAGCCTTTCTCGGCCAGCCAGTTGCGGGCCTCCTGGCTCACTTCCAGCGACACGCCTTTCTGATCCAGCTGAACCTGCAGCTCGACGATGAACTTATCCACCACCTGATGGATCACCTCGGTAGACAGGTGATCGAACCAGATAATGTTGTCCAGACGGTTACGGAACTCCGGCGTAAAGATCTTCTTGATCTCTTCCATCGCATCGGTGCTGTTATCCTGGTGAATAAGACCGATGGATTTACGCTCGGTTTCACGTACCCCGGCGTTGGTGGTCATCACCAGCACCACGTTGCGGAAGTCCGCCTTGCGCCCGTTGTTGTCGGTCAGCGTCCCGTTGTCCATCACCTGCAGCAGGATGTTGAACACGTCCGGGTGCGCTTTCTCGATTTCATCAAGCAGCAGTACCGCGTGCGGATGCTTGATCACCGCATCGGTGAGCAGCCCGCCCTGGTCAAAGCCCACGTAACCCGGAGGCGCACCGATCAAACGGCTGACGGTGTGACGCTCCATATACTCGGACATATCAAAGCGCAGCAGCTCGATGCCCAGCGCTTTGGAGAGCTGAACCGTCACCTCGGTTTTCCCCACACCGGTTGGACCGGCGAACAGGAAGGAACCGACAGGTTTATGCTCATGCCCCAGCCCGGCACGGGCCATCTTGATCGCTTCGGTTAAGGCCTCAATGGCTTTATCCTGACCAAAGACCAGCATTTTCAGGCGGTTGCCAAGAGTACGCAGCGTGTCGCGGTCGCTCTGAGAGACGCTCTTCTCAGGAATGCGCGCAATACGGGCCACCACGGACTCAATATCCGCCACGTTAACGGTTTTCTTACGCTTGCTGGCCGGCATCAGACGCGCACGCGCCCCTGCCTCATCAATGACGTCGATCGCCTTATCCGGCAGATGACGGTCGTTGATGTATTTCACCGCCAGCTCCACCGCCGCACGCACCGCTTTCGCGGTATAACGCACGTCGTGGTGCGCTTCATACTTCGGTTTCAGACCGTTGATGATCTGCACCGTTTCCTCGACGGACGGTTCGGTCACGTCGATTTTCTGGAAGCGACGCGCCAGCGCACGATCTTTCTCAAAGATGTTGCTGAACTCCTGGTAGGTGGTAGAGCCAATCACGCGGATCTTGCCGCTGGAGAGCAGCGGTTTGATCAGGTTTGCGGCATCCACCTGGCCACCGGAGGCCGCACCGGCACCGATTATGGTGTGGATCTCATCAATAAACAGGATGCTGTTGGTGTCCTGCTCCAGCTGTTTTAACAGCGCCTTGAAGCGTTTTTCAAAATCACCACGGTATTTCGTGCCCGCCAGCAGCGAGCCAATATCCAGCGAGTAGATGGTGCAATCGGCAATCACTTCCGGCACGTCGCCCTGCACAATGCGCCAGGCAAGACCTTCGGCAATCGCGGTTTTACCCACGCCAGATTCCCCCACCAGCAGCGGGTTGTTCTTGCGGCGACGGCACAGTACCTGGATGGCACGCTCCAGCTCTTTATCGCGACCAATCAGCGGGTCGATACCGCCAACGCGAGCAAGCTGATTAAGGTTGGTGGTGAAGTTTTCCATACGATCCTCCCCGCCTGCTTGCTCTTCATTGTTATTGACCTGATTGCTGGAATCCGATGCCTGGTTAGGCTCGTCTTTGCGCGTTCCGTGAGAAATAAAGTTAACCACATCGAGTCGGCTGACTTCGTGTTTGCGCAGCAGGTAGGCAGCCTGTGACTCCTGCTCGCTGAAGATGGCGACCAAGACGTTTGCGCCAGTCACTTCGCTACGTCCGGAAGACTGGACGTGAAATACCGCGCGCTGCAGCACACGCTGGAAGCTGAGCGTCGGCTGCGTGTCGCGCTCCTCTTCACTGGCTGGCAGCACCGGTGTGGTTTGTTCGATGAAGGCTTCGAGTTCCTGACGTAGCGCCACCAGATCCACGGAGCAGGCTTCCAGCGCTTCGCGGGCAGATGGGTTGCTAAGCAGTGCGAGCAGCAGGTGCTCGACGGTCATAAACTCATGTCGGTGCTCACGCGCTCTGGCGAAAGCCATGTTTAAACTGAGTTCCAGTTCTTGATTGAGCATAGGCACCTCCCCCAATTTTATGCCTTATCAGGCCTTTTCCAGCGTACACAGCAACGGATGCTCGTTCTCCCTCGCATAGTCGTTCACCATCGCCACTTTGGTTTCCGCCACTTCGGCTGTGAAGATGCCGCAGATAGCTTTGCCACGATAATGAACGGTAAGCATCAGTTGCGTTGCACGTTCTACATCATAAGAAAAGAACTTTTGTAGCACGTCAATAACAAATTCCATCGGCGTGTAATCATCGTTCATTAACATAACTTTATACATAGATGGCGGTTTTAGCGCGTCACGCACTTTGTCTTCCGCCAGCTGGTCAAAATCCAGCCAGTCGTTGGTCTTACCCATTTTGCATAACCACTTTGAATCTACCTCAGATGTTAGATAACAATCATCTATTACTGTCATCCGCGATGTCTGTCACAAACTGTTGCAATAGCGTTAACTGCTTCAAACTTTGGTTGATTATTGTCCCATCTCCAGCGCCAAACGCTTGACGACTTCTTTCGTTTCTCTAAATTGTACAAGCGTGAGATGGCGAGGTTTTGAACAGCCCCCACTCCACCACCGGTTCATTCCATCTTAACTTATAAGATTTACGAAGGATGTCGAAGCATGGAAATGGGTACTGTTAAGTGGTTCAACAACGCCAAAGGGTTTGGCTTCATCTGCCCCGAAGGCGGCGGCGAGGATATCTTCGCTCACTATTCCACCATTCAGATGGATGGTTACAGAACGCTCAAAGCCGGGCAGTCCGTCCGGTTCGATGTACACCAGGGACCCAAAGGCAATCACGCAAGCCTTATCGTCCCCATTGAAGCAGAGACGGTTGCATAGCTCTCTGTTTTATTGTGTACATCCCGCAGTCAAAATGCCAGCCCGATCGGCTGGCATTTTTATTTTCAGCCTATTCACGGGCCAGTGCATCCACCGGATCCAGCCGCGCCGCATTGCGGGCGGGTAACCAACCAAACAAAATGCCGGTAAAGGTTGAACACAAAAACGCGGTAAGAATGGCCACCGGTGAGAAGCCAATTTCCCAGCCGGGTAAAAAGAGCTGCAGCGCAAATGCGATCATCATCGAGAGCGCAATGCCCATCGCGCCCCCCACCAGACACACCAGCACAGCTTCAATCAAAAACTGTTGCAGGACGTCGCTGGCTCTGGCCCCCACCGCCATGCGGATACCAATCTCACGGGTGCGTTCGGTCACCGATACCAGCATGATATTCATCACCCCGATACCGCCAACGACCAGCGAAATGACCGCCACCAGCGTGAGGAACAACTGAAGAGTACGTGTGGTCTTTTCCGCCGTTTTCAAGAGGCCGTCCATGTTCCAGGTGAAGAAATCCTTCTTCCCGTGGCGCAGGGTTAACAGCCGCTCAAGCTGCTGTTCAGCCAGCGCGCTGTCGTAGCCCTCCTTCACGCGCACGGTGATGGAGTTAAGCCAGGACTGCCCCATAATCCGCCCGGAGATGGTGGTATAGGGCAGCCAGACGCGCAGGATCTTGCTGCTGCCAAACATCGACTGCTTCTCTTCCGCCACGCCGATGACCGTAGCCGGCATATTGCCGACCAGGATCACTTCCCCCACCACATTCGCTTTATTGGGGAAAAGCTGTCTGCGTGAGTTCGCGTCCAGTACCACCACCTGCGCCCTGCCTGCCAGCTGTTCGGCATTGAAGGTCGCACCTTCACTGAAGGTCATACCGTAAACGTTGAAATAGTCCCCGCTGACGCCGTTCGCGCTGGCGGCAACGTCCACGTTACCCACGCGCAGGCGCAAATTTTGCGACACGGCCGGCGTAGCCGAGTTGACCCACGGCTGCTTCTGAATCGCCGCCAGATCGTCATATTTCAGGGACTGCTGATACTGCGGCTCGTCGTCGCCAAAATCTTTGCCGGGATAGACGTCAATGGTATTGGTGCCAATCGCGCGGATATCGGCCAGCACCAGCTGCTTGGCCGCGTCGCCCACCACCACAATCGATACCACCGAGGCGATACCGATAATGATGCCGAGCATGGTGAGCAGGGTGCGCATTTTATTCGCCGCCATCGCCAGCCAGGCCATGGCAAGCGCTTCACGAAAGCCGCTGGAGAATTGTCCCCAGCCGGTGGACGGCGGTAGCGCTTCTTTCGTCGCCGCCGCTCTGGACGCTCCCGGAGGCGGATTGCTGACCAGCTCGCCGTCGTGGATCTCAATAATGCGTTCCGCCTGCGCCGCCACCTGCGGGTCATGCGTCACGATAATTACCGTGTGTCCCTGATCGCGCAGCTGGTGGAGGATCGCCATCACCTCTTCGCCGGAATGGCTATCGAGCGCCCCGGTGGGTTCATCCGCGAGGATCACCTGCCCGCCGTTCATCAGGGCACGGGCAATACTCACGCGCTGCTGCTGGCCGCCTGAAAGCTGCGAAGGCTGGTACTCCACCCGCTCCGCCAGCCCCAGACGCGTCAGCAGCATCTGTGCACGATCAAGACGCTTTTTCCGCTCCACGCCGGCATAGACCGCCGGCACTTCGACGTTCTGCGCCGCATTGAGGTGAGAGAGCAGATGGTAACGCTGGAAGATAAAGCCGAAGTGCTCCCGACGCAGCTTCGCCAGCGCGTCGCCGTCCAGCGTGGAGATGTCCGTTCCGGCCACGCGATAGGTGCCGCTGGTCGGTTTATCCAGACAGCCGAGAATGTTCATCAGCGTCGATTTACCGGATCCCGATGCGCCGACAATCGCCACCATCTCGCCCGCCTCCACGCGCAGAGAGATCCCTTTCAGCACCTCCACCGGGCCATCGCCCGAGGGGTAGCTGCGGCGAATGTCGTTCAGCTCAAGCAGCGCCGTCATTTCGCGGCTCCGGGCAGGCTTTCGCTGATGACAACCTCCTCACCCTCTTCCAGCCCTTTCACCACCACCACATCGGTGTCGTTGCGCGCGCCAATCACCACTTCACGCTCGCGCGTTTCCCCGTTGCGCAGCACTTTGACTTTATAGCGGTTATCCCCGGCGGACTCGCCCAGCGCAGAGAGGGGAATAGTCAGCACGTTCTTCACGCCGGTCAGCTGGATATGCACCTGCGCGGTCATGTCCAGACGCAGCACGCCCTGCGGGTTCGGCACTTCAAAACGGGCATAGTAGAAGATGGCGTCGTTAACCTTTTCCGGCGTCGGCAGAATGTCTTTCAGCACGCCTTCGTAACGAGTCTGCGGATCCCCCAGCACCGTAAACCAGGCGTTTTGCCCCGGTTTGAGATGGATAACGTCCGCCTCGGAGACCTGGGCTTTGACCAGCATGGTGCTCATGTCCGCCAGCGTCAGGATGTTTGGCGCCTGCTGCGCGGCAATCACCGTCTGCCCCTGCAGAGTGGTGATCTGGGTGACTTCGCCAGCCATCGGCGCGACGATTTGCGTATAGTCGAGGTTGGTTTTCGCCGTATCCAGCGAGGCCTGGTTGCGTTTGATTTGCGCGTCGATGGTGCCAATCTGCGCCTGTTTTACCGCCAGTTCTGTGGTGGCCGTATCTAAATCTTGTTTCGAAATGGCCTGGGTTTTCGCCAGCGCCTGCTGGCGGGTCAATGTGACCTGAGCCAGATTACGCTCTGCCAGCGCCTGGGCGCGCTGAGCGCGCAGCTCCATCAGTGTGGCTTCCACCTCGCGGATCTGGTTCTCAGCCTGTTCAGGATCGATAACCCCAAGCAGCTGACCTTTTTTCACCTTATCGCCAATCTCTACCGACAGCGTTTTCAACTGGCCGCTCACCTGGGCACCCACGTCAACCTTGCGCAGGGCATCCAGCTTGCCCGTCGCGAGGACGTTTTGCTGCAGTTCGCCAGGACGAACAATCAATGTCTGATATTGTGGCACAGGCGCATTAAGCACTTGCCATAGCCAGTACCCACCGGCTAACACCACGACCGCCAGCAGCAGAAACAGCGTTCTGCGTTTTCCCTTAAGGTTCATAAATATTCCAATTAAATGTTCTGGCAATAATAAATGTTGATTCTATCTAAACGACTCCTCAACGAAACCCCCGTTCCCTGAAATCGTCACAATTTGTTTACGAGACGTTGAACGTTCGCCTGCTGAAATGGAGATATTCATCAAGAAGCAGGATCTATCATGTCTTCCATCGTCGATACACCTTTTTCCAGCCTGCCACAGCCTAAATCGGGCTGGCAGCTCTTCAAAAATCTGGCTTTCGGCACGCTCACGCCAGGGCTGGCGTGGCAGAACCCCGCCTATCGACGTAAATTCATGTTACGTTCGCTGGCGACACCCATTAGCACCGCGCGCCTGTTAACGAGCCTTGCTAAGCAACCGCGTCTGATGCAGATGCTGCAGGTCCAGCCAGGACTGCCGTGCCGGCTGCATCGCCCCTGGCTGACGGTGAAAATGGATCGTCAGCATGCGCTGGAATCGCTTAACTGGCACTATCAGATCCTGAGCCGCCAGCTTCCTGCGACGCTGCTTGCGGGTTATCTTTCTAAGCCAGGTTACACCCTGCTGACCTTAACCGGCAAAGAGGAACAGCAGTTCACCGTTCGTCTGTGCGCTGATGCGTTCCTGGATAAAGAAGGGGAAGCCACCCTCGCCTTCTGCGACAGGCACAACACGGTGCTGGCGGAAATGACCTTTACGCTCTGCCAGTTTGCAGGAAAAACGACGCTGTTCATCGGCGGTCTACAGGGCGCAAAAGCGCACGTTCCCCATGAGCTGATCCAGGGGGCGACGAAAGCCTGTCACGGTCTGTTCCCGAAACGTCTGCTGCTGGAAGCCGCGATGACGCTTGGCGCCGCTTTTCCGGTTGAGCAGATCGTTGCCGTCAGTAACGCCACACACATCTATCGCAGCTGGCGTTACCGCAAGAAAAAAGAGGGGAAACTGCTGGCTGATTACGACAGTTTCTGGATCTCGATCGGCGGTGAAAAACAGGATAACGGTCACTTCCTGCTGCCGCTTGCCATGCCGCGTAAACCGATGGAAGAGATCGCGAGCAAAAAGCGCGCCGAGTATCGCCGCCGTTATGAACTGCTGGATAGCCTGATTCAGCAGGTCAAACAGGCAACCCAACGCTAATCCGCTTTCCCGCGCGCCAGCCACAGCACGCGGGAAAACATCTTACGCAGCAGAGTCGGTACCGCCTCCACGCCCCGCCTTCCCGCTTCTGTCGCCACTTCAATGGCTAAATCCGGTTTTGACGAACGATGAATGGCTTTGGCGATCACGCGCCGCATGTTCATCGGGACATCGACAGGCACCATGGCAATTCGGTGGAATACGTCGTCGAACCCCTGACGATACATAAAGTGCTCCATGTCCATCGCGGGCAGCATAGTTAAATGGTCGCGCTCTTCTTCCCGCTCGTTATTGAGCAGGCTACGCACGGTCGAAGCATATTTTTTGCCCGCCTCATCACCGTCGACCAGGACGTGCCACTCGATCCCCATCCGGCGTGCGAATTTAATCAACGGCTTTAATCCCGACTGGGCGAATTCGATCACCTTAATGCCTTCCGCATCAAAATGGTGACCACACTGGCGCGCCAGCTCGTTAATGACCCAGGTTTCCGTCTCTCCCTCCACCAGCAGCCAGCAGCGGGCAAAGAGCGATGACGCCCGGTTAAAGCGGATATGAAACGCGATGCGCCGCCCGTCTTCCGCGTTCATGCCGCCCGGCCCCAGTCGGTAAGCGGTGACACGGGAAGATTCACGCACCAGACGACAGACGTGTTCAACCGGCGTCAGGGATAATAGCTCACCGGAGTTGGTGGTCGTAATGCGCTGGAGCGGCAGCAGATTCAGCAGATGCCATGCCACGGAGAGCATAATGGGATGCAGGCGGGTTTCAGGATCTTCCACCAGCAACAGCGGTCGGGCGTCCCGGTCAAGACGGACGGTGCCTTTGGCCTGCAGAAGCGTGGAGAACAGCCCCAGCAAAATCACCCGATGCGTACGCCCGCCGGGCCGGTCAATCATCCGGTTAATGATATCGAGATAGCGCCAGCTTCGTTGCTCATCATGAGAGCGGCGGCGCATCAGACGATGGCGGGACTCCGAGGTCCCCTGCTCGGAAAAATAGTGCTCCAGCAGTTGTACCATCGCCGACAACCCCTGGCGGATTTGGCCATCGGTCAGATTTTGTGGACGAGACACCAGCTCCCGCGCCAGAAAATCCAGCTCGCGGGCGGTGACTTCCACTTCCGGCATATTCGGTACGGTACCGTTACGAATACGCCGCATAAAACGCGCATCGCGCAAGCGTAATACCGGCGTGAGGCGGATCAGGTGGCGGGCCAGATCGTCAATATTGTCAAGCGGGATAGGATTGGCTTTCTCGTCGAGAAACTCACGCAGCGTGAGTACACCTTCGTTCTCCGCCATCTCCCCTTCCAGCCGATAGAAAATCCGGTGGAAGCCGTCATCGCACGGCACCCAGCAGGGTGACAGCGGACGGAAGCGCCGCACGCGGTGACGGCCCGGTTCGGATTCCCGGAACGTCAGGATGATATGCAGGTGCTTCTCGCGGCCATTGACATCACCGGGCGGAAACCAGAAATCGTCCCGGACGAAGTGATACAGATCGTCTTCGGGCGAAAGCAGTAACGTCAGCGCATCCAGCAGGCTGGACTTACCCCACGCGTTCTCGCCGATCAGGACGTTATTCTGCTCCAGCTGCAGCGACAGGCGGTTAATACCGCGAAACCCGACAATTTCCACTCGTTCGAGAAGCATAAGTCCCCCGCGAAATAATCACTTTTTCCTTTAAGTTATCAGCAGTATAGCGGGAGGATGCCGCGCGGAACACTGCCAGAGGTCCTGATTATTCTGCGCCAGCACGAAAAATTAAGAATTTCCGTGGCAGGTTTCATTTGAAATAGTGTCAACAGCACAACAAACTATTGTCCGCAAATTGGACTATGCTGTATTCACCTCCAGTTTGAACAAGGATTGACATCACATTGCCTTAAATCAAATTAAACAAATTTATTTAAGTGGCGAAGGGATGTTATTGGTTTTTAAAATACAGGCTCTTTGAGTCGTCATCCCTTTATGGCGATATATCCCGCATGCAGGAAAGCGTGCGGAAATTATGTTGAGGTGGTTATGTTTAGAAAATTGGCAGCAGAATGCTTTGGTACATTCTGGCTGGTATTTGGTGGCTGCGGTAGCGCCGTTCTGGCAGCAGCATTCCCGGAATTAGGTATTGGTTTTGTCGGCGTGGCGCTGGCCTTTGGTTTAACCGTATTAACCATGGCCTTTGCCGTGGGTCATATTTCCGGCGGTCATTTTAACCCGGCCGTGACGTTGGGTTTATGGGCCGGCGGTCGTTTCCCGGCGAAAGAGGTGATCGGTTATATCGTCGCCCAGGTGGTGGGCGGTATTATTGCCGCAGCCGTTCTGTACGTCATCGCCAGCGGTAAAGAGGGCTTCGATGCGGCAGCCAGCGGTTTCGCCTCTAACGGCTTCGGCGAACACTCTCCGGGCGGATATTCCATGCTGTCGGCTATCGTGATTGAAATTGTGCTGACCGCTGGTTTCCTGCTGGTGATCCACGGCGCAACCGACAAACACGCACCTGCTGGTTTCGCGCCGATTGCCATTGGTCTGGCATTGACGCTTATCCACCTGATCTCCATTCCGGTCACCAACACCTCCGTTAACCCGGCGCGCAGTACCGCAGTGGCTATCTTCCAGGGTGGCTGGGCGCTGGAGCAGCTGTGGCTGTTCTGGGTCATGCCTATCGTCGGCGGTATTCTGGGCGGCGTGCTGTATCGCACCCTGCTGGAAAAACGCGATTAATCTTCCCTCCCTCTCCTGTGGGAGAGGGCCGGGGTGAGGGCAACAGGCCGCACACACAGGCCGGGTAAGGCGTAGCGCCACCCGGCTTTCTTTTTGCCGCTTTACTGAACAGCCTTTATTGGGTAGTGTCTCTGGCGCTCAACAGATACTCACAAGGACCGGCTGTTCATGTTTTCAGGACTCCTCATTATTCTGCTGCCCCTGATTGTGGGCTACCTTATCCCACTGCATCAGGAATCAGCCTTACGGCTGATTAACCGTTTTCTCAGCTGGATTGTTTACGTCATTCTTTTTTTTATGGGAATCAGCCTGGCCTTTCTGGATAACCTGGCGACCAATCTGCTGGCGATCCTGCATTATTCTGCGGTCACTGTTGTGGTTATTTTGCTGTGTAATATTGCCGCATTGTTCTGGCTTGAACGCACTATTCCGTGGAAAAACCACCACCATCAGGAAAAACTTCCGTCCCGCATAGCGATGGCGCTGGAATCATTAAAACTGTGCGGCGTCGTGGTGCTCGGTTTTCTTCTGGGGCTGACCGGCTGGGCGTTTTTACAGCACGCGACAGAGGCCAGCGAATATACGCTGATCTTCCTGCTGTTCCTGATTGGTATCCAGCTGCGAAATAATGGCATGACCCTGAAGCAAATTGTCCTCAATCGTCGGGGAATGATGGTCGCGGTTATTGTTATCGCCAGTTCTATGGTGGCGGGCGTGATTAACGCTTTTATTCTCAACCTGCCGCTGAAAACCGGTCTGGCCATGGCATCAGGGTTTGGCTGGTACTCCCTCTCCGGCATTCTGCTGACCGAGTCCTTCGGTCCGGTGATTGGCAGCGCCGCCTTCTTTAACGATCTGGCGCGTGAGCTGCTTGCTATCATGCTGATCCCGGGCCTGGTGCGCCGCAGCCGTTCTACCGCGCTGGGGCTTTGCGGCGCGACGTCGATGGACTTTACCCTCCCGGTACTGCAGCGTTCTGGCGGGCTGGAGATGGTCCCCGCCGCCATTGTTCACGGCTTTATTTTAAGCCTGCTGGTTCCCGTTCTGATGGCACTCTTCTCTGCCTGATACCTCTTTGGCGGTAGCGAACCTGCCGCCAAAATTGCGCTAAATCAAGCTCCCTCTATTTTGTCGTAGAAAGCCCTTTTCACCGTTCTGACACAGGCATAACCTTAAACATGTATATCAAATATAACTTTAACAGGTGTGATTATGTTTTGTGTGCAATGTGAACAAACCATCCGTACCCCGGCAGGCAATGGCTGCTCTTACGCACAGGGTATGTGCGGCAAAACCGCAGAAACATCTGACCTGCAGGACCTGCTGATTGCGGCCCTGCAAGGCCTTTCCGCATGGGCATCCAAAGCCCGCGAATACGGCATCATCGACCACTACGTCGACAGCTTCGCCCCGCGCGCCTTCTTTTCCACGCTGACCAACGTCAACTTCGACTCCCCGCGCATCGTCGGGTATGCCCGCGAAGCAATTGCCCTGCGTGAAGCGCTGAAAGCGCAGTGCCTGAAGGCGGATGCGAGCGCCCGCGTGGAACACCCGATGTCTGAACTTCAGCTGGTGAGTGACGATCTGGGCGAGTTGCAGCGTCAGGCGGCGGAATTCACTCCAAACAAAGACAAAGCCGTGATTGGTGAGAACATTCTCGGCCTGCGCCTGCTGTGCCTGTACGGTCTGAAAGGCGCTGCGGCGTATATGGAGCACGCGCACGTGCTCGGGAAGTCAGACAATGAGATTTACGCCCAGTACCACAACATCATGGCGTGGCTGGGGACCTGGCCTGCCGATATGAACGCGCTGCTGGAATGCTCCATGGAAATCGGCCAGATGAACTTCCGCGTAATGAGCATTCTGGATGCCGGTGAAACCAGCACCTATGGGCACCCAACGCCGACCCAGGTCAACGTCAAAGCGACCAAAGGCAAATGCATTCTGATCTCCGGTCATGACCTGAAAGATCTCTACAACCTGCTGAAACAGACCGAAGGCACCGGCGTTAACGTCTATACCCACGGGGAAATGCTACCGGCGCACGGCTATCCGGAGCTGCGTAAATTTACGCATCTGATCGGTAACTACGGCAGCGGCTGGCAGAACCAGCAGGTCGAGTTCGCCCGCTTCCCGGGTCCTGTTGTGATGACCTCAAACTGCATCATCGACCCGACCGTCGGGGCATATGACGACCGCATCTGGACCCGCAGCATCGTTGGCTGGCCGGGCGTGAGCCACCTTGAAGGTGACGATTTCGGTCCGGTGATTGCGCAGGCGCAGCAGATGGCTGGCTTCCCGTACAGCGAGATCCCGCATCTCATCACCGTCGGCTTCGGTCGCGAAACCCTGCTCGGCGCTGCAGATTCCCTGATTGACCTCGTCAGCCGTAAAAAACTGCGTCATATCTTCCTGATCGGCGGCTGCGACGGCGCGCGCGGCGAGCGTAACTACTTCACCGACTTCGCCACCCGCGTGCCGGAAGATTGCCTGATCCTGACTTTGGCCTGCGGTAAATACCGTTTCAACAAGCTGGACTTCGGCAACATCGAAGGTCTGCCGCGTCTGGTGGATGCAGGTCAGTGTAACGATGCTTACTCGGCGATCGTTCTGGCTGTCACCCTGGCGGAAAAACTGGGCTGTGGCGTAAACGATCTGCCGCTGTCTCTGGTGCTCTCCTGGTTTGAGCAGAAGGCCATCGTGATCCTGCTGACCCTGCTTTCGCTGGGCGTAACCAACATCGTCACCGGCCCGACCGCGCCAGGTTTCCTGACACCGGACCTGCTGGCCGTACTGAATGAAAAATTCGGTCTGCGTTCCGTGACCACCGTTGAAGAAGACATGCAGCAGCTGCTGAGCGCGTAAGGAGTTATTCATGACCATGCCAACCTCACAATGTCCGTGGCGGATGCAGGTCCATCACATCCATCAGGAGACGCCGGATGTGTGGACGCTGTCACTGCTGTGCCATGACTACTATCCGTACCGCGCGGGTCAGTATGCACTGGTCAGTGTCCGCAACAGTGCGGATACGCTGCGCGCCTACACGCTTTCCTCGACGCCGGGCGTGAGCGAGTACATTACGCTGACCATCCGCCGTATTGATGACGGGGCAGGCTCCCGGTGGCTGACCCAGGACGTGAAGCGTGGAGATTACCTCTGGCTGTCTGACGCCCAGGGCGATTTCACCTGTGACGACAAAGCAGAGGATAAGTTCCTGCTGCTGGCGGCCGGTTGTGGCGTGACGCCGATTATGTCAATGCGCCGCTGGCTGGCCAAAAACCGCCCGCAGGCTGACGTGCAGGTGATCTTCAGCGTGCGTTCACCGGACGATGTGATCTTTGCCGACGAATGGCGCAACTATCCGGTCACGCTGGTGGCAGAACGCAACGCGACGCACGGTTTTGTCGCGGGGCGTCTGAACCGCGAACTGCTGCGAAGCGTACCGGATATCGCAAACCGTACCGTGATGACCTGCGGCCCGGCGCCGTACATGGCTATTGTGGAAGAGGACGTAAAAGCGCTCGGCGTCCCCCGCTTCTTCAAAGAGCAGTTCTTCACGCCGGTGGCAGAGGCGGCAACCAGCGGGATCCAGTTCACCAAACTGCAACCGGCGCAGACCTTCTTTGGCCGCGTGGGCACCACGCTGCTGGAGGCGCTGGAGAGCAATAAAGTACCGGTGGCTGCAGCCTGTCGTGCTGGCGTGTGTGGGTGCTGTAAAACGAAAGTGGTGTCCGGTGATTATACCGTCACCAGCACCATGACGCTGACGGACGCAGAGATCGCGGAAGGTTACGTGCTGGCGTGTTCGTGCCATCCGCAGGGCGATCTGGTCCTCGCATAAACAATAAACGCTCGTTCGTAGGCCCGGTAAGCGTCAGCGCCACCGGGCTTTTTTGGCGGGTGGCACTGCGTTTACCCGGCCTACAACTACCCTACCGCCACGCGGGCGCTTTCCCCAGCGCGTAACGCCCGGCTCCTAAAAACGCCACCGCCAGCGAGCCGATAAAGAAGTACATCAGGCTCTCAATCGCCCAGGCCCCCACGGCATCCAGCGCAAAGGTTTTGCCCGTGCCCACCATCAGCCATGCCACGATCATGGTGAACGCCAGCACCAGCGCCGCCGGGCGCGTGAAGAGCCCGACGATAATCAGGATCGGTGCCACCACTTCGCCAATCAGCACACCGTAAGCGATAAATCCCGGCAATCCTTTTTCCACCAGCATGCCGCTGATAAACCCGACGCCGCCAAACAACTTGTGTAAACCGTGAAACAGCATCAGCCCGCCGACGGCAAGTCGTAACAAGAGTTTGCCGAGATCGTCACACGCGAGCTTTTCATTTACAGCCATTAACAATGATTTAACCATTTGAAATCCTTTATTTTTCACCCTGTACCCGAACAGATTATGCCGAACAATCACTCATGAAAACCACCTTTAAATGAGGGGGATTGCGCAGGCAATACAGTGACTTTCTTCTAAGCTTGTAGGCGAAATCACAAAAAGGAGACGGACCACCATGAAACAAACCGTGGCTGCATATATAGCGAAGACCCTGGAACAGGCAGGCGTAAAACGTATCTGGGGCGTAACCGGGGATTCCCTTAACGGCCTCAGCGATAGCCTTAACAGGATGAAGACCATTGAATGGATGTCGACCCGTCATGAAGAGGTCGCCGCCTTTGCTGCCGGTGCCGAAGCACAGCTCACGGGTGAACTGGCCGTCTGCGCCGGGTCGTGCGGGCCGGGTAACCTGCATCTGATCAACGGGCTGTTCGACTGCCACCGCAATCACGTACCGGTGCTGGCGATAGCCGCCCACATCCCCTCTTCCGAAATCGGCAGCGGCTATTTTCAGGAGACGCATCCGCAGGAGCTGTTCCGTGAATGCAGCCACTATTGCGAGCTGGTTTCATCCCCGGAGCAGATCCCTCAGGTGCTGGCCATCGCCATGCGCAAGGCGGTGCTGAACCGGGGCGTTTCTGTGGTCGTCATCCCGGGCGACGTGGCCCTGAAGGCGGCGCCTGAAGGGGCCAGTACCCACTGGTACCACGCGCCGCAGCCGGTCATCACCCCAGCGGAAGAGGAGCTGAAAAAGCTGGCGCAGCTGCTGCGCTACTCAAGCAATATCGCCCTGATGTGCGGCAGCGGCTGTGCTGGCGCGCACAAGGAGCTGCTTGAATTTGCGGGCAAGCTGAAAGCCCCGATAGTTCATGCCCTGCGCGGCAAAGAGCACGTCGAGTACGACAACCCCTATGACGTGGGAATGACCGGGCTGATCGGTTTTTCCAGCGGCTTCCACACCATGATGAACGCCGACACCCTGATTTTGCTCGGCACCCAGTTCCCGTATCGCGCGTTCTACCCGACGGATGCCAAAATCATTCAGATTGATATCAACCCGGCCAGCATCGGCGCACACAGTAAGGTCGATATGGCGCTGGTGGGGGACATCAAATCCACCCTTGCCGCCCTGCTGCCGCTGCTGGAAGAGAAAACAGATCGCAGGTTCCTCGACAAGGCCCTCAGCGATTATCGCGATGCCCGCAAGGGGCTGGACGACCTCGCCAAACCGAGCGACAAAGCGATCCATCCACAGTATCTGGCCCAGCAGATCAGTCATTTCGCAGACGACGATGCCATCTTCACCTGTGACGTAGGCACCCCCACCGTCTGGGCAGCGCGCTATCTGAAAATGAACGGCAAACGCCGTCTGCTCGGCTCGTTCAACCACGGCTCGATGGCGAACGCCATGCCGCAGGCGCTGGGAGCAAAAGCGACAGCGCCGGAGCGTCAGGTGGTGGCGATGTGCGGCGATGGCGGGTTCAGCATGCTGATGGGGGATTTCCTGTCGGTGGTACAAATGAAGCTGCCGCTGAAAATCGTGGTCTTTAATAACAGCGTGCTGGGCTTTGTGGCGATGGAGATGAAAGCTGGCGGCTATCTGACAGATGGCACCGAGTTGCACGACACCAACTTCGCGCGCATCGCCGAGGCCTGTGGCATTACCGGCATACGCGTGGAGAAAGCGTCAGAGGTGGATGAAGCCCTGCAGCGCGCCTTTTCCATCGACGGCCCGGTGCTGGTGGATGTCGTGGTCGCCAAAGAGGAGCTGGCCATCCCGCCGCAGATCAAGCTGGAGCAGGCCAAAGGCTTTAGCCTCTACATGCTGCGTGCGATCATCAGCGGCCGCGGCGATGAGGTGATCGAACTGGCAAAAACCAACTGGCTCAGGTAAAACATCTGGCATCGCCTTTTAAATATAAGGACATGCCATGATTGATTTACGCAGTGATACCGTTACCCGCCCGAGTCGCGCCATGCTCGAAGAGATGATGGCCGCCCCGGTCGGGGACGACGTTTACGGTGACGATCCGACCGTAAACGAGCTGCAGCGCTATGCCGCGGAGCTCAGCGGCAAAGAGGCCGCCCTGTTCCTGCCCACCGGAACCCAGGCTAACCTGGTGGCGCTGCTCAGCCACTGCGAGCGCGGCGAAGAGTACATTGTCGGCCAGGGGGCACATAACTATCTCTACGAAGCAGGCGGTGCCGCAGTGCTGGGCAGCATTCAGCCGCAGCCGATTGACGCCGCACCGGACGGCACCCTGCCGCTCGACAAAGTCGCCGCGAAAATCAAAGCCGACGATATCCATTTCGCCCGCACCCGGCTGCTCAGCCTCGAAAACACCCATAACGGCAAAGTCCTGCCGCGCGAGTACCTGAAAGCGGCGTGGGAATTCACCCGCGAACGCAAACTCGGGCTGCACGTGGACGGCGCGCGTATTTTTAACGCCGTGGTGGCCTACGGCTGCGAGCTGAAAGAGATTACGCAATACTGCGATTCGTTCACCATCTGCCTCTCTAAAGGGCTGGGTACGCCTGTCGGCTCCCTGCTGGTGGGCAACGCGGACTACATTAAGCGCGCGAACCGCTGGCGCAAGATGACCGGCGGCGGCATGCGCCAGGCCGGTATTCTGGCGGCGGCGGGTCTGTATGCCCTGAAAAACAACGTGGCGCGCCTGAAGGACGATCACGACAATGCCGCGTGGATGGCGACGCAGCTGCGTGAAATTGGCGCCGACGTGATGCGCCACGACACCAACATGCTGTTCGTTCGCGTGGGCGATGACCATGCCGCGGCGCTGGGTGAGTTTCTGAAAGCGCGTGGCGTGCTGATCAATGCGTCACCCGTTGTGCGTCTGGTGATGCATCTCGACGTGAGTCGCGCAAAGCTGGCGGACGTGGTGAAACACTGGCAGGCCTTTTTACAGCGTTAAGGAGCAGAACGTGCCGCAGCGTATTCTGGTGCTTGGCGCCAGCGGGTATATCGGTCAGCATCTCACCGCGGCGTTAAGCCAGCAGGGGCATCAGGTGCTGGCGGCGGCACGCAACACGGAACGCCTGCAAAAGCAGAACCTGCCCGGCGTGACCTGCCACAACGTCGACCTCAACTGGCCTGTCGCGCTGCCAGCACTGCTGGAGGGGGTCGATACGCTTTATTACCTGGTGCACAGCATGGGCGAAGGGGGCGATTTTATCGCCCACGAACGTCAGGTGGCCCTCAACGTGCGCGATGCGCTGCGGCAAACGCCGGTGAAGCAGGTGATTTTTTTAAGTTCGCTTCAGGCCCCTGAAAATGCGCAGTCCGATCATCTGCGTGCGCGCCAGCTTACCGCTGACACGTTGCGCAGTGCGAACATTCCCGTCACGGAACTGCGCGCCGGCATTATCGTCGGTGCCGGTTCCGCTGCCTTCGAAGTGATGCGCGATATGGTCTACAACCTGCCGGTGCTCACGCCGCCGCGCTGGGTCCGCTCGCGTACCACGCCCATCGCGCTGGAGAATCTGCTGCATTATCTGGTGGCATTACTGGATCATCCGGCGGAGCAGCACCGCGTGTTCGAAGCCGCTGGCCCGGAAGTGCTGAGCTATCAGGAACAGTTTGAACACTTTATGCGCGTCAGCGGCCGTCGACGCTGGCTGATCCCGATCCCCTTCCCGACCCGCTGGATCTCGGTGTGGTTTTTGAATGTGATCACCTCCGTCCCGCCGACGACCGCCAAGGCCCTGATCCAGGGGCTGAAACACGATCTGCTGGCAGACGATAGCGCGCTCCGCGCCTTAATTCCCCAGCCGTTGATCCGCTTTGACGAGGCCGTGCGCAACACCCTGCAAGAAGAGGCGCAGCTGGTGAACTCCAGCGACTGGGGCTACGACGCCCAGGCGTTTGCCCGCTGGCGGCCGGAGTACGGTTATTACCCGAAACAGGCAGGCTGCACGGTAAAAACCCCGGCAAGCCTGGCCGCGCTGTGGGAGGTGGTAAACCAGATTGGCGGTAAAGAGCGCTATTTCTTCGGCAACCTGCTCTGGCAAACCCGCGGAGCGATGGACCTGCTGGTGGGCCACCGGCTGGCAAAAGGCCGCCCGGCGCGCCCGTATCTTGAGGTGGGCGACGCGGTGGACAGCTGGAAGGTGATCATCGTCGAACCGGAAAAACAGCTGGCACTGCTGTTCGGTATGAAAGCGCCGGGACTCGGCCGGCTTTGCTTTACCCTGAAAGACAAAGGCGATCATCGTGAACTGGACGTCCGCGCCTGGTGGCATCCGCACGGCATGCCCGGTCTGTTCTACTGGTTGTTTATGATCCCGGCGCACCTGTTTATCTTTCGCGGGATGGCAAAGCGGATTGCGCAACGGGCAGAACAAAAGACGGAAAAGATCTAAATAAAACTCTCTTTCTTTCACCTTTCCCATTGCATAGCGCCGTAATTCACGAAAGAATGCGCACGAAATTCTTTTCAACACAGTGGATTGATATGAAGGTACTGGTTACCGGGGCGACCAGCGGCTTAGGCCGAAATGCGGTCGAATTTCTGCGCAACAAGGGCATCAGCGTCAGGGCTACCGGTCGCAACGAAGCGATGGGTAAACTGCTGCAAAAAATGGGCGCAGAGTTCGTCCATGCCGATCTGACGGAGCTGGTCTCCTCTCAGGCCAAAGTGATGCTCGCCGGTATCGATACCCTGTGGCACTGCTCCAGCTTTACCTCTCCGTGGGGTACCCAGGAAGCCTTTGATCTCGCCAACGTGCGGGCCACCCGCCGTCTGGGCGAATGGGCCGTCGCCTGGGGCGTGCGTAACTTTATTCATATCTCCTCTCCGTCGCTCTATTTCGACTATCACCACCACCGCGATGTGCAGGAAGATTTCCGGCCAGCCCGTTTTGCCTGTGAGTTTGCCCGCAGCAAGGCAGCCAGCGAAGAGGTAATTGATCTGCTGGCACAGTCGAACCCGCATACCCGTTTTACGATCCTGCGTCCGCAGAGCCTGTTCGGACCGCACGACAAAGTGTTTATTCCCCGTCTGGCGCAGATGATGCACCACTACGGCAGCGTGCTGCTGCCGCGCGGCGGCGACGCGCTGGTGGATATGACCTATTACGAAAATGCGGTCCACGCCATGTGGCTGGCCAGCCAGCCGGACTGCGATACGCTGATTTCCGGTCGCGCCTATAACATCACCAACGGCGAGCCCTGTACGCTTCGCAGCATTGTGCAGCGCCTGATTGATGAGCTGCAGATCAACTGCCGTATCCGTTCCGTGCCTTACCCGATGCTGGATATGATCGCCCGCAGCATGGAGCGTTTTGGCAGTAAATCGGCCAAAGAGCCTGCGCTGACCCACTATGGCGTCTCTAAGCTAAATTTTGATTTCACGCTGGATATTTCCCGCGCGGAGAATGAGCTGGGGTATAAGCCGATTGTGACGCTGGATGAAGGGATTGTGCGTACCGCGGCGTGGCTGCGGGATCACGGGAAGTTGCATCGGTAGTTAATCTGGTGCGGCCTGATGCCCTCTCCCACAGGGAGAGGGAGTAAAGACTAAAACGGCAACCTTTCGGTTGCCGTTTTGTTTTTACAGAGCCGTCCAGGCTTCAGACCATGCCAGACCCGCGCCTGGTTCATAGTATGCCGGGGCGTTGTTACACCAGCCGCTGTACGGGAACGGTTTGCACTGGAACAGTTTACCGTGGTTGTTCACGATATCGCCTGCGCTGTACTTGCTGTTCGCGCTCCACGCCGGGTAGGTACCTTCATCCTGAGACGGGGTCGCCGCTTTGGCTTTGACGTTCAGCAGGTAAGTGGTGGTGCTGCTCAGTTCACCATCGCTGACGGTCAGGCTGACTTCGTACTGTTTCGCCGTGGCGGCTTCTGGTGCCGTAAAGGTGATCACCGCTTTGTCCTGACCGGTCACCGTCTGGCCGTCCTGGGAACGCCAGGTGTAAGTCAGCTGGTTACCGTCTTCGTCAGTAGAACCTTCCGCGCTCAGAGACACCTGCGCACCCGCTTCAACCGCACCAATCGGACCGGCAATCTGCGCAACCGGTGCGTGGCTTACCGGAGCCGGCGTGTTGTCAGCAGGCGTATTATCCGCTGGGGTATTGTCTGCTGGCGTGTTGTCCGCTGGCGTATTATCTGCCGGGGTGTTGTCAGCAGGGGTGTTATCCGCCGGGTTCACATTTGAGCCATCGTCATTCACGATCTTCACGTTAAAGAACTTCTGTACACACTTGGTGTAGTCGCCGTCTTTGAACGCGCTGAATGGCGTCTGGTAGCCCACCAGCTGGCACGCGTAGGTTTTGCCGTCAGGCGTATCCGCGCTCCATCCCCAGTCCTGCTCCCAGTAAATCTTCAGGGCACCCGCGCCGCCTTCATCGAACTGCTTCATGTTGGCACAGCCCAGCACTTCATCAGCAGGAACAGGCACTTTCAGGTAGTTTGCGAACTCTTTGTAGTACTTGATACGGTTCTGAGACTGGGCAATCTCGGTCGGACCGCCGCACTCAACGCCGCCGTTGATGATCTGGGTGGTGACACCGAAGCCTGGGACCAGGCCGTTAGCCTTGTCGTGGTCGTTCGGCTGCCAGGTCCCGTCGATAACCTGCAGCATGCTTGGTTTTGGCGGTTGTGGATAGGCGAAGAAGAAGATCGCACTCGCCAGGTTCAGCCAGGTGTCTGCCACCAGCTCTGGTTTGTCGAGCAGCGTGCGGACATCGCCATACATCGCTTCAGAGAACGGACCGTAGTTATAGTTGTAAGAAAGCTGTTTCGCACCGCGACCGAAGTAGCTCAGGAAATCGCCGTCTTTGTCTTTACCGCACGGCCAGGTCTGACCCTGCCAGACGCTGGTATTACATTCGCCGTTATAACCGCCCTTCTGGCCTTCGCTCCAGCCCATTTCACGCACGTACACCAGCGCCTGACGCCATTCAGCTTCCGGACGCCAGCTTTCGTGCCCCCCCGTTTCCTGCGCAAAGTGAGCAAACATGGTTGCCAGCTCTTTACGGCAGATGGCATCGCTGTTGCGGCCGTCTTTATAGGTGTCGCACAGTGCAGGGAATTTACCCACCGCTTTCAGGAAGTTGCTGTAGCTGTAATCCTTCGCGCGCAGTGGGAACAGGTATTCCCAGTCGCTCTCTTTCAGGATCCCTTCAACGCGTTTTACGTTATCCGGGTTTGCCGCACGGCCTGGCTCAATCTGCTCAACTGACGCGTTGTCCAGCGTACGGATAGTATCCTTCACGGATTTCATCAGCGGGAAATCGGTGAGCGCTTTCTCCTTTTTCGCCAGATCGCTGGCTTTCATGGTGTAAGGCTCGCTGTTATCCGCCTTCAGCATGGTGGCCTGAGCAATAACAGGTGCTACGCATGCACCTGCAATAAGCACGCTCAGTAATGTCCTTTTATTCATCTCGGTTATTCCTGTTAATTTCGATAGTGTTAAATAAAAATCCAGCTTATTTATTAATCCATTAATAAATAAACTCCAGACAGCTGCTTTTCATTTTCTGAAGAATACGTATTGGTACTCTTCAAAAAAGAAAAAACTCACCAGTCATTTCTTTCATAGGCAACGGATTTGAGTTGCTGATATTTTTCCCAGACTTTATGGGCATACACCATGCGTTTGGGGTAATTCTCTTTTTTGAGTCCGGCGTTATAAGCGCCGACGGCTTCCCAGTTATAACCGTAAACTTTAATCATGCCTGAGAGGATCGATGCGCCCACCATAATGGAGGTACAAGGTTCAGTCATGAGTCTTCGCTCGCTGATACCGTGTTGTTCAAGCGCCGTAAAGTGCGTGCTGTTAATTTGCATTAATCCCACATCAATCGTGCCATCGTGATTTTTCCCGACAGCGTAGGGATTCATTCCTGATTCAACATTAGCAATCGCATACAACAAATACGGATCGACATGATAATAGTGCGCTGCTTTATTCCAGCAATTCGCTAACGCGCTTTGGCTTAATATTAATAACAGAAACAGTAAACGCTTCATTATTCACCTGCTGTGGTATGACTCGATTCTCCTTAAACACGTCCTGTTAAATTAGGTGAAGTGGCTGGTCACACCCGAAGCGGGGTGTGACCAGTAATTGTGGGCAGATATCGCACCCACAATTTCACATCAGAAGATTATTTGCAGTCCGCAGACGCGCCTTCTTTCACCCATACATCGCTGTTACCGGGTTTGTCGCCCTGAGTCCACCATTTCGCACGGTATTCAAAGCCCTGATAGGACGTTTTGTCACCACCGTTGTAGACTTTATCGGCACGCCAGTTCATTTTCACCTGGCTGACCATTTCCCATGCGTCTGCATCAAAGCCAGGTTTGTTGCCCTGAGTCCAGTATTTCGCTTTCCATACCAGATTATCGGAACTGACCATATCGCCATTGTTGTAGACTTTGCTGGATTCCCATGCCGCATATTTGCTGGCGTTGGCGTCAACCGGGTTGTCACAGCTGCCGGTTGCTTGCCCTTCGTCAGAAGGTTTGTCGCCTTCGTCAGCGGGGGTGTTGTCTTCATCAGGCACAACCGGCGTTGCTTTCGGCGTGACCGTAACCTGTACGTTAGACTGAACGCTGGCTTTGCCGTCGCTCACCATCACGCTCAGGGTGTAGGTTGAGTCAGTGCTCACATCCGGTGCGGTGATCTGTACGCTTGAGGTGTTCGTACCGGTGGCGTGCATATCAGATGGAACGCTCCAGGTATAGGTCAGTGCATCACCATCTGGATCCGCAGCCTGTACGTTCAGGGTATAAGACTGGCCTGCTTCCAGGGTTACAGCCTGCATCTGGTTAACCACTGGAGCCTGGTTCGCTTTCGGCGCCTTGTTCACAACCTGAACATCAGCGGTGCTGCTCAGACCTTTAGGATCGGTCACGGTCAGACGGAATGCCAGGGTCTGGTTGCTGGTCACCGCGCCAACGGAGAAGGTCGCTTTCGCTTTGGTGCTGTTGGTCAGCGTGACGGATGGGCCAGAGATCTGGGTCCACTTGTACGTCAGCGCATCGCCATCAGGATCGGTAGACGCAGAGCCGTCCAGGGTGACAGTTGCCGGACCGGTCACGGTTTGATCCGCAGCGGAGGCAATTGGCGCATGGTTAGTCACCACCGGATCCGGCGTTGAACCACCCAGCAGGCTTTCGTTCATCGCGTTCAGGATGTCACCGTTATCAGAGTCGATAGACCAGGCGAACAGACCACCGAGGTTTTTGGCCATCACGTATTTACCTTTCGCCGTCGCGGAACGGGCATCTTCATAAGAGATCAGCTCGCCGGTAGACTTGTTAAAGACGTATGGCGCTTCAGCATCCGCGTCATAACCGTATTCCTAGCCTGGCTTGCCTTTGTACTCGTTCACAATCTGACGATAGTCAACAACGCCGGGTTCCCAGGTGCCTTTCACGGCGTCAGTCGCCGTACCGGTGAACGGGTTGTCGCCAGTGTAACCGTGAACGCCCTTCCAGCCGCGGCCATACATGCCGGTACCCACCACGATTTTGCCTGGCTGTACGCCCTGCTGCAGCAGCGCGTCAACGCCGTTAGAGGTGGTGTAGTTGGTGTCCGGACGCCATGCTGGCGCATGCAGTGCCGCCTGGTGGCCGAGATCGGTCATGCTCCACGCACCGTAGAAGTCATAGCTCATCAGGAAGATGTGGTCGAGGTACTGCTGCGCCGTGGTGTAGTCCACGTCTTCGATCTTATCTTTGCCCGCACCGATAGCGCTGGTCAGCTCATAGGTACGTCCGGTTTCCGCAGACAGCTCGTTCAGCATGGTGCGCAGATCGTGCATCAGCGCGGTATAGGTCGCTTTATCCTGCTGAGCATTACCCAGACCTTCGTTTACACCGCCGCCGCCAGGGAATTCCCAGTCGATATCCACGCCGTCGAAGAATTTCCAGGTTTTCAGGAAGTCTTTAACAGACGCCACGAAGCGGGCACGGATCGCGGTGTCGTTCATATGATAGAACGGATCGGACATGGTCCAGCCGCCGATGGATGGCAGGATCTTCAGGTCCGGATGGGCTTTTTTCAGCGCCATTAGCTGGCCAAAGTTACCTTTGTACGGGTCGTCCCAGTTAGATACGCCAGATTGTGGCATCTGCAGCGCAGCCCACGGATCGTGGATCGCCACAGTGTAGTCAGGACGGCCAGCACAGGCTTTCTGAAGGTTTGCGAAGCTGTTGCCATTCTCAACGGTTTTCAGACCGTCGTTGATGCCGTCACCGCCACAAATTGGAATGAAGCCGTACAGGAGGTGGTTCAGGTTAGAGGCTGGAATTTTATCAACCGGGAACTGACGACCGTATACGCCCCACTCAGGGAAGTAAGCGGCAACCACTTTATCGGTATGCTGTGCGAAGGTTTTGTTGTTTTCACGCATAGGCGCATTCAGCGGCTGCAGGTGGCTACCGTCGGTATCCGCAACGATAATCAGCTTGCTGGCGCTTTTGGTACAACCGCTGGTGTTACAGAGTTCAACCTGTTCCTGGTAACGGCCACCTTTTTTCACTTTAAAGGTCGCAGAGCCAGAGGCACCGGCAGCGCCAGACCATACGGTCTGACCGTCGAGCAGGACTTTACCGGTGGTCGGCGCATCGCCGCTCCAGACGTTCCACTCCACCTTCACGTCAACGCCATCGTTATGGACCTTAACGAGGTTACCGTAGTCCACCACAGACTGATCCACTTCAACGATAGCAAATTTGTCATTACCGCTGCTGATAGTTGGCGTACCTGGGGCTGCGGCGAACGCAGAGCCGGAGACGGCGGCGACAAACAGTGCCAGATAAGTTGGCTTCATAAATTTCATTATTAATTCCTGATAATCTTATTTGTGATAAATTAAAACAACCATGTATTCCATATAACATGGGCGGGTAGTGAATATATTATTTAACTAAAACCGTGAGCCTTACTTAATTAAACCAGACAGCTATTACGCTAAATTATCCTCCCTAAAAAGACATAAGCGACAATCCTTACAGTTTATGCCTCTTACAATACGCCGGGAATTTAATAAAATCCTGCCATTCCCTTATCGAAAAAATTTCAAAAAAAACTTGACCGCGCCGTTCAGAATGTAACGTGCAAGGTCTGCAGAATAAAAATAACCAAACCCGCCAGTGACAACATCGGTCCAAACGGAATAACGCTATTTTCTTTAACAGATTTATAAAAAAGGAAATACAACGCGATGCCGCTCAATGCAGCCGCCAGCAATAAAGAAGGCAATGCCTGCCAGCCGCACCACGCGCCCAGCGCGGCCAGCAGCTTAAAATCACCGTAGCCCAAACCTTCGCGGCCTGTGCTCAGGCGAAACGCCCAGTACATCAGCCACAGCGACAGGTAGCCTGCCGCCGCGCCATACAGGGCATCCGTCAGCGGCAACTGATGAAACAGTGCATGGCTTAACAGCCCCGCCCACAGCAGGGGTTGCGTCAGACAATCCGGCAGCAGCAGGTGTTTCGCGTCAATCACTGCCAGCGGCAGCAGCCCGCACCAGAGCACCCACAGTGAGGCCAATGCGGCCGCAGACGGGGCAAACGCCGCCGTCAGGGCAAAAAACAGGGCGCAGGAAAGCTCAAGCAGCAGCAGACGCAGCGGGATCGCGGTTTTACAGCAGCGGCAGCGCCCGCGCAGACAGCACCAGCTCACCACAGGGATATTTTCCCACCAGGAGAGCCTGTGGGCACACGCGGGGCAGTGGGAGGCCGGAAACAGCAGGTTCCCGGCGCCCTCCTCTTCGTTTATAAGCGGGGGAATGCGCTCGACAACTACGCCCAGAAAGCTGCCGATAATGCCACCAAGCGTACCGCTCAGCAGGCAAAGGGCGGGCATCTGGCTGCTCTGAAGCAGCATCAGCGGGTTCATGCCACTTTCGCCCAGGTGAGTTTTATCTGCGCTTTTACGTCGCTGAGATGATCGACCGGGGTGAGATCCATTTTCTCCAGACGCACCCCGGTGGTTAAATTCACCTCCCGGAGCCAGTTTTTCAGTTCATAGACGTTAACCCGATCAATATTAAATGACAGGGTCTGACCGTCCTGCTGAATATTACTCAGCGCAACGTGGATCTCTTTCGCGCTCTCTTCCACCACGCTACGTGGATTACTGGTTTTTAATATTTTGGCCTGAAGATGGTTCTTATTTATTTCGGCACGCATCCAGTTGAGAGTTTGTTTCTGTTTGGCCAGCGTACTTTCACTATTTTTAATCATACTGTCCAGCGGGGTCATTACGCCGTACCAGATAATGGCGCAGCAGAGCGCCGCGCCGCACAGTTTAAACAGATTTCGCTCGCGCGGACTGTAGCCCTGATAGCGCGCCTTTAATTGTCCAATTTTCTCTTTCATTTATATTTCCCTGTGATAATGGCGGTATACGGCGCTTCACTGGAAATCGGCTGCAGCGTAAAGTCGAAGGTGTCACTGGCCTTATTGACGAACGCCTGCAACGCAGCGGGATCCGTGGCGCTGATGTTGAGCGTGAGCTGATTCTGCGTGTCGTCATACCCGACTTCACTCAGTTCAACCGACGGGAGCGCGGCTTTGATCTGCTCCAGCGCCTCCAGTTGCAGAAAGACGCCTTTTTTCTCTTTCTTAATGTTCTGCCCGAAGTGGTACTTCAGGTTGGTGGTCTGGCGCAGCGTGGGAAAGTAGTGCTGAGCCAGCTCAACCATCTGCTGCTGGGCCAGATTTTCCTGGTGAGTCAGCATCAATGCCATGCCGATGCGAGGGCCGATCAGCAGTCCCAGGCTCAGCAGCGCCACGGCGGCGATAGCCGGTCTGGCGTAACGAAAACCGCCGTCGGCGCCTTTGACAGAAAATTCGCCGTGCAAGAGATTGGCTTTGCAGGTTTTCCACTGCGGCTGGATCAGCACCAGCGGGTGCTGCCAGGCCAGTTGCTCATCCACCTGCACGCCCGCGGGCGCATCGCCGTAGCAGACGATTTCCCCGGCGCGCTGCTGGCTCAGCAGCAGGGGCAGCAGCGCGGCGTCGGTTTCGCAGGCGCCAAACGGCGAGTAGCGCATCCAGTAGCCGTCGTCGGTGGACACCAGCGTGGTCCCGCCTTCGGCCACCGGCAGAAGGATGGCATCGGGCAGCACCTGCACCACCGTCAGTCCGGCCCCGGCACAGCGGTCCAGCCAGTAGCGCAGACGCGCCGCATCAATGGCCACCGCGTCAACGTCCCGCCCTTTTTTGCTGAGCACCGTCCAGTGGAGCGTGTCCACGTCACCTATCAGCGTCTCTTCGGCCAGCCAGGAGAACTCAACGCTCCCTTTTTTCGGCAAGGTGAAATGGCGGAAGATCATTTCGCAGGCCGGGAGTAACAGACATACCCGCGCGGCGAGCGCGTGACCGGCGAGTTCCGCCAGTGACGCCGCCCCCTGGCGTTCTCCCACCTGGTCGCTACCGGACTCGCACCACATTATGTTCCCGTCTTCATGCGTATCGGGACGAATAAAAAGCACCTGTTTCATAGAGATCGTCTTGTGTTATTCAACCATTCGGTAGCGACGTTGCCAGGTAATCACCTTCCCGGCTTCATTATCAACATGAAGCTGGCTGACGACGCGCAGCGTTAAATCATCGGTATTGCCGGTGCTGTTGACCCGGAAATAGTTACTGTTCACCGCAAGCAACGCCTGAACCTGCTTGAGGGCGTCTTTGGTCTGCGGATAATTTGTCTCAAGCGCTTTCAGGAATGCCTCCATCGACTCCCAGCCCTCTTCCGGGCGGGAGGCGATAAGCCGGATGGCTTCATCCTCAGTCAGCGAGCCGATGAACAGCGCGGCCAGTAGCGGCGCCTGTTCTTCGGTCAATGTATTCACATCCACCTTACTGGCCGTGTCCGGTAAGACGCACAGCACCTTACTGACTTTGCCGTAGGCCGCCACCGGAAAGGCGGGCAGCAGCTTTAATTCCCCCGGGGTGCGCATCATCTGATTCGCGGGCTGCCGCGCTGGCTCTACGCCAGCCCAGGCATCCGTCTCCAGCCCCTCTTTAACCGTCGTGGTATCGCCATCGAGATAGTCCATCAGTTGCTGGTAGATCTCTTCGGCATCCCCCGTGGAGATCCCGCTGTCGGCGAGCAGTTGTTCAACGATGCGCTCTTTGACCGGTTTTTCCGGCTGCGCGCCCGCCGTCTGGGTCGCCGGTGTCGGATCAGCGGCCAGCAAATTGTTCACGTTAAAACAGGTCTGGGCGTCCTCAATCTGGCTTACCACGGTGTAATGTTCGCCTTCGGTTTTCACCGGATCCGTCCATTCCCCTTTTGGCGACAGCCCTTTGCTCTCACCGCTGGCGTACGTCTGCAGCCGGTCTTCAATCGCTTTTTGCTGGCTCTGAATGGACCAGCGCAGCTGCTGCTGGCTCACCTGATAGCGGGTCTTCTGCAGATTGCGGCAGAACTGCTGGCTGATTTTGGCCGCCAGCGCTGACATCATGACCAGCAAAATTAGCACCACCAGCAGCGCGACACCGCGCTGTTTTCGAACCGATTTTCCGCTCATTTCTTCTCTCCGGACGGGGCAGGTGCCGGCTGCGGTTGCGCATCCCCAGGGGCTGCTGGCGTAGCTTCTTTTGGCGCCGCAGGCGCGTCCGGCAGATCGCCCGGGGTGGTAAAGACCCAGCGCCAGGTATCGCCATTTTCCATGGTCAGCAGCAGCTCCACGCCGTCCGGCTGATGCGCCGTGTCGGTCCACTTGTCGAGCCAGCTCGCTTTCCAGAAGCGCCAGGAGATCTCTTTCACCTCGCTGAGGATCGCCACCTCTTCCGGCTTCGCATCCGCCGGGCCGTCAATGACCGGCCAGATATCCCGCCACAGCTTTTTATCTTTGAGCCGCCAGCGCACGCGCTCCAGCTGAACCTGACCGCTCACGCCGTTCAGCGTGGTCAGCTCCAGCGCATCGTCATGCTGGACAAAAACCTCAGGCTCGTTGCGCGGGGCGCGGGCCTGAAGCTGGAAGAAATCCCGCTCCAGCAGGTTGTAAGCGCGCTGAAGCTGGTTTAAGCGGGTGGCCGCCGCGTCGGTGGCGTTCGAGGTGCGCATCGCCCCGTCAAGGATTTGCCAGGCAAGCAAGCTGATAACCGCGAAAATGGTCAGCGCAATCATGATCTCCAGCAGCGTAAAGCCCTGCTGACGCTGAATCTGCTTGCTCATTTCACTTCTCCCGGATCCGGCACCTGCAGTGTAATCACCGGCTTGTCTTCGTCGCCCTCGGCGAACACCTGCACCTCATCAGCAAAGCGTTTTTCGGTGACGTTGACCCGCTGCTTGCGCCAGGTCCAGTTGCGCCCGCCCATCATCTCCGAGCCGGTCTGCAGGGCATCCGGGAGCGGCGTGTTGCTCAGTTTCGCTTCCGCCAGCTGGTTTTCCGCCACCCAGCTCGCCTGCAGCGAGTCGCCGAGACCGTGGGTGAAGCGCACGTTCAGCGAGACGGAGTTCATCAGGGCCAGCGCGGCGGTGGAGAAGATGACCAGAGCGACCATCACTTCCAGCAGGGTCATCCCCTGTTCTTTGCGTTTAGTCATCGTTCTCTACCAAAACCGGTGATGCCCCCTGCGACACCACGCGAAAACGTTGCTTTTTGTCAAAACTCTGCAGGGAAAGCGTGAAGCGGCCGATCTCCCCGTCAGGCAAAAAGACAATCTGCGGCGTCGCGTCAGTCGTGGCCGCAAGGCGCTGCGGTGACAGTGATACGTGCATCTCTTCCGGGAACTGACCGTGGGTGACAATGCGCCCGGCGGTTAAGGGTTCCCAGTGACGCTCGCCCTCTTTTTCGGCCCAGGTGACCAGCTGATATTCCGAGGGGGTGATCACCAGCCCGACAATATTTCCGTCCATCACCGCACGGTCCGAACCATATTCAACGAGGGCTTTTAACTGCTGACCGAAAATATCCGCGCCGCTGCGCGACGGAATAGTCGACACCACCATCATGGCGCAGCTGGCAAATATCACCAGCGCCAGAATAATTTCCAGTAAGGTAAACCCGCGCTGCTTATTCATTACTTCTCTTTTTTATCTAAAGACCAGTTGGTAATATCATCCGCGGTATTCGCTTCGGCATCCGGACCGGCAGAGAACACATCCACCGCGCCATGTTCACCCGGGCTTACCAGGATATAATCATTACCCCATGGGTCTTCCGGCAGACGACGAATATAGCCATCGTCACGGTAATTTTTCGGGATCGGGGCGATTTCCGGTTTGGTCACCAGCGCCTGCAGTCCCTGCTCTGTCGTGGGATAACGGTGGTTATCCAGCTTGTACATATCCAGCGAACCTTCCAGCGCCACGATATCGCTGGTCGCTTTCTGGGCATCGGCTTTTTCTTTGTTTCCCATTAAATTTGGCACCACCATACTGGCGAGCACGCCAAGAATAACGATGACCACCATTAATTCGAGCAACGTAAACCCGGCCTGACGTTTCAGGCTATTTCTTTTTAAGGACATATTTAACCCACCATATTATTGAGCTGAAGAAGCGGTTGTAATATTGACAGCACGATAAATAAAACCACTGTCGCCATTGTCACCACCAGTGCCGGTTCAAAGACCGACAGCGTTAACGTAATTCGATGTTGTAAAGCCGATTCCTGATTTTCCGCGGCGCGATCCATTAATGAACCTAACTCCCCGCTCTCTTCGCCGGAGGCAATCATGTACAGCATGGTCGGCGGAAACAGTTTCGCCTGGTCGAGGGCGTTATACAGGGAAGCCCCCTGACGCACGGTATCCGCCGCCTGCTCCAGCACCTGCCGGGCATAGCGGTTTTCGATCCCGTCCATCGCGATATACATCCCCTCCAGCAACGGGACGCTACTGGCCTGCAGGATACTGAGCGTGCGGATATAGCGCGCGCTGTTAATGGCGCAGACCAGCTTTTTGATCGGCGAGCCGTTCACCAGCCAGCTATGCCAGCGAAAACGGTTCGCCGTTTTCTTGACCCAGACCTTAAAGCCGACCATCGCGCCAAAGAAGGCACCCGCAATGAAGATCCCGTATGCCTGCAGGAAATCACTGACGGCAATCAGGGTGCGGGTGGTAATCGGCAGTTGCTGCTTCATGTGCACAAACTGCTCGATCACCTGCGGGACCACCGCCACCAGCAGGATGCTGATCACCGCCACGGCGACCACCGTCAGGGTGATCGGATAGACCATCGCCTGCGTCAGCTTGCTTTTCATCTTCTGACACTGCTCGTTGTACTCCGCCAGCTTCTCCAGCACGTCGCCGAGGTGGCCGGTTTTTTCCCCGGCCATCACCAGCGTGCAGTAGAGCTTGTCGAACGTGCGCGGGAACTGGCTGAAGGCGTCAAAAAGGGTATGGCCTTCCACCACTTTCTCGCGGATTTCGGTCACCATCGCCGCCAGTTTTTTGTCTTCCGTCTGCTTTGAAATCGCCTTCAGGGCGCTTTCCAGCGGCAGCGAGGCATTAACCAGCGTCGACAGCTGACGGGTAAACATCGACAGCACCGGCACAGAGAGTCTGGCGCCGGTTTTGGCTTTGGCGCTGGCCGCATTTTCACGGGTTTCGGTGATGGTCAGCGGCATCAGCTTCTGTTCACGAAGCGACTGACGCACCTGCTTTGGCCCTTCCGCCTGCAGCGTGCCGCGCTGGGTTTTCCCGGCGGCATCGGTGGCGGTCCACGCGTAGAAAGCCATTATTCATCGCCTCCACGCTCGGCGGTCACGCGCATCACCTCTTCCAGCGAGGTGATGCCGCTGATGACCTTCATCAGGCCGTTTTCGCGCAGGCTGTAGGCCTGTTTGAACAGCTCGGTCTCAATGGACATTTCATCTTTGTCTTCGTGAATGGCGCGGCGCATGGCGCTGTCGACCACCAGAAATTCATGAATGCCCGCCCGCCCCTGATACCCGCTCTGACGGCAGTGTTCGCAACCCACGGCGCGATAGATGGCCTTCGGCGGTTTATCCATAAAGCTAAACAGCGCTTTTTCATTGTCGTCCAGCGGACTGGTGGTCCGGCAGTGCGGACACAGCCGCCGCACCAGACGCTGGGCAATGACGCCAAGTAGCGATGAACCAATCAAGAAGGACTCAAGGCCCATATCCCGCAGACGGGTGATCGCCCCCGCCGCACTGTTGGTGTGCAGCGTAGACATGACCAGGTGACCGGTGAGCGACGCCTGCACCGCAATTTGCGCGGTTTCGCCGTCACGAATCTCCCCGATCATCACCACGTCCGGATCCTGGCGCAAAATGGCGCGCAGGCCGCGGGCAAAGGTCATGTCCACGCGCGGGTTCACCTGCGTCTGCCCCACTCCTTCCAGCTCATACTCAATCGGATCTTCGACGGTCAGGATGTTACGTTCATGGCCGTTCAGCGCCGACAGAATGGCGTACAGGGTGGTACTTTTACCGGAGCCTGTCGGCCCGGTGACCAGGATAATGCCGTGCGGGCGAGCAATCAGCCCTTTCAGTTTTTCCAGCTCTTCATCAATCAGCCCGAGCTTGTTGATGTCCGGCTTCAGGTTGCTCTTATCAAGCAGACGCATGACCACGCGCTCGCCGTACTGCGACGGAATAGTCGAGACACGCACGTCGATCGCCTTACGGCCGATGCGCAGGGAGATACGGCCATCCTGCGGCAGTCGTTTTTCGGCGATATCGAGCTTCGACATCACCTTAATACGCGACACCAGCAGCGGCGCCAGCTTACGCGCCGGCTGCAGCACCGGGCGCAGCACGCCGTCAACGCGAAAACGGATGCTCAGCGTGCGCTCGAAGGTTTCGATATGGATATCCGAAGCGCCGTCTTTCACCGCTTCGCCAAGAATGGCGTTGATCAGGCGGATCACCGGCGAGTTTTCGTCGTTATCCAGCAGATCTTCGTTGTCCGGGATCTCCTCGGTTAACGCCATCAGATCGATGTCCGCATCCATGTCGTCCACCAGCTGCTGCGAAACGCCGCTGTTCTGCTGCCAGATTTTGGCCAGCATTTCATCAAACGCTTCGGCGCTCAGCGTCTGGGGCACAAAGGCGCGCCCCAGCACCCGGCGCATCTCCAGCAGCGCAAACGCGGGCACATCTTCACGGATATAGACCGTGTCGTTCCAGAACAGGATGCCGTTGTCTTTCGCAAAGCTGCTGATGCAAAGCTGTTTCGTCAGTTCATCCACGCATCACCTCCGCTTACTCTTTGAAGGGATTGCGGGTCGATGACGGCGCAGTCGTCCCCACCGGCGTCGAACGGCTTTGCGATGGCAGTGCCGGCAGTACCGGGTTATCACTGTTTTCAATAATCCCCAGCTTCTGCTCTTCCATACGCTGCTGCTGACGGGCGCGGATCTGATCGTATTTCTCTTTCGTCGCCGCGCTGTAGTTGTCGTCATCACGCAGCACGGTGGTGTGGATAAACACCATCAGGTTACGTTTCGACGTGTCCTGCGAGGTATAGCGGAACAGCTGTCCCACCAGCGGCAGGTCACCCAGTAGCGGCACTTTTGACACGTTCTGTTTGTTGACATTCTCCATCAACCCGCCGAGCACCACCGTCTGGCCACTGTGAACCATCACTTCGTTATTGATGGTGCGGGTGTTGAAGGTTGGCCCCAGGCTGGCGTCCGTGGTGGCGCTGGCATCGACGCTGGAGACTTCCTGTTCGATCTTCAGGTGGATCATATCCCCGTCGTTGATCTGCGGCACAATCTTCAGCTTGGTACCGACGGTTTTACGTTCAACCGAGTTAAAGACGTTGTCACCGCTGGTGGTCTGGGAGCCGGACAGTACCGGCACATCCTGACCGACGTTGAACGACGCTTCTTTGTTATCCAGCGTGACCACGCTCGGCGTGGAGAGAATGTCGTTCTTACCGGTGGTCGACAGCGCAGTCATCAGCGCACCAAAGTCGCCGTTAAAGAAGCCGGTCGCCAGGCCGGTAAAGCTGGCCGTTTTCAGCGTCTTGTTCTTAATCTGGCTGATCGGCAGACCGGTCGAGCCAAACTGCACGCCGCCGTGTGAGCTGGTCCACTGCACGCCGAGATCCAGGCCGTTGCCGTCCTGTACCTCAGCAATGATCGCTTCCACCAGCACCTGCGGACGGCGAATATCCAGCTTGTCGATCACCTTCTCCAGCGAGTTCATGACGTTTGGCTGGGCGGTGATCACCAGGGAGTTGGTCGCATCATCGGCGGTAATATTCAGATCCCCTGAAGGACTTGCGGTTTTGCTTTTCGGCGTACCCGCTTTGTCTTTCAGCTGCTCACCAATACCGGTCAGCACCGGCACCACTTTTGAGGCGTTGGCGTACTTCAGGTAAAAGACGCGGGTATTGCCCTCGTTATTCTGCTCGCGGTCGAGCTGACCGATCAGCGACCGGGTGCGCGCACGCGCATCTTCCGTCCCACTGATCACTAGGCTGTTGGTTTCGTCATCGGCCACCACTTTGGTTGCCAGCTGCGGCGCGTTCTGCCCTTTCTGCTCTTCATTGTTGAGGTTATTCAACATGTCAGAGAGCTCTTTGGCGGAGGCATAGCGCAGCGGCACGATTTCACGACGCTGCATGCCGGAACGATCCACGCGCTCCACCAGATCCACCAGGCGGTTCACCACCGAGGCTTTTCCGGTTAACAACAGCACGTTTGAAGGTTCAAAATGGACCACGTTACCGATGCCCGAAGCGTCGTTCAGCTGGCGCAGCAACGGCGCCAGCTCGCGCACCGGGACGTTTTCCATACGCACCACGCGGGTGATGATCTCATCCCCTTTGCCAGGGTTTTTGCTGTCGGCCACCGGCACACCGGCAGTACGCGCCACGCTTGAACGCACCACTTTAACCATGCCGTTATCCATCGGAATAACCGACAGACCATACAGGTCCAGCACGCTCAGGAAGAACTGATAATATTCCTCCTCCGACAGCACGTTATAGGTTCTCACCGACACGGTGCCCTGAACGGACGGGTCGACGAGTATGGTTTTATTCAGATTACGACTTACCGTATCGATAAATTCGCGGATATCGGTATTTTTAAAACTGGCGCTAAAGTTGGCTGCAAGCAGCGAACCGGAATATAACGACAATGCGGTCAGCGCTACGCACGCCCACGGAAATTTCTTCATGATGTACACTTGTTAATTGTTGAATACATTAACCCGAATATTTTCAAGGTGAGCGTGCCGTCTGACGACAACATCCGCTTCTTTCATTTTCGACCAGTTGGCGATGATATTTTTCGCCTGCGCTTCTTGCGTCATATCGACGTCATTGACTTTCAATACCACGTCGCCTTTTTCCAGTCCTGCATTATGGTAAAAAGGCGTTGCGTTCCGTGGATTAATAGTAAAGCCTTCCAGTTGGCCTTTATCGATTAACGGTTTTAACACCAGATAATCATCGAGATGCAGGCTGTCGGCGCCGGCATCTTTTTTCGATTTGGTAACCGGGGCGCTGTCAACGCCGCCCTTGAAATACGCCGGTTTATTGAGGGCCAGCGTCTGTTTCGCCCCCTCGTACTGCACAACCACATTATCTTGATTAATTTCACTTACATAGGCATCGTCAAAGCCCACCAGCGGCTCCCCTTCCCGGTAGCTCTGCTGACCGGCGGGCGTCTTGATCACGGCGAACGATAACCAGGATTCATCGCTACGAATAATGCCCTCAATCTCTGCCGACAGTGGCGCTTTTGCCGCGGCCGGCGCGTTGCTTTGACGCACTGCGGCGGTGAAAAGCCCAAAGGATTTTTCAGCGTCAGTTTTTTTTAGTGCTGGCTTATCAGCATTCGCTAACTTATTCGTAACCTTCTTATAATCTTTATAAACGACATATCCCTGCTGGCTGCAGAATATCAGCATGACAAGCATGACGCAGGGTGTCATTA
Organism: Enterobacter sp. HSTU-ASh6; assembly: GCF_026319105.1. NCBI lineage: Bacteria > Pseudomonadati > Pseudomonadota > Gammaproteobacteria > Enterobacterales > Enterobacteriaceae > Enterobacter > Enterobacter sp. HSTU-ASh6. The sequence goes on along the minus strand of NZ_WSPD01000003.1, from coordinate 104,376 downwards.
AACGGGAAAGGAATGCGTTCCTCATTATTTATCTGGCCTTTTAGCAAAGCAGTCATTTGCAGCGACGTGCTGCATCACTGAGTGAGCTAATAATAATCAGCCCCCTGAAGGTGGACTATCGGCTTCGCTATTAACTTTAATGAAGAAAATGATTGACCGGAAAAAAGGGGAATGTTAGAGCCCGACAGCAGGTTATTTTTACTCTGGTGTTAAATTGACCAGGGCTGGTGCATCCCGTACTTTTCGCCCATTGCTATTAAAGAGATGAGACGGTTAGTCGCTATGTATCAGAGTCATTTTAAATTCAGTACCCCTCCGTTCAGAAATATCACCCGCAAATCGGGCGATTTTCTGGTGCCTTATCATCAGGATGTGTTCAATCTTCTGAAAGAAAAAAGCCAGCAGGCAGGGATCACCGGGCTCTTTTACCACGACAGCGAACTGCTGGGGCAGTTCAGCGAGGCGTTGAAGCGCAGCAACGCCGTCATCCCGGTTAATGCCTTTCCGAAGCTGAGCGCCAATTCTCTCCTTTATAAGCTCAACCCGTCGGTGAAAGAGAGCAAAAATAAACTGCAGGCTGTGGATGCCGTGCTGCGCCAGTGGCGCGATGCCCGTGCCACGCAGAAGGTGCTGGTCATCACCCATGCTGAGGCGATGAAGCACAACTGTTATGATCTGCTGGCCATGCTGCTCACGCGTGCCCAGGAGCTGGACGTGCGTTTGTCGGTCATCCTGATGGGCAGTGAAGACAGGGAGACGATGCTGACAGACTCCGCGCTGCAGGCGTTTGTTCTGACCCGCCACACGCTGCGTAACCTGACCTGCCGCGAGTTCCTGCGCTATGTCGACGCCCAGTGCGAAGAGCACGGCGCAGCGATCTCCCCGCTGACGCCTGCTCGCGTGAAAAAAATCCACGCCCTGACCAAAGGTAATATCAGCAAGCTGAATGCGCTGGCGCATCTCTCAATGCTGGCCGCCTGGACCGAACGCGCGCCGAACGTCGGGCCTCGCCATCTGCGTCTGGCCATCGGCGAAGTGCTCCCGGCGCCGAAACGCGGTAAAGCGCTGGCTACCGTCGGGCTGTTCGCCTCCGTCCTGTTCGCTGCCTGCGGCTGGATGATGACCTCTTCCATTACGGCAAAACTGCCGGTGGCGCTGCCGGTGCCGGCCAGCTGGAAACAGCCAGTCAAAACGCCAGACGCGCCGGTGGTTCCGGTTATCGAAAACGAGGTGGTGAATCAGCCTGATGCCATGCACCAGCTGTACGCCATGTGGGGGTATGACGCTTCAGCAGACGACGCCCTGTGTCAGAACGCGGCCAAAGTGAACCTGATGTGTAAACAGGGAACGGCCAGTCTGGATACCCTGGCCAGCGAAGGGTACCCGTGGGTCAGTGAAGTCAAAATGGGCAACCACATTAACTACGCCGTAGTGGCGCGCGCCGGAAAAACCTCTCTGGATCTGCTGATGAACAACCGGACCTGGCAGGTGAGCCGCGCCTGGTATAACCAACACGCCACGGGAAGTTACACCCTGCTTCACCGCCTGACGCCTTCCGGCAAAGATGAAATTACCGCGGCCAGCGACAGCAAAGATCTTGAGTGGCTGGATCAGCAGCTCAGCGTCGCGCTCGGTGAAAACGAAACGCACGATAAAAACTGGACGGCGGAGCTGATGAAACGCACCCGCGAATTCCAGGAGAAGATGCACCTTCGCGTCGACGGTATCCCGGGGGAAGAGACCCTGATGCAGCTGATGCGCGAAACGCATACCACCCCGAGCGTTCAGATCCAGGCATCGCAGACCACCCCGAACACGCAAGAGAAGCACGCATAATGTCTACTATCTGTCTCGCTGCCCAGCGCAGCTATACCACCGGGGAACCGGTCTGGTTTTCCTGGCGGTTACCGTCGTTCAGTAAAATGTTCAGCGTGGTCACGCTCTGGTGTCTGGGGATGTGCGCGCTGATCGTCGCCGGGCTTTATGCCCATGTGTACTGGAACTTACGCCATCCGGCGCCGGTGGTGAAAAAGGTCAGCGTCGCGAAGCCGGAAACCAGCCTCTCGGATATGCACTATATCTATGTAACGAAGCCGTTCCCGCACCCGCAGCCCAAACCGCAGTCGGTGAAAATAAAGGACGATTTACCGCCGATGGAGAATATGCCGATCAACAGCGACGAAAATGACTGGCAGCAGGCGCCTGATGGCACCTTACCGGATAGCTCCGTCACGCATGACACCTCGCGAGATACCTTACCCGGCACCGAGGTACACGAACAGGCGACGACATCTGAGGATGACGGTGCGTTAAAAGCGTTATTTATGCAGGCGTTAAAACAGCAGCAGGATGATATGGCGAAGGGAAAAATGCCGGCACCACCGGTCGATGAAACGCAAAATGCGTCTCCTTCGGTGATAAAAGGAGACGCAGGAAGAGACTAATATTTTTCCGGTAACGTGGTCAGGCTTATCAACCGCCCTTTTTCTACCACAATATATTGGCCTTTTTTCAGGTCGGAGAGAATTTTGATAATGGTACTGCGTGCCAGGTTGGTGTATTCCTGAATATAATCGTAAATATTAATATCGCGCTGCTGCTGAACAATCAGCTCGTTAATTTCAATCAGGAATTCACGCACCACGGAATACGCGCTGCGGGCAACTAAACGGTCATCACGTTTGCTGAGCATACAGATATACCATGCCAGCACTTTGGTTAACTCAGGCCACAGCCCCTGCTCGGTCATTAACCGCTGGAAATCATCTTTATGAATGGTGCGTATTACGGTGTTGGTGCGCACAACGCCGTGCATGTGTGCCGAGTTGTAAAAAATGGCGGAGAGGCCAAAAATACATTGTCCCTCCAGCGTGAATAAGCATAAATCATCAGAACTGCGGCGGAACTCAACTTCACCGCTGATGATAATATGAATATTATCCGAGTTTTGTGTGGAAATTCGTTGCCATTTTTTTAACGTTTTTTCTTCGTAACCAGAGGTTGACGCAATAATGGCTGCCATTTCATGATGAGGACGCGTTTTTTTACTGAAAATGCTTAACATTGTTATACCTGATTAAGATGTTTAAAAGGGAAAGTGATCGGCAGCGATAAATGTTGCCGTAAAGTTAATTCTGTATTCTTTTAAAATTAAAAAAACCAAACAAGTTCTGTTTTTTTAATTTGATTCATGCTGTGAATCGATGAATCCATCTTAATTGAGGCCGATTTTAAATCAATTAACTTAAAATGAATTGAGAATGTACTTAAGATTAATCTTAAGCGCATTAATAGCTAATCTTTCTTTCGGGGGCTTTCCGAAGAATTACCCCTGTCCGTATTTCTCCAGAAGCGCTTCGGCGATGGCCAGCGTTTCGACATCCGCGACACCGTTCCACAACTGCGGCCTGAAGTGCATCTGGAACACCATGATGATGCGTTTCTGCTGGGCGGGAGTGCTGTTATCGGGCACTTCGTAACCATAGCGCGCGAGCAGATCCAGCAGCGCGGCGGTGTCCACCGGCTGATAAGGCGGCCGCCCATTCATATAAAACGCCACCCGGTCTGCATCAGGCCAGGCGCCAATCCCCTGCTGCGCCAGCTCACGCCAGGGGAAAAGCGGGCCGGGATCGTCCTTGCGCTGCGGCGCAATATCCGCGTGAGCCACCACGTTCTCAGGCTTGATGTTGTAGCGGGCGATAATGTCTTTAGCAAGCGGGACCAGCGCCGCAATTTGCGCTGGTGCGAACGGCGTAAAATGCTTCACTCCGGCCGTTTTCTGCCAGCCACGGTTCTCCAGCTCTATGCCCACCGAGGTATCATTGATCCGGTTGGTGCCGCGCCAGAAGCTGATACCCGCATGCCACGCCAGTTCGCTTTCAGGCACCAGCTGCCAGATGCGCGGCTTACCGTCGGGGGCTGGCGGTGTGGCAGGGATCAAATAGTGAGAGCTGACGTTTTTATCCGTCAGCGTGGCCAGCGAGCTGTCAAAATCATCCGCGGTGTAGTGAAGAACCAGCACCTTTATGCGCGGATACGCCGCCTGGGCCTGATGGCGCGTATCCAGCTCGTAGGCACCTTTATCGACAATCCCTTTTTCCGAGACACATCCTGCCAGCAACAGCGCCAGCAGGAGTGGGGCAAACGCACGCCTCATCGCAGGGTTTTCACCGCCGTACCGCTTACGCTCACCATCAGCATGCTGCCGTCTTTGCCGACCGTTTCGTAGTCGATGTCGATCCCCACAACCGCATCCGCGCCGAGGGCTTGCGCCTGCTCGCCGAGCTCTTTAAAAGCAATTTCGCGCGCTTTGCGCAGCTCTTTTTCGTACGCGCCAGAGCGGCCACCCACGATATCGCGAATTCCGGCAAAAAAGTCACGGAAGATATTGGCACCGAGAATCGCTTCACCGGTGACCACGCCGCAATACTCGGTAATGGTCTGCCCTTCCAGGGTTGGCGTTGTTGAAAACTGCATGGTTTCTCTCCTTCTTTAGCGTTCAATGCCTTAGGGACAGCATTATCGGTTCGTTACGCTATGATTGAAAGGATAGTTAATAAATAAGGAAATCAACATGCGCTATTCAGCTTTAACACTTTTAGTGCCCTGCGCGCTGGTGCTCAGCGCCTGTACCACCACGGTCACGCCAGCCTTTAAGGATATCGGTACCCGCAGCGGCCCCTGTATCGAGGGCGGCCCGGATACCGTGGCGCAACAGTTCTATGATTATCGCATTCAGCACCGCAGCAACGATCTTACCGGTCTGCGCCCGTACCTGAGCGATGGGCTGGCAAAACTGCTCAACGACGCCACCCGCGATCCGCAGCATAACGCGCTGCTGAAGTCCGACCCGTTCTCTAGCCGCACCACGCTGCCAGACAGCGCCGAGGTGGCCAGCGCGTCCACCATTCCGAACACCGATGCGCGAAATATTCCGCTGCGCGTGAAGCTGACCCAGGGCAGCCAAACCTGGCAGGATGAAGTGCTGATGATCCGTGAAGGCCAGTGCTGGGCGGTGGACGACGTGCGCTACGTTGGCGGCAGCGTTCATGCCCCGGCCGGCACGCTTCGCCAGTCGATTGAGAATCGCTAACTTCTGCGATACCGCGCGGTAACCCCCGTAAAATGTGCGGCATTTCATGCGGAATGCCGACATTTATACTCGCCGACCTTGCCGCTCGCTATTTTGTGCTATGTTTAAGGGGAAACACGGGTTATATTTAACTTTTAACGCAGAAATATTGCATAACTATTCTGTCAACGGTACTATCTGCGGCCTCAATTGCTATAGATTGCCTGGATGAGTAAAGACTGCCCCGATGAGTATTAAACTAAACGGCATTAACTGCTTCTACGGCGCACACCAGGCGCTGTTTGACATCACGCTGAACTGCCCGGAAGGCGAAACGCTGGTTTTGCTGGGTCCTAGCGGCGCAGGCAAAAGCTCCCTTCTGCGTGTCCTTAATCTGCTTGAAATGCCCCGTTCAGGTACGCTGGCTATCGCCGGTAACCATTTTGACTTCGCCAAAACGCCCTCTGATAAGGCGATTCGCGAACTGCGTCAAAACGTCGGCATGGTCTTCCAGCAATACAATCTCTGGCCGCATCTCACCGTACTGCAAAACCTGATTGAAGCGCCATGCCGCGTGCTGGGCTTAAGCAAGGATCAGGCGATCGCGCGGGCGGAAAAGCTGCTGGAGCGTCTGCGTCTTAAACCCTACAGCGACCGCTACCCGCTGCACCTTTCCGGTGGCCAGCAGCAGCGCGTGGCGATTGCCCGTGCGCTGATGATGGAGCCTGCGGTACTGCTGTTTGATGAACCGACGGCGGCACTGGATCCGGAAATCACCGCTCAGATCGTCAGCATCATTCGCGAGCTGGCGGAAACCAACATTACGCAGGTTATCGTCACCCACGAAGTGGAAGTGGCGCGTAAAACCGCCAGCCGTGTGGTCTATATGGAAAACGGGTATATCGTTGAGCAAGGTGATGCGAGCTGCTTCGCGAACCCGCAAACCGATGCCTTCAAAAACTATTTATCTCATTGATTGTGTCAGGGGAAATATAATGAAAAAAGTATTACTTGCCGTGCTGCTTGCTGGCGTTACCCTTTCCGCTACCGCAGCCCAGACCATTCGTTTCGCCACGGAAGCGTCTTATCCTCCGTTTGAGTCTATGGATGCGAACAACAAAATTGTTGGCTTCGACGTAGACCTGGCGAATGCCCTGTGTAAAGAGATCGATGCGACCTGCACCTTCAGCAACCAGGCGTTCGACAGCCTGATCCCAAGCCTGAAGTTCCGCCGTATCGACGCCGTGATGGCCGGTATGGACATCACCCCAGAGCGTGAAAAGCAGGTGCTGTTCACCACCCCGTACTACGACAACTCCGCCCTGTTCATTGGTCAGAAAGGCAAATTCACCTCTGTCGATCAGCTGAAAGGCAAAAAAGTGGGCGTGCAGAACGGCACCACCCACCAGAAATTCATCATGGATAAGCATCCGGAAATCACCACCGTTCCGTATGACAGCTACCAGAACGCGAAGCTGGATCTGCAAAATGGCCGTATCGATGGCGTATTTGGTGACACCGCGGTCGTGACTGAATGGCTGAAAGCCAACGACAAGCTGGCGCCAGTGGGCGACAAAGTGACCGATAAGGACTACTTCGGTACCGGTCTGGGGATTGCCGTTCGTCAGGGCAACACTGAGCTGCAGCAGAAATTCAACGCTGCGCTGGAAAAAGTGAAGAAAGACGGCACCTACGAAACCATCTACAAAAAATGGTTCCAGAAGTAATTCCTGATGAATGAAATTTTTCCTTTAGCAAGCGCCGCCGGGATGACCGTCGGCCTTGCCGTTTGCGCACTGATTATCGGCCTGGTGCTGGCGATGTTCTTTGCGGTGTGGGAATCCGCGAAATGGTTCCCCGTCGCCTGGACAGGCTCCGCGCTGGTCACCGTGCTGCGTGGACTACCGGAAATTCTGGTGGTCCTGTTTATCTATTTCGGCTCCTCACAGCTGCTGCTTACGCTGTCGGACGGCTTTACCCTCAATCTCGGTTTTGCGCAGATCCCGGTGCAGATGCAGATTGAAAACTTCGACGTCAGCCCGTTCCTGTGCGGCGTAATTGCCCTCTCCCTGCTCTACTCCGCGTACGCGTCGCAAACCCTGCGCGGTGCGCTGAAGGCCGTGCCGCAGGGGCAATGGGAGTCGGGTCAGGCGTTAGGGTTGTCGAAATCCGCGATCTTCTTCCGTCTGGTGATGCCGCAGATGTGGCGTCATGCCCTGCCGGGCCTCGGCAACCAGTGGCTGGTGCTGCTGAAAGATACCGCGCTGGTAAGCCTGATAAGCGTTAACGATTTGATGCTGCAAACCAAAAGCATCGCCACCCGTACCCAGGAACCCTTTACCTGGTACATTGTGGCGGCGGCGATCTACCTGGTGATCACGTTGCTCAGCCAGTACATTCTCAAGCGGATTGACCTGCGTGCCACGCGCTTTGAACGGAGACCAGGCTGATGCTTGAATACTTTCCCGAGCTGATGAAAGGGCTGCACACCAGCCTGACGCTGACCGTGGCGTCCATCATCGTGGCGCTGATCCTGGCGCTCATTTTCACCATCATCCTGACGCTGAAAACGCCGGTGCTGGTGTGGATTGTGCGCGCTTATATCACCCTGTTTACCGGTACGCCGCTGCTGGTGCAGATATTCCTGATTTATTACGGCCCGGGCCAGTTCCCGTCGCTGCAGGAGTACCCGGTTATCTGGCACCTGCTTTCTGAGCCGTGGCTGTGTGCCCTGATAGCCCTTTCGCTGAACAGTGCGGCCTATACCACCCAACTGTTCTATGGGGCGATCCGTGCCATTCCGGAAGGACAGTGGCAGTCCTGCGGGGCGCTGGGCATGAGCAAGAAAGACACGCTGGCGATCCTGCTGCCGTACGCCTTTAAGCGCGCCCTCTCCTCTTACTCCAACGAAGTGGTGCTGGTGTTCAAGAGTACCTCTCTGGCCTACACCATCACCCTGATGGAAGTGATGGGGCATGGACAGCTGCTGTACGGACGCACCTATGATGTGATGGTGTTCGGTGCGGCGGGCGTGGTGTATCTGGTGGTGAACGGTCTACTGACGCTGATGATGCGCCTGATCGAGCGTAAAGCGCTGGCGTTTGAGCGCCGGAATTAGTCGGGTGGCGGCTTCGCCTTACCCGACCTACAGAATGCATAAAATATAAACATCAATGCGGGTAACCTTCTGGTTATCCGCTTTTTTTTATATCATAAATAATATTTAATCATTTTTATTGAATATAAATTCATTTACTGGCATTGTTTATTCATAGGACCTACAGACGGGAGTATGATAATGAAAAAGTTAGTTCTGGCCGCCTTACTGGCAACGTTCGCCGCTGGCGCATCCGCTGCGGATAAAATCAATTTTGGCGTTTCCGCCACCTATCCGCCGTTTGAATCGCTGGATGCCAGCAACCAGATCGTCGGTTTCGATATCGACCTGGCGAAAGCGCTGTGCAAACAGATGCAGGCCGACTGCACCTTTACCAACCATGCCTTCGACAGCCTGATCCCGTCGCTGAAATTTAAAAAATACGATGCGGTGATCTCCGGGATGGACATCACGCCTGAGCGCAGCAAGCAGGTGGCCTTCACCGACCCGTACTACGCCAACTCGGCGGTGGTGATTGCGAAGAAAGGGGCGTACAAGTCCTTCGACGAGCTGAAAGGCAAACGCATCGGGATGGAAAACGGCACCACCCACCAGAAGTACCTGCAGGACAAGCATCCTGAAGTGAAAACCGTGGCCTATGACAGCTACCAGAATGCGATTATCGACCTGAAAAACGGCCGTATCGATGGCGTATTCGGTGATACCGCCGTGGTGAACGAATGGCTGAAAACCAACCCGCAGCTGGGCACCGCAACGGAAAAAGTGACCGATCCGCAGTACTTCGGCACGGGCCTCGGCATCGCGGTACGTCCGGATAACAAAGCCCTGCTGGAAAAACTGAACGGCGCGCTGAAAGCGATTAAAGCCGACGGTACGTATCAGAAAATCAGCGAGCAGTGGTTCCCGCAGTAAGATTGTTTTGCCGGGTGGCGGCTACGCCTTACCCGGCCTACGGGGGGAATTCCAGGCCGGATAAGCGTAGCGTCATCCGGCAATTCTACAGCGGAACAAAGAAGCGAAAACGCGCCCCACTCACCGACTCCATCAGCCTGATCCCGCCTCCGTGCAGCTCCAGCATCCTTTTCACAATCAGCAACCCTAACCCGCCGCGATCCTCGCGTGATGCCTGGGTCGTCAACGCCGACGGCCGCTGGAAAAGATCGCCGCGCAGCGCGGCATCGACACCCGTTCCGTTGTCGGCCACTTCAACCTGAAGCTGTTGATTCTCCTGCCAGACCGCCAGACGGATCTCCCCGCCCGCTGGCGTATGCCGCATCGCGTTATCGAGCAGGTTAGTCACCACCCTCTCAATCATCGACACATCGGCGTTAATCAGCGGCAGCGGTCCCGGCACATCAATATGCAGGTTCACCTCCCGCGTGCGGGCGGTTAATTCAAACTTCTGCGCCACGTCGGAAATCAGCTCCGCCATCGCGAAACGCTCGCGCTGCGGTTTAATGCCACCGTGTTCAAGACGCGCCAGCTCAAACAGCTGCTGGGAGAGATGTCGCACCTTCTGCCCCTGACGCAGGGCGGTGGCGAGATACTGCTGGTGCTCCTGCGGCGTCAGGATCGCGGATTTGAGCGACAGGGTTTCGAGATAGCCCAGCAGCGACGTCAGCGGTGTGCGGAGATCGTGCGAGATATTGGCGATAAACTCCCGGCGCTGGCGATCGCTGTCCGCCAGCTGATCCCACTGACGGGTGATTTTACGCGCCAGCTCGATAAAACTGTTGCGCAGGAGCGCCACTTCATCTTTCGCCGCCGCGTCCGGCTGCTGCGCCGCCAGCTGCCTGATGGCGCTGATGCTGTCCTGCTCCAGCCCGGCCACTTCGCGGGTCAGGCGTTTGACCGGACGCGTGACCCAGTACCAGATCAGTAAGCCAGCCAGCAGTCCAAACAGCGCCACCCACAGCAGGGACCAGAGGACGGTACTCCAGAGCGCCTTATGCCAGGCCATTTCCGCCAGCGCGTTCGACTCCTCGCCCTGCAAAATAATATACAGATAGCCTTTAAGCTCGCCGTCCTGACGTAACGGCGTCGCGCTGAAGACTTTTTTACTCTGACTGCGCGGATCGTCGCCATAGATCGGCATGACCTCGCCGCTGAGGAAGCTCTGCACCGGCGCAAGGTCAATGGTTTGTCGCTGAATATGGCCCGGCGGCGCGGCATCGGCCAGCAGCGTGCCGTCCGGGGAGACGACGTACAGCTCAACGCTGGGGTTAAAGGTCATCAGCCGGTCAAACAGCGGTTTCAGCGCGCTGCGGTCAACCCTGCCCTGCGCGTCCAGAATCGGTTCACGCTGGACAATCTGCTGCGCCAGCCCGCCCGACAACCGCTGCACCATCGCATTACCGTACTGCATACTGCTGTAGAGCTGTACCGCGCAGGCAACGGCGGCGCAGAGCATCATCAGCAGGATAAACAGCAGCGTCAGGCGCTGGCTGAGGCTAAAGCGGCGCATCATGGTGCGCCTCCGCAAATTTGTAGCCCTTGCCCCAGACGGTGCGAATGATCTCCGGCTCGGCGGCATCCTTCTCAATCTTGATGCGCAGGCGGTTGATGTGGGTGTTCACAGTGTGCTCGTAGCCTTCGTGCTGGTAGCCCCAGACCTGCTCCAGCAGGGCCAGACGCGAAAACACCTCGCCAGGATGACGGGCAAAGAAGTAGAGCAGCTCGAATTCACGCGGGGTGAGATCCACCACCTGGCCATGAAGCAGAACGCTGCGCGCCAGCGGATCGATGGTCAGACCGTGAGCCTGAATGTGACCGTCGGTTTGCGCCTGCCCCATCGCCTGCTGGCGGCGAAACAGGGCTTTGATGCGCGCAATCAACTCCTGCACCGAAAACGGTTTTGCCAGATAGTCATCGGCGCCGGTTTCCAGCCCGGTAATGCGGTCAGTTTCGCTACTGCGGGCGCTGATAATGATGACCGGCAGGTAACGCGTCATCTGACGAATACGGCGGCAAATCTCCAGACCGTCAACGTTGGGCAGCATCAGGTCGAGGATCACCGCATCCCACGGCTGTTTTTCAAGACGCTGCAGGGCGTTGCCCCCGTCGGGCTCGTGGGTGATGGCGTAGCCTTCGTCTTCTAAATTGAGTCGCAGAAGCGCCGCGATATCGTGGTCATCTTCCACCAGCAGGATCTGCTTCATGGGTAAGCCTTCATTCATGTCTTATGACGTAAGCTTACCTGATTTCGCAGGGATGAAGAGTTCACATTTTGTTTAAGATTTTACGAGCAACGTCAGCACTTCATAATGGGCGGTATGCGGGAACATATCGAAAAGCTGAACGCGTTCAACGCGATAGCCCGGCAGTTGAGCGATGTCTTTCGCCATGGTCTGCGCGTTACAGCTGGAGTAGATGATGTACTCCGGCGCCATCTGGCTCAGGTAGTCGCACAGCGCCTTACCGATGCCACGGCGCGGCGGGTTGACCAGCACCAGCGCCGGCACGTTGCCCTGGCCGGTCGCGAACTGCGTGGAGTCCAGCGCCTGGAAGTGGATATTCGTCAAACCCAGCCCGGCGGCGGACTGTTTTGCACAGGCAATGGCTTCGGCAGAGATCTCAATCCCGGTGAGCTGCATCTCGGGCGTGGCGCAGTGCAGGCCAAAACCACCGACGCCGCAGAACAGATCCCACATATGATGGATATTCAGCGACCGTACCCAGTCGCGGGCGGTGGCGTATAACGCACTCGCTACCGTCGGGTTCGTCTGGAAGAAGCTTTGCGGGCGGATCCACAGCGGCACGCCGTTGAAGTTCTCGGCCAGTGCATGGCGCTCGGTCAAGTAGATCTCATTCTCCCCTTCCATGATCGCCATATGCACTGGCTGAATGTTAGCGGTTATGACCTTTAACTGCGGAAGCTGTTCCTGCAGCCACGGCAGCGCCGCGCGCAGCTGCTCCAGTTTGGTTTCCGAGCGCAGCACAAAACGCAGCATCATGCCGCCATCTGCCTGACTCTCCGTCAGCAGAAGGTATTTCAGCTCACCGCGCTTGCGGGCGACGTTATAAGGCGTTAACCCGGCCCGCGCGATAAACGGTTTCAGCGTGGCAAAAACAGGCGCAAAGGAGGCGGGATAGAGCGGGCAGTCGGTCAAATCTTCCGGCGTGCCGTCACGATGCAGCATCCCGAGCAGCGGTTTTTCAACGCTGCCGCTGACCACCATTTTGGCTTTATTACGAAAGCCCTGCTCCGGGCCGCTGACGGGTGCGCACCACTCCGCCACCGCGTGTGCTGCCAGCAGCTGTTGCAGGTCGGCCATTTTGGCGGTGAGTTGTTGAGAGACCGGCTGTTCTATCCACTGACAGGAGCGGCAGCGTCCGGCGTCATAGAGTGCGCACTGCATATGAAAACCTTAAGGAAAGCGAGGGCAGCGATTATACACATTATTGCAGGCGGAAGAACCGTCGGCTTGAAGCTGGCGCAAAGAGCAACAGGAGCACCAGCATATCCGGCAATTTCTGCATGACCAGCGCGTGGAAGATTTCGCGTTTGGATCCGCCGGCAATGCTGAACAGTTCCGGGTAGCCGTATCCCAGCGAAGCCGCCCACAGATAGCTCGCCGCGGTCACCTGCGTCAGCAGATAGACCCAGCGCGCCCAGTTGCGCCCTTTGACCAGCGAGAATGCGCAGTAGATCTCGATAAAGACCAGCATCAGGCTGCTCAAAAAGACCAGCGTCAGGTTCCACGTCTGCACGCTGCGGTGAATGAACTCACCGATGCCGCGCACGCCCAGGGTGTTGAGAATCATCAGCACGTCCAGGCAGCGGATCATAATAATGGCGAGCGCCGCCACCTGAACCAGAGCAGGAACGTTAGGACGCGCGTGCGTAATACGTGATTTCTTTAATAATCCCAATGTTTTACTTCCCTGAAAAACAGTGCCGCGTCATGCGCGGCACATCACTGGAAATTTTAAATCCTTCAGCCGCGTCTTGCACGCTGGATATCACGCACGCGCTGCTTTTCCGCGCGCGCCATCAAATACCAGGCGATAAATCCGACAATTCCGACCACGCCGAGGATGATCGAGGCCAGGGCGTTGATCTCCGGGTTGACCCCCATGCGTACGCTGGAGAAGACCAGCATCGGCAGCGTCGTCGCGCCAGGGCCGGAGACAAAGCTGGCGATCACCAGATCGTCGAGCGACAGGGTAAACGCCAGCAGCCAGCCAGAGATCACCGCCGGCATAATCATCGGCAGGGTGATGATGAAAAAGACCTTCAGCGGCGTCGCGCCGAGATCCATCGCCGCCTCTTCAATGGAGCGATCCAGCTCGCGCAGGCGCGAGGAGATCACCACCGCGACATACGCGGTACAGAAGGTGACGTGCGCCAGCCAGATGGTGAGCATGCCGCGATCCGCCGGCCAGCCGATGGCATGCGCCAGCGCCACGAACAGCAGCAGCAGCGCAAGACCGGTGATGACGTCCGGCATGACCAGCGGCGCGGTGATCATAAAGGCAAACCCGTTCGAACCGCGAAAACGGCCGAAGCGCACCATCACCAGCGCGGCGATGGTGCCCAGAACGGACGCCATTGTCGCCGCCAGCGCCGCAATGGTCAGGCTCAGCCCCACCGCGCTCATCATCGCATCATCGTGGAACAACTCGCTGTACCAGCGCGTCGACCAGCCGGCCCACACCGTCACCAGTTTGGAGCTGTTGAACGAGTAGATCACCAGCATCAGCATCGGTGCATACAGGAAGGTGAAGCCGATAACCAGGATCGCAATTCGCCACGGGGAGCGCACTACCGGTAAGTTGTTCATCCGTGGTCTCCCATCTGTTTCTGCTGATGCTTGTGGAACCACATGATCGGCACGATCAGCAGCAGTAACATCACGATCGCCACCGCCGACGCCACCGGCCAGTCGCGGTTATTGAAGAACTCCTGCCACAGCACGCGGCCAATCATGATGCTGTCTGGCCCGCCGAGCAGTTCCGGGATCACAAACTCCCCTACCGCCGGGATAAAGACCAGCATCGACCCGGCGATAATGCCGCCTTTGGTCAGCGGGACAATGACGCTGAAGAAGGTTTTTAACGGACGGGCACCAAGATCCAGCGAGGCTTCCACCAGCGAGTAATCAATACGCGTCAGCGCCGTATAGATCGGCAGCACCATAAACGGCAGATAGGCGTACACAATGCCAATATAAACCGCGAGGTTGGTGTGCAGGATCGTCAGCGGCTGATCGATAACGCCTAACCACATCAGGAAGTTGTTCAGCACGCCGTTGTTTTTCAGGATCCCCATCCACGCGTAAACGCGGATCAGGAACGAGGTCCACGACGGCAGGATCACCAGCAGCAGCAAAATATTCCGCGTCGACGGTTTACTGTGCGCCACGGCCCACGCCAGCGGATAGCCCATGACCAGGCAGCAGAGCGTCGAGATCGCCGCCACCTGCAGCGACTGCAGGTACGCCTCGAAATAGAGCGGGTCATCCGTCAGCTGCAGGAAGTTGCCGAGATTCAGCGTCAGCGTCAGTTGCCCGTCGGCCCAGTCCAGCAGGTTGGTGTAGGGCGGGATCGCCCGCGCCATTTCCGCCAGGCTTATCTTGAAAACAATCAGGAACGGCAGCAGAAACAGCAGGATCAGCCACACGTAAGGCATGGCGATCACCAGCTTGCGGCCGTGCTTCATCTGCATGCGCGTCAGCCAGCTGGCAACGCCGCCCGGTTTACCTGCGCGGGCTGGAGGTTCAAGTGTACTCATTGGCCGCTCCTTATACCGTCAGCACAACACAGCTGTCCGCATCCCAGCACAGGCGCACCTCGTCACCCCAGGTTGGCTGGCCTTTGCGATAGCGGTGTTCGTTCTGCAACTGGGCACTCAGCATCTGCCCGCTTTTCAGGCGCACGTGGTAGATGGAGAGGTCGCCCAGATAGGCAATGTGCACCACTTCACCTACGGCAAAGTTATAGCCATCGGCAGGCGGATCGTCGCAGAGCATGATCTTCTCCGGGCGCAGCGCGACGTAGACCGGCACGTTATCCACCACGGAGTTATCTGGATCGACCTTAAGCGGATGCTGCAGCCCCGGCGATTCGATGATCAGGCCATCTTCCTGACGCGCTTTCAGCAGCCCTTCAAAGACGTTCACCGAACCGATAAACTCAGCGCTGTAGCGGGTGGTCGGATGCTCATAAATCTCTTCCGGCTCGCCAATCTGCACGAACTTGCCGCGGTTCATGATCGCGATACGTCCGGCCATGGTCATGGCTTCTTCCTGGTCGTGGGTGACCATCACGCAGGTCACGCCCACGCGTTCGAGAATATCCACCACTTCGAGCTGCATACGGTCGCGCAGTTTTTTATCCAGCGCCCCCATCGGCTCATCAAGCAGCAGCAGTTTCGGGCGTTTTGCCAGGCTTCTGGCCAGCGCCACACGCTGACGCTGGCCGCCAGAGAGCTGGTGCGGTTTACGTTTCGCGAACTCCTGCATATGCACCAGGCTCAGCATCTCGGCCACGCGCGCGGTAATTTCAGCCTTCGGCAGCTTATCCTGCTTCAGGCCAAAGGCGATGTTCTGCTCCACCGTCATGTGCGGAAACAGCGCGTATGACTGGAACATCATGTTAATGGGGCGCTGATACGGCGGCACGCTGGAGAGATCCACGCCATCAAGCATGATCTGCCCGGCCGTGGGCTGTTCAAAACCGGCCAGCATACGCAGCAGGGTCGATTTGCCGCAGCCGGACGCCCCCAGAAGGGCAAAAATTTCGCCTTTATAGATAGTCAGGCTGACGTCGTCCACGGCATGCTGGCCATCGAAAGATTTGGTGAGGTTACGAATTTCAAGAAGCGGGGTCAGCGCTTTACGGACTTTCGCCTGCGGGCGGGGGATCGCGTCATTCACGGGGTGCTCTCCGGCATAGATCAAAACTGGTGCAAACGCACCGTCAGGGTGCGCATCGCCGGGCGGCGCTAACGCTTGCCCGGCCTACGGGTTGTATAGGCCCGGTAAGCGATAGCGCCACCGGGCAACAATACCAAACGCCGTTATTTACCGCTTTTCACCTTGGTCCACGCGCGGGTACGCACACGGTCAATTTTTGGATCCTGAACTTTCAGGGTGAAGAGCTTGGCGAACACATCCGCTGGCGGATAGATAGCCGGGTTATTACGGATTTCTTCGCTCACCAGCGGCACGGAGGCCTTGTTACCGTTTGCGTAGTAAACGTGGTCGCTGATGTGGGCGATCACGTCAGGACGCATCAGGTAGTTGAGGAACTGATAAGCTTCATCTTTGTTTTTCGCATCCGTCGGCATCGCGAAGACGTCAAAGAAGGCCAGCGCCCCCTCTTTCGGAATGAAGTAGGAGACATTCACGCCGTTTTTCGCCTCTTTCGCGCGGTTAGCCGCCTGCCATACGTCCCCTGCCCAGCCAATCGCGACGCAGATGTCACCGTTCGCCAGGTCATTGATGTACTGAGACGAGTGGAAGTAACGAATGTTTGGACGCAGCTTCAGCAGCAGATCCGTCGCCGGACCGGTGTAATCATCCGCCTTGTTGCTGTTCGGATCTTTGCCCAGGTAGTTCAGCACGGTGGCGAAGATCTCTTCCGGCGCATCAAGGAAGGAGACGCCGCAGCTTTTCAGCTTCGCAAGGTTTTCCGGCTTCAGCACCACGTCCCAGCTGTCCAGCTTGACGTCCGGGCCCAGCGCCGCTTTGACTTTATCGACGTTGTAGCCAATACCGGTGGTCGCCCACAGATACGGCATCGCGTATTTGTTCTCCGGGTCGTGTTTGGCTACCAGCTTCAGCACTTCCGGGTCGAGGTTTTTCCAGTTCGGTAATTTGCTCTTATCCAGCGGCTGGAAGACGCCGGCAGTAAGCTGACGCTCCAGGAAGCTCGCGGACGGTACCACGAGGTCGAAGCCGGTGCTGCCCGCCATCAGTTTGCCTTCCAGCACTTCGTTGGAATCGAACACGTCATAGACCACTTTAATGCCGGTCTCTTTTTCAAAATTCGCGACCGTGTCCGGCGCAATATAGTCAGACCAGTTGTAAACGTGCAGCGTTTTTTGTTCCGCAGCGAGCGTGCCGGCAGAGACGGCCATCAGAGCACCCGCAACCAGACCCGATAACCATTTTTTATTTAAGGCGATCATAGTGTTATTCCTTCTGAAAGCTCGTTAACAAACGAACTAAAACTGTGCAATCTGGATATATGCAAAAATCATGCATAGTTTGTCGCTCTGCCCGAAATAAAAAGAAACCTCTTTATCCGGCAGCCTCCGCTCGCTTTTTTAAGCATCGCAAGAATAACTGTAGCCCGTGTCCCCGGCTATAGCCCAGACGAAAAAACGCCTTTTATCAATTTTTTATGCAGGTTATGTCTACGTGATAAGCCGAAATGGCCTTTGGGGAGGTGAAAAATTCTTTAAGGAAAGGTTAAAAGCAGCAGAAAAAATGGCCTTCTGCAGCCGCTATGGCAGCGACTGCGCAAAAGTCAGACAGGTTTAGTGAAGAAAATTGGGAGATGCATCATTATTCTCTGCATCGTCTTCCGTGCTGTACAGGAGATGGTGTGCACTGGCTTCCATCATGACCATGGAAATTTGCTCTTCGCTCAAGCGCATAAACCAGGCGAACTGCTTGAACGACAGCCCGGCACCGGAGAATAAAGACTGGCAAACGACCAGTTTTGGCAGATTATCATCCTGTATGTCGAGAAATGCTTTCACCGTCAAAGAACTGGCGTTGATCGCTGACAGGTCCGAGGCCAGCGCCAGCAGCGCAGACGGCTTCACTTCAGCCAGCGCGGAGAAGAGGATCACGTCGTTAATGAGATCGATTTTGGCGTCAAAAATGCCGTCGAAATTCTGCATATGAGGCAGATGCAGCGCCTGGCAGGAGTCACATTCAAAGAACGTAATACCCGCATCATCGAGCCATTGACGTAACGTATCCAGTGTTGGAACGACCTGTAAATCCATCGCTGTGCAGCCTCTTTAATAAAAACTTCGCATAGGGTACGCAAAAAGTGCGATCAATACCATTCACCCACCCGTTTTCAGACAGTAACCTGGGGTCGCATGACGCTCGATCCATGCGATCATTTTACCCGCAATATCGACCCCTGTGGTTTTTTCCACGCCTTCCAGCCCCGGCGAGGCGTTCACCTCCATCACCAGCGGCCCGCGCGTCGCCCGCAGAAGATCGACGCCCGCGACATCCAGCCCCAGCGTTTGCGCGGCTTTCACCGCTATCTCACGCTCACGATCGCTGATCGTCGCCACCCGCGCAATGCCTCCGCGATGGAGATTGGAGCGAAAATCGCCCTCTTTCGCCTGGCGTTCGATGGCCGCCACCACCTCGTTACCCACCACGAAGCAGCGAATATCACGTCCTTTAGCTTCTTCAATATACTCCTGCACCAGGATGTGCGCATTGAGGCCCCGGAAAGCGTCAATCACGCTCTCCGCCGCCTGACGCGTCTCCGCCAGCACCACGCCAATGCCCTGGGTGCCTTCTACCAGCTTGATGACCAGCGGCGCGCCGCCCACCATGTCGATCAGATCGCTGGTGTCGTCCGGGGAGTGAGCGATACCGGTCACCGGGAGATCGATCCCCTGCCGGGCGAGCAGCTGCAGCGAGCGCAGCTTATCCCGGGCGCGGGAAATGGCGACAGATTCGTTGAGCGGGTAGCTGCCCAGCATCTCGAACTGGCGCAGCGCGGCGGTGCCGTAATAGGTGATCTGGGAGCCGATGCGGGGGATCACCGCATCAAAATGCGGCAGCTTGCGGCCTTTGTAGTGAATCGATGAGGCCGCGGGATCGATGTTCATATAGCAGGACATCGGATCGAGGATTTCAACCTGATGCCCGCGCTTTGCCGCCGCTTCTCGCAGGCGTTTACATGAATAGAGCGTTCCATCCCGGGATAATATGGCAATTTTCACCCTGCACCTCGCTAAAGACATGGAAAAAGCCTGCGTATCATATACGCAGGCAGGCACAGGATAAATGGACTATCGCGTCGCCCAGCCCTGTTTGTGCAGGTAATCAAGAATAAACGGACGATTTTCTTTAATGATAGTGCGGCGAATATGGTCGCTCCAGGTATCGCGACGGGTATTGCTCCCGCGGGTCATATAGTAGTGCGCCAGCTCCTCGTCGTATTGCTCCAGCACGTCGCGATCGAGCGGCTGGTAGTGGTTTTCATGCACCAGCATGGCAGCAGGAATACGCGGCTTCAGATCCGGGTTATCCGCCGGCCAGCCAAGGCACAGGCCAAACAGCGGCAGGACATGTTTTGGCAGCTTCAGCAGTTCGGTCACGCTTTCAATGTTGTTACGCAGCCCGCCGATATACACACCGCCTAACCCCAGCGACTCCGCCGCCGTAAAGGCGTTTTGCGCCATCAGCGCGGTATCCACTACGCCCAGCAGCAGCTGTTCTGCCAGGCCTAATTCGGCCTCAGGGCAGATCTGCAGGTGGCGGTTAAAGTCGGCACAGAACACCCAGAACTCCGCGGCCTGCGCCACGTGTTTCTGCCCGCCGGTGAGCGTAACCAGCTGCTCGCGCAGGGCCGGGTCGGTGATGCGGATAATGGAGCTGCACTGTAGGAAGCTGGAGCTGGAGGTCGCCCTTGCGCTGTTAATAATCGCTTCGCGCTGCGCTTCGGTAATTGGTTCACCGGTGAAGTGTCGAATGGAACGATGGGAAAGGAGCAGGTCAATCGTTGGTGTCATCTTGTCTCTCTTTGTCGTGCTTAAACCGTATTGCAGCCAGTATAGGCAATGATTTGCGCGGTGTAATTGGCGAAACATAGCCTTACTGTATCAAAGTGACAGGCGAAACCTTCTTTAATGACGGCAGGTTATCGGGCACTATATGTCCTATTCGCCGTCAGGCTTGTTTTTTGAGGAGAGAGAAATGTTTGCAGTAATTTTTGGTCGTCCAGGATGCCCTTACTGTGTGCGCGCAAAAGAGCTGGCTGAAAAACTGACTGAAGAGCGTGATGACTTTAACTTCCGCTATGTGGATATCCACGCAGAAGGCATCACCAAAGCCGATCTGGAAAAAACCGTGGGTAAACCGGTTGAAACCGTACCGCAGATTTTCCTCGATCAGAAACACATTGGTGGCTGCACCGACTTTGAAGCTTACGCTAAAGAGCATCTGGGTCTGTTTGCCGCCCAGTAACGCTAAGACGCCCTCACCTGGAGGGCGTTTTTATTTGTGGTGTCGCCAGTGCTTAAGCAGACTGCACACAAACAAATAGCACAGCGCCCCCAGCGCGCACCAGAATACCGCACTCAGTAACCACGCCAGCTCCTGCCAGAAACTTCTCGTCGGGACATACAGTAACCGCATCAGCAGCAAACAGAGCGGTGCGGCCAGCATGGCGCCGATCAGTGGCTTAACCACCTCCCCTTTACGGGAGAGGAAACTGGCTGCCGCTCCCGGCAGGGTAAAAAAGAGCAGCCCGAGCTCCGGGTGACCGGCAGCCCTGAACGCCCCTTTCACATTAAAAGCGAGCGCCATGCATACGACGATAAACAGCAAAAAGCAGCTGATCACCCCCGCCCAGTTCCGTGTAATGTTCAAACTATCCTCCTGACTTCATCTCTATCAAATACAGCTTCGTCCAGTGGACGCCCAGTCAGATAAAGCAATGTGGCAATCCTTGCCAAAGCCCGCACAGGGTTATGCGATAATAGGTAGCTGTCAGTAGCTAATACGATTAAACTATCGGCCAGCTAATGTTTTAGGGAATAAATTAGGAAACAGGGAGTGTTGTACGCGTTCCCTGACCCAGAAAACAGTAGCCCAAATAGTCCTTTCATTCAACAACTTACTGGTAAACAAGAAGTTAGCCTCCGTGAATATAAACGTCGCAGACTTGTTAAACGGGAATTACATCCTGTTATTATTTGTGGTACTGGCGCTGGGTCTTTGCCTGGGTAAATTGCGTCTCGGTTCAGTTCAACTGGGTAATTCCATTGGCGTTTTAGTCGTCTCCTTATTATTAGGCCAGCAGCATTTCAGCATTAACACGGACGCGCTCAACTTAGGTTTTATGCTGTTTATTTTTTGTGTTGGCGTGGAAGCGGGACCTAACTTTTTTTCAATTTTCTTCCGTGACGGCAAAAATTATCTGATGCTGGCGCTGGTGATGGTCGGCAGCGCGCTGCTGATCGCCTTAGGGCTGGGCAAACTGTTTGGCTGGGATATCGGGTTAACGGCCGGTATGCTGGCAGGCTCCATGACCTCCACCCCCGTACTGGTGGGTGCCGGTGATACCCTGCGCCATTCCGGTATGGCCGGGGAACAGCTCTCTACCGCCCTCGACCACCTGAGCCTGGGCTATGCCCTGACCTATTTGATTGGTCTGGTGAGCCTGATTGTGGGCGCACGCTATCTGCCAAAACTGCAGCATCAGGATCTGCAGACCAGCGCCCAGCAAATCGCCCGCGAGCGTGGTCTGGATACCGACTCCAAACGTAAAGTTTATCTCCCGGTGATCCGCGCCTACCGCGTCGGGCCGGAGCTGGTGGCCTGGGCGGACGGCAAAAACCTCCGCGAGCTGGGCATTTACCGCCAGACGGGCTGCTACATCGAACGTATCCGCCGCAACGGCATTCTGGCGAACCCGGACGGCGATGCGGTGCTGCAGATGGGCGACGACATCGCGCTGGTGGGTTACCCGGATGCCCACGCGCGTCTCGACCCAAGCTTCCGTAACGGCAAAGAGGTGTTCGACCGCGACCTGCTCGACATGCGCATCGTCACCGAAGAGATCGTGGTGAAAAACCATAACGCCGTGGGCCGCCGTCTGGCGCAGCTGAAGCTGACCGACCATGGCTGCTTCCTCAACCGCGTGATCCGCAGCCAGATTGAGATGCCCATCGACGACAACGTTGTCCTGAATAAAGGTGACGTGCTGCAGGTGAGCGGCGACGCCCGCCGCGTGAAAACCGTGGCCGACCGCATTGGCTTTATCTCCATTCACAGCCAGGTCACCGACCTGCTGGCCTTCTGCGCCTTCTTTATCGTTGGCCTGATGATCGGGATGATCACCTTCCAGTTCAGCAACTTTAGCTTCGGCATCGGTAACGCCGCCGGGCTGCTGTTCGCCGGGATCATGCTGGGCTTCCTGCGAGCGAACCACCCGACCTTCGGCTACATTCCGCAGGGCGCGCTGAACATGGTGAAAGAGTTCGGTCTGATGGTCTTTATGGCGGGCGTTGGCTTAAGCGCCGGCAGCGGCATTGGCCACAGCCTGGGCGCTGTCGGCTGGCAGATGTTGGTTTCCGGACTTATCGTCAGCCTGGTACCTGTGGTGATCTGCTTCCTGTTCGGTGCCTACGTGCTGCGCATGAACCGTGCCCTGCTCTTCGGGGCAATGATGGGGGCGCGTACCTGTGCGCCGGCCATGGAAATCATCAGCGATACCGCGCGCAGCAACATCCCTGCGCTGGGCTATGCGGGCACGTATGCTATCGCTAACGTACTGCTGACCCTGGCGGGTACGCTGATCATCATCATCTGGCCAGGACTCGGATAACGCTGATGTTTGCGCATAACGAAAAAATTTTTGTTACGCGCAGAACTTTTTAATCAGGGGGCAGTCATAACTAGTGCCACTGCTTTTCTTTGATGTCCCCAATTTGTGGAGCCCATCAACCCCGCCGTTTTGGTTCAAGGTTGATGGGTTTTTTGTTGCCTGAAATTCTCCTTCCTGAAATCTCGCCTTCTCTCTTGCCACCAAAACACATATGATTAAACGCATATAAAAATCACACCCGCAGGAAACCCCATGCTCCACCCACTCCACCTCTTCAAAACCCTCGCCGACGAAACGCGGCTCGCCATCGTCATGCTGCTCCGCGAAGCCGGCGAGCTGTGCGTCTGCGATCTCTGCTCCGCCACCAACGAGCCGCAACCGAAGGTCTCGCGCCATATGGCCCTGCTGCGTGAGTCCGGGCTGGTGATCGACCGTCGCGAGGGTAAGTGGGTCTATTACCGTCTCTCTCCCAACATGCCTGCATGGGCGGCAGCTGTCATCGACACCAGCTGGAACTGCCTGCGGGAAGAGACGCGCCTGAAGCTGAAAAACCGACTTCCGGGCTCGTGCTAAGCAAAACACATTCACAAAAACAGATGTAATGGAGTAAGAAATGTTTCTGGCAGGGGCTATTTTTCTGTTTACGCTGGTACTGGTCATCTGGCAGCCCAAAGGGTTGAGTATCGGCTGGAGTGCCACCCTTGGCGCCGGGCTGGCGCTGGTCAGCGGCGTGATCCACATAAGCGATATTCCGGTGGTCTGGAATATTGTCTGGAACGCCACGGCAACGTTTATTGCCGTCATCATTATCAGCCTGCTGCTGGATGAGTCCGGCTTTTTCGAGTGGGCAGCGCTGCACGTCGCCCGCTGGGGGAACGGTCGCGGAAGATTGCTGTTTACCTGGATAGTCCTGCTGGGCGCAGCCGTGGCGGCGCTGTTTGCCAATGACGGCGCGGCGCTGATCCTGACCCCAATCGTTATCGCCATGCTGCTGGCGCTGGGGTTCAGCAAGCAGGCCACGCTGGCGTTTGTCATGGCGGCAGGTTTTATCGCCGATACCGCCAGCCTGCCGCTGATTGTGTCGAACCTGGTCAACATTGTCTCGGCAGACTTCTTTTCGCTGGGGTTCAGCGAATACGCCTCGGTGATGATCCCGGTAGATATCGCCGCGATTGCCGCAACGCTGGTGATGTTGCATCTGTTCTTTCGCAAAGACATTCCCCCGGCATATGACCTGGCAAAACTCCGCGAACCCGCTCGGGCCATTCACGATCTCCCGACGTTCAGAACGGGCTGGATCGTCCTGCTGCTGCTTCTGGTCGGCTTCTTCGTGCTTGAACCGCTCGGGATTCCGGTCAGCGCCATTGCGACTGCAGGCGCGCTGATTTTGTTTGCCGTCGCAAAACGCGGACATGCGATAAACACCGGAAAAGTGCTGCGTGGCGCGCCCTGGCAGATCGTTATCTTCTCGCTGGGGATGTATCTGGTGGTGTATGGCCTGCGCAATGCCGGGCTGACAGATTCACTCACAGGCGTTCTGAATAGCCTGGCCGGACACGGATTGTGGGCCACCACGTTGGGTACCGGGTTCATCACCGCGTTTCTGTCATCCATAATGAACAACATGCCCACGGTGCTGATTGGCGCACTCTCCATTGATGGCAGCACGGCAACAGGATTAATTAAGGACGCGATGATTTACGCCAACGTGATTGGCTGCGATCTGGGGCCGAAAATCACGCCCATCGGTAGCCTCGCCACCCTGCTCTGGCTCCACGTGCTGGCGCAGAAAAACATGACGATTACCTGGGGCGACTATTTCCGGACGGGCATCATCATGACGCTGCCGGTCCTGTTTGTGACGCTCGCCGCGCTGGCGCTACGTCTCTCCTTCACACTGTAATGAGCCACTGATATGAGCCACATCACCATTTATCACAACCCCGCCTGCGGCACCTCGCGCAATACGCTGGAAATGATCCGCAACAGCGGCGCGGAGCCAGAAATTATCTTCTATCTGGATACCCCGCCGTCACGCGATGAATTGATTAAACTGATTGCCGACATGGGCATTTCAGTGCGGGATCTGCTGCGTAAAAACGTGGAGCCCTATGAACAACTCGGCCTTGCCGAAGATAAATTCAGCGACGACCAGCTTATCGATTTGATGCTGCAGCACCCAATCCTGATAAACCGTCCGATCGTGGTGACGCCGCTGGGCACGCGCCTGTGTCGCCCCTCTGAAGTCGTGCTCGACATACTGCCGGATGCGCAAAAAGGGGCGTTTACCAAAGAGGATGGCGAAGTGGTAGTGGATGAGAGCGGGAAGAAGCGCCTGAAAAAATAATCCATCTTCAGAAGGACGACAGAGCCTGATCCAGTCAGGCTCTGAGCCCATGGCGAAGACAGCCGCCCGCTAGCTCGCCACGCAGAC
The DNA here is from genome assembly GCF_026319105.1 of Enterobacter sp. HSTU-ASh6. Lineage (NCBI taxonomy): Bacteria > Pseudomonadati > Pseudomonadota > Gammaproteobacteria > Enterobacterales > Enterobacteriaceae > Enterobacter > Enterobacter sp. HSTU-ASh6. The sequence continues at coordinate 79,215 of NZ_WSPD01000003.1, read as the reverse complement.
GCGGTTGCGCCCTTCACGTTTCGCACGATATAGCGCCTGATCGGCGCGTGCCAGGGCTGACTGCATGCCATGTTCTATTTCAAGTTCATCCGGGGTCATGCACGCGAGTCCTATACTGGCGGTGAAGCGGATCGTCTGCCCGTTGAAGTCGACATTCTGGCTGGCAAGGCTCATCCGTACGCGCTCGGCGATCTCAGCGGCCGCCTCCAGAGAGGTATGCGGCATGGCCACGACAAACTCCTCCCCGCCAAAGCGCGAGGCAATGTCGCTGCCTCTCACCAGTGCCGGAAGCACGTTTCCAATGTGCTTCAACACCGCATCGCCGCCGTCATGACCCCAGGTGTCGTTAATGCGCTTAAAGAAATCCAGATCCATGCTCATCAGACACAGAGGCTGCTGATGCCGACGGGCAAGATTGCAGGCCCGCAAAGACCACTCATCAAACTGGCGACGGTTCGCCAGCCCGGTGAGCGGATCGTGCCGCGCCTCCTGCTGGAAACGCGCCCGCTGCAGGGCGTTGACGTGGATATAGTGCATAAGAAACCACTGCGTAAGGGAGATCACCAGAATCGCCAGCGCCGTCCACAGGGCCTGATAATACCAGCCGTGCAGCACATCTTTTCGGGCCAGCCCGACGGCGAGCACCCATTTGCGCTCGTTAAGGTTGAGAAATACCCCCATACGTTCAACGCCATCAATCGGAGAGGTGTATTGGTGGACCTGTGCGGTATCGCTCGCGTATTCCAGCAGCTTCGCGAGATGCGGACCGGAGGTGTTCAATTGCGTACCGCCATTCGCCCCCATGCGGGCAAGCTGCACTGCATTATCCCGGTCAAGGACCGCCATTGCCCCGCCCTGGCCTAAATCGAAGCCCTGCACTTCCATTTTGCGGAACATATCGTTCATAGAGTGACCATTGAAGAAACCCACCGCACCGCCCAGAAAGCGTCCATGGGCATCGCGCACCGCACGGAACATCACGAACCCCACCATGTTTTTATCTGTACCGTTGCTCCGCCAGTAAAACAAACTTTCGGTGACTTCATCCCGGCGAAAATCGTTAAAGAGAGGGCGCTGCCGGAAGCTGGCCTGCGCAAGCGTAGAGGCGTCCAGCGCGTGCTCGAAAGGAAATAATGCGCGGGTGCTGAGAAAATGACCGTCTTCATCAAAGACGATAATGCCATCCAGCCAGGCGCGCTTCAGCTCTCCTTTCAGGAATGACTGTGCATTTTCAGGCGTGACCGTATGGTTGAGCAGAAAGGCATTACCGATAAAGCGCATCTGGTAGCGCATCGCGTTGAGGCTGGTATCAAACTGCTGGGACTGGAGAATGGCCGTGTTGCGAAGGATACGTGCAGCGTTATCCTCCACATAGCCGCGCTGGTAGAGCAAATGCCCAATCAGCAGACCCGCCTGAACCACAATCACCAGTACCAGCAACGCTCTCTTTTTTGCCAGACTAACCTGCACGAACCATGTACTTACTTTTTCACCCAACGCCAACCTCAACCACTGAACAGTAAATAACCAACGCGGTGGATAGTCACTTGATCAGTCCGGATTGTCAATATGAAGGAAAATCGTAATACATTGAAAAATATAAACTAATTTATTTTACTTACCGGTGTAACGCCCGCAATCCTTCCCACCATCGCCCGGATCTCCTCGCGCGTTAACGGTGCCCGGTCAGTCACGTAGTGCAGCGTCATCCCTTCGATGAAGGCATCCAGCGCACGCGTAGTGACCGGGTCGAACCACTGCTCCAGCGTGGTCTGGCTCATTTTCATCCAGTCCTGCATCACCGTTTTGAGCGCCGCGCTGCGGTGCATGAAGGCGTAGAGCTGATACATCAGCGCCATGTTGTGCGGCGTCGTCACCTGCGAACTGTGGATCAGGGTGGTGATGGATTCGCACGCCATCTCCGGGCCGGTGACACCCGCGAAGAAATCCCGGTACTGCTGCGACATCTGCCGGGTAAACCACGTGAAGGCCTCCTCCAGCAGCGGCTCCATACCGTCAAAATAGTAGGTCATCGACCCCAGCGGCACGCCGGCGCAGGTGGCGATTTTACGGTGCGTGACGGCGTGAATACCGTGTTCAGCAATGGTATCGAGCGTTGCCTGCAGGATCTTCTCCCGGCGATGCGGATCGTTCGGTGGTCTGCTCATAAATTCCTCACGTGGTTTGTGTACAAATGTACACAAACTTGCTAGTGTTGTCGCTATTGATGTACTTCTGGTGCAACCCCGATGACGCAAACCTCTCCCCGTAAAGCCCTGCAGCTCCGCCTGTGGGCGCTGTTTATGTTCTTCTTTATTCCGGGCCTGCTGATGGCCTCCTGGGCCACGCGTACGCCCGCCATTCGCGATATTTTGTCCGTCTCTACCGCTGAGATGGGCATCGTGCTGTTCGGCCTGTCGATAGGTTCGATGAGCGGCATCCTCTGCTCCGCGTGGCTGGTGAAGCGCTTCGGTACGCGGGCGGTGATCCGCACGACCATGTGCTGCGGGGTGATTGGGATGATTGTGCTGAGCGCAGCGCTCTGGTTTGCCTCACCGGTGCTGTTTGCCCTGGGGCTGACGGTATTTGGCGGCAGCTTAGGCTCAGCGGAAGTGGCGATAAACGTTGAAGGGGCCGCGGTTGAGCGCGAGATGAACAAAACCGTGCTGCCCATGATGCACGGCTTCTATAGCCTCGGCACGCTGGCCGGTGCTGGCGTGGGCATGGCGCTGACGGCTGCTGGCGTAAGCGCGAATCTGCATATCCTTTTGGCGGCGCTGGTGTGCATCATTCCGATTCTGATCGGCATCCGTGCCATCCCGAACGGTAACGGCAAGAACGCCGCGGACGAACAGCACTCGGCCGAAAAGGGGCTGCCCTTCTACCGCGATTATCAACTGATGCTGATTGGCGTGGTGGTGCTGGCGATGGCATTCGCGGAAGGTTCCGCCAACGACTGGCTGCCGCTGCTGATGGTGGACGGTCACGGCTTCAGCCCGACTTCCGGTTCGCTGATTTACGCCGGGTTTACGCTGGGAATGACCGTCGGACGCTTCACCGGCGGCTGGTTTATCGACCGCTACAGCCGCGTGGCGGTGGTGCGCGCCAGCGCGCTGCTCGGCGGCCTGGGTATCGCGATGATCATCTTTGTGGATGTGGGCTGGATTGCCGGCGTCTCGGTGATCCTCTGGGGTCTGGGGGCCTCACTCGGCTTCCCGCTGACCATTTCAGCCGCCAGCGACACCGGCCCGGATGCCCCGACGCGCGTCAGCGTGGTGGCAACCACCGGCTATCTCGCCTTCCTGGTCGGGCCGCCGCTGCTCGGTTTCCTGGGTGAGCATTACGGGCTGCGCAGCGCCATGCTGGTGGTGTTAGGGTTGGTCATCATCGCGGCGCTGGTGGCGCGCGCCGTGGCCAGGCCGGAAACGAAACAAACGACACTGGAGAAGGGATATGAGCGTTAAACTGATCGCCGTCGACATGGATGGTACTTTTCTGAGCGATGCCAAAACCTATAATCGCGAACGTTTTCTGGCCCAGTACGCCCGCATGAAGGCGCAGGGTATTCGTTTTGTGGTCGCCAGCGGCAACCAGTACTACCAGCTGATCTCGTTCTTCCCGGAGATTGCGCATGAGATTGCGTTCGTCGCGGAAAATGGCGGCTGGGTCGTGAGTGAAGGTGAAGACGTCTTTAACGGTGAACTGTCGAAGGCCCATTTTGAGACCGTCGCAAACGTGCTGAACGACGTCCCGGGCATTGAGATCATCGCCTGCGGGAAGAGCAGTGCCTATACGCTAAAGTGCTATGACGAGAGCTTCAAGGCTATCGCGGCGAAGTACTATCACCGGCTCGAAATGGTCAGCAATTTTGACAATCTGAACGATATTTTCTTCAAGTTCGGGCTTAACGTCTCTGACGATGAAATTCCGCGTATTCAGGCGCTGCTGCATGAAAAGCTGAGCGACATCATGGTACCCGTCACCACCGGTCACGGCAGTATCGACCTGATTATCCCGGGCGTGCATAAAGCCAACGGTCTGCGGATCCTGCAACAGCGCTGGGGGATAGATAACAGCGAGGTGGTGGCCTTCGGGGACAGCGGCAACGACGTGGAGATGCTGCGTCAGTCGGGCTTCAGCTTTGCGATGGCGAATGCCAGACCGCATATTAAAGCGGTGGCTCGCTTTGAAGCACCGCACAATAACGAGGAAGGCGTTTTAAACGTGATTGAGAAGGTATTGAACGGGGAGGCGCCGTTTAATTGACCGCGTGCGGTTTGGTGCCCTCCCCCCTCACCCTGGCCCTCTCCCCAACGGGGGAGAGGGAATAAACAGATTAAGGTTGCAGGGCGTTTCCGACGCGTTTGTCCTTCAGGAACACCACCATCAGGCCAACCCACAGCACGCCGTTGGCGAGGTTAAACAGACTGAACAGACCGTTGCCTCCCAACGCGTAAGCATGCTTGCTCACCTCGATACCGACGGTAAAAATCAGCATCTGCAGCATTCCCATCGCCGCGGAGACCGTCCCTTTACTCATCTCGCTGGCGAACAACGTCAGGCGTACCAGCCCGGCGTTCGCCACGCCAATTCCAAAGGCATAGAGGCTGAGCCCCGCCGTCATCCACAAATAAGCGTGGGAGGACACCACGGTCGCCACCGCCGCCATAATCAGCCCCGCGGCAACCGGCCAGCCGCCCATGATAATCAGCGAGCGCACGGTGCGGCGTGACGTCAGACGCGCCAGCACCAGGTTACCGATAATCAACGCGCCAAAAATCGGCACCTGCAACAGACCGTACTCGTAGCTGCTGAGCTTTTCACCGCTGATGATAATAACCGGTGATTGCGCAATCCACGCCAACAGCGGCAGGCTGACAAACCCTGTCGCCAGCGCACCGGCCACAAAGCGGCCATTCTTCAGCACGGCTTTGTAATCCCGACCCAGCTCTTTTAGCGAGAGTTTCTCGCCAATGCGGGTCGCCGTTTCCGGCATCGCACGGTGCAGGCCAAAGAAGGCGATGGCGGCGAGAACCGCAAAGAGGACAAACATCCCTTCCCAGGGCGCAACGTGCACCCACGCAGCACCCACCAGCGGCCCGAGTAACGGGGCGATCAGCGCCACGTTCGCCATCAGCGCGGTAATTTTGATACACACCGCCTCTTCAAACGATTCCTGAATGGCGGCATACCCTACGGCACCGATAAAGCACAGGCTCACTCCCTGCAGGAAACGCAGCAGGGTAAACTGCTCAATATTTTGCGCCAGCAGCGTGGCGAGGCAGGTCACGATGAACCACACCACGCCGGTCAGCATCACCGGACGACGGCCGATACGATCCGACAGCGGGCCTAACAGCCACTGCAAAAACATGCCACCTGCCAGATAGGCGGTCATCGAGGTCGGCACCCATTCGATCCCCGCGTTGTACTGCGCCACAACGGCCAGCATACCGGGCTGGATCATATCGTTGCCGATATAGGTCGAAAATTCGTAGAGCACCAGACACAGAGGGAAAAGCAGCGCCTGACGACCCAGACGTGAACCTGAAGAAGAACGGTTTAACATGCAATCTCTTTATAATGACAAAATCGCGACGAGTGTAATGAAATGCCGCAGCCCGAGATAGTGATTTATCGAGGATAAACAGAAATAAAGCACATATCGTCTTCGTTTAAGGTTTCCTTAAGTTGACAGATTTATGATAGCCCGATGACTCGTCAACGATCCCAAATTATGTCACTCACGTCCAGCCGCTCAGAATTATCTAACTTACAGACAAATAAGACAAAACGCCTTTACCGCTTACCGACCCGCTTTTATGGTTATCAGCTTTTCGTGCTGATTGCTCTTGCCGTGGTGTTCACGTGGCTATCGCGCAATGAAGCGCTGGACAGATGGATAAGTGGTTTTTGGTATGACGCGGCGACGCAAAGCTTCCCGCTGCAGAAAGACCACCTGCTGGATCTGCTGAATCATCGCCTGGCGAAGTACATCGCCATCGCCTTAGGGGTCGTGGCGCTGTTATTCGGTGCTTACAAGCGTAACGCAAGACTGGTTACGGCGGCGCTGCTGATGGGACTCGGTGCGCTGGTGGTGGGGGCGTTGAAAAGCATCAGCCATCACAGCTGTCCGTGGGATCTGGTGGAGTATGGCGGTAAGGCCGTGTCTTATCCCCTGTTCAGCGCCGTCCCGGCAGACAGCGGTCCGGGTCGCTGTTTCCCCGGCGGTCATGCCTCCAGCGGCTTTATGGTAATGGGGCTGTTTTTTGCCTTCTGGCGCGAGCGTCCGCGCCTCGCCTGGAGCTTTGTGTTCCTCGGCGTGGTGCTGGGTCTGGCGATGGGCTTCGGCCAGGTCATGCGCGGGGCACATTTTTTCTCTCACAACCTGTGGGCCGGGTGGTGGGTCTGGTTTTCCCAGGTGGTGGTCTATGGCCTTGTTTCCACCTGGTTTGCTAAAGAGTGATGACATTATGTTAGAGAGTCTGAATTACCAGCTGTTTTATCTGATCAACGCCACGCCGGCCTCGCCAGAGTGGATGATCGATTTCGCCACCTTCCTGGCAAAAGATCTGATCAGTATCGTGCCTGCGCTGGCCGCCATCCTCTGGCTGTGGGGTCCCCGCAGTCAGGTAAAAGCGCAGCGCCAGCTGGTGATCAAAGTGGCGATGGCGCTCGGCGTAAGCGTGCTGGTGAGCTATATTCTCGGCCACGCATTTCCCCACGATCGTCCTTTCGTCGATCACGTCGGCTATACCTTCCTGCACCACGCGCCAGATGACTCGTTCCCGAGCGATCACGGTACGGTGATCTTCACCTTCGCGCTTGCTTTCCTGTTCTGGCATCGCCTGTGGTCGGGTGCAGTGCTGATGGCGGTGGCCGTGGCCATCGCCTGGTCCCGCGTTTATCTGGGCGTCCACTGGCCGCTGGATATGGTGGGCGGTTTCCTGGTGGGACTGATTGGCTGCGTCAGCGCGGCGATCCTGTGGAATCTTATCGGGGAAGCGCTCTACCGCGGGCTCTCTTCACTCTATCGGGCCGTTTTCGCCATCCCGATCCGCAAAGGCTGGATACGTGACTAACCCCGACCTGACAGGTTACACTTGAGCCCCCGCCCTGCGGGGGTTCACTTTTTTATGCCGAGGAACTATGGAAACACGACGCGATGACCGCATTGCTCAGCTGCTACAGGCGCTGAAGCGCAGTGATAAGCTGCATCTTAAGGAAGCCGCCACCCTCCTCGGCGTCTCAGAGATGACCATTCGTCGGGATCTGAACAGCGAGAGCGCGCCGGTTGTGCTGCTGGGCGGGTATATTGTGCTTGAGCCGCGTAGTGCCAGCCATTATCTGATCAGCGACCAGAAGACGCGTCTGGTTGAAGAGAAACGCAAAGCTGCACGGCTCGCGGCTTCCCTGGTACAGCCGCACCAGACGCTGTTTTTTGACTGCGGTACCACCACGCCGTGGATTATCGAAGCCATCGACAGCACAATTCCGTTCACTGCCGTGTGCTACTCCCTGAACACCTTTCTGGCGCTGCAGGAGAAGCCCGAGTGCCGGGTGATCCTTTGCGGCGGTGAGTTTCACGCCAGCAACGCGATTTTTAAGCCGCTTAACCTGCAGGACACGCTCAGCAATTTATGCCCGGATATCGCGTTTTATTCCGCCGCTGGCGTCAGTGTCCGCCAGGGCGCAACCTGCTTTAATCTGGAAGAGTTACCGGTGAAGCACTGGGCGCTGAGCGCAGCGCAGTATCACGTACTGGTGGTCGATCACAGTAAATTTGGCAAGGTGCGTTCGGCAAGAATGGGCGAACTGGCGCAATTTGATGCCATCGTCAGCGACTGCCGTCCGGATGACGAGATAGTGGCCCACGCGAAGGCGCAGCAGGTGAAGTTGATGTATTAAGTGGGGTGCGGTCTGATGCCCTCTCCCTGTGGGAGAGGGAGAAAAACGTAGGCCGGGTAAGCGCAGCGCCACCCGGCAAAAAATTAGCTGAACCAGCTACCAAACCAGCTATGGAATTTCATCATCACGAAATCCCACATCCGGCTGAAGAAGCCGCCCTCTTCTACCGCTTCCATCACAATCAGCGGACGCTGTTCAATCGACTTCCCGTTGAGCTGGAAATCAATCGTCCCGACCACCTGACCCTTTTTCAACGGAGCCGTGAGCTGTGGGTCGGTGAGAGTGTAGCTGGCCTTCAGATTTTTCAGCTGACCGCGCGGAATGGTCACTGAACCCGCTTCACCCGCGCCCAGGTTCACTTCGCTCTTGTCACCAAACCAGACGCGCTGGCTGACGAACGTGGCATCCGGTTTTATCGGCGTCACGGTTTCATAGAAGCGGAAGCCCCAGGTCAGCAGTTTTTCGGATTCGTTAAAGCGGATACGGTCAGTTTTGGTCCCCAGAACGACCGAGATCAGGCGCATATCGCCCTGGGTCGCGGAGGCCACCAGGTTGTAACCCGCCCCGGCGGTGGTGCCGGTTTTCATCCCGTCGACATTGACGTTGCTGCTCCACAGCAGGCGGTTGCGGTTCGGCTGACGGATTTTGTTGAAGGTAAACTCTTTCTCTTTATGGATGGCATATTCATCCGGCACGTCGTGGATCAGCGCTTTCCCCAGCAGCGCCATGTCGCGGGCGGTGCTGAACTGGCCCGGCGCATCGAGGCCGTGAACGGTTTTAAAGGTGGTATTGGTCAGGCCCAGCTTTTGCGCGTAACCGTTCATCAGACCGATAAACGAATCCTGACTGCCCGCAACGTAGTCCGCCAGCGCGATACAGGCGTCGTTACCGGACTGGATAATCACCCCTTTATTCAAATCCGAAACGGAAACCTGATCGCCCGGCTTCAGGAACATCACCGACGATCCGCGCAGCGCCGGGTTGCCAGTCGCCCAGGCGTCCTTCCCGATGGTGACCATATCGTCCAGCTTGATCTTGCCCGCTTTTAACGCCTGGCCGACCACATAGCTGGTCATGATTTTGGTCAGGCTTGCCGGATCGAGTTTCTCATCCGCATTGCCTTCCGCCAGCACTTTACCGCTGGCATAGTCCATCAGGATCCAGGCGCGCGCATCCACAGGCGGCGCTTCGGGCGCAGACTGTTCGGCTGCGTAGAGCGTTGGTGCAAACAGGAAAAGGAGCGCAGAGCCTGCCGCCAGGCTGCGCAGAGAAGTCATTTTTCGCGTCATAAATGCCACCCGAGTGTCCATTCAAAAATTACGTCACATCACCGTGTCGCAAGAAGCGATGAGTAATAGCGCACTAAAACCGTTAAAGAAACCCAACGAGGGTAAAGTTATTAAAGTTTATGCAATAACATTCAGATACGCTTTGATTCAGGCGATTTTTTTCTCTTCTGTTGCGTAATTGTTAGGTTTATCTCACCATGACCAAAAGCTGATTCGGATTCACATCTCATCGGGAGTAAATATGATTACGCTGTGGGGCAGAAATAATTCAACCAACGTTAAGAAAGTGCTCTGGACGCTGGAGGAGCTGGATTTACCGTTCAATCAAATCATGGCCGGGATGTCGTTTGGCGTGAATAAAGAGGCCGACTACCTGGCCATGAACCCGAATGGCCTGGTGCCGCTGCTGCGCGATGACGAAACAGACGCCACGCTGTGGGAATCTAACACCATTGTGCGTTACCTGGCTGCCCAGTACGGTCAGGGTCGTCTGTGGGTCGAAAACCCGGCCCGCCGCGCGCAAGGGGAAAAGTGGATGGACTGGGCGAACCAGACGCTTTCACCAACCCACCGGGTGATCCTGATGGGACTTATCCGCACCCCGGAGGCTGACCGCGACTATCCCGCCATTCATGCCGCGCAGGATGCCTGCGAAAATCTGTTTGCGATGATGGATGACGAACTGGCGAAGCACCCGTGGTTCTCCGGTGATGCGTTCGGTACAGGCGATATCGCCGTGGCGCCGTTCGTCTGGAACCTGACCAACATGGGTCTGAAGTGGGCGCCGCGCCCGCACCTGGAGCGCTGGCTTAAACAGCTGAGCGATCGCCCGGCGTACCGTAACGTCGTGATGATCCCGGTCACCTGATCACGTCCCGGACGGGCTGACTTTTAATAGTTGCCCGTCCGTCTCATCGGTCAGGACATACAGATATCCATCCGGCCCCACCCGCACATCACGAATACGTTGATCCCGGTCGCCCAGAATGCGTCCGTCCTCCGTCACCTTGTTACCTTTCACGCTGAGCACGATCACGTCTTTCTCCTTCAGCGCGCCGATAAACAGCTTGTTTTTCCACTGCGGGAAAACGTCGCTGTTGTAAAACGCCATGCCGCTTACCGCCGGTGAAACTTTCCAGACAAACAGAGGTTTTTCGGTCCCCTCAACGTGCTCGCCTTTGGCTTCCGGAATTTTCAACCCGCTGTAGTTGATACCGTGCGTCGCCAGCGGCCAGCCATAGTTTTTGCCTTTCTCGGGAATATTGATCTCGTCCCCGCCGCGCGGACCGTGCTCGTTCAGCCACAGCGTATCGCTCCAGGGGTTCATCGCCATTCCCTGCGGATTACGAATGCCGTAAGACCAGATTTCCGGCCGCGCGCCGGGCGTACGCACAAAGGGGTTATCTGGCGGCACGTTTCCGTCCTCCGTCAGACGCACGACTTTACCCTGTAATTTGTCCAGTTCCTGCGCCGTGGGCCGCTGGTTGTTCTCGCCGAGTCCGATAAAGAGATAGCCTTTGCCGTCGAACACCAGTCGGCCACCAAAATGGTTACCGGTAGAGAGTTTCGGCGTCTGGCGGAACACCACCTGGAAAGCCTCAATGCGCGTCAGATCGTCACTTAACCGGCCATAGCCTACTGCCGTTCCGGCTTTGCCGTCCTTTCCCGCTTCGGCGTAACTCAGCCAGATGCGGCGTGATTGTTTAAAATCCGGGGCGAGGACGACATCCAGCAATCCGCCCTGCCCGTTTGCCCAAACTTTTGGTACACCGACGATCGGATCGGAAAGCCCTTTCCCGGCCTGCCAGTGTTTAAGCTGGCCGCCCTTCAGGGTCACCAGCAGCCCGTTATTATCCGGCAGAAACGCCAGAGACCAGGGATGATCGAGTCTGTTTTGCAGCACCTCAACCCTGACCGCCTCTGGCGCAGCGAGCAGCGAAAAGGGAATAAACAACGCAGGCAGGAAAATCAGCGAGGATCGAGGCATAACGCGCTCCTTTATCGGCATATGGCATAAAGGTTAGCCACTGCGTCCGGCCGCGTTATCACTTTTACAAAAGCTTAATCAGAAGGGGGAGTTGCCTCCCCCTGGATCAGTGCTGTTCAAGCTGTTCGTGCTTGTTCAGGCACATGATGCATAGAGAGAGCGTTGTCAGGCAGTTTTCAAGCTTCTCCGCGTTTACGGCGATAAAATTCGGGCAGTCGTGGCGTCCGTTCATCAGACACACCCCTGCAATGGAGAACACCTCGGCGGCGCGGCGCAGTGCGATAAGTTCGCTTTCGCCGTAATTCGCCTTCAGGGTCGGTGCTTTTTCACGCATGAAATTGCAAAGTTCAAACAGGTTATCACGCAGATGTTCGCTTTCGCTGACTGACATATACCCTTTTGCCTTCCTCAACTGCAGGTACGCGGCCAGGTCGATTCGGGCATTGATCAGCTTGTTCAGCAGATCGCGTTTTAGTCTGTCAACGGTCATGCTCTTTCCTCCTCTGTCAGCCATTGTGCATAGTCAGGATAAGTTCATTTTTTGTACAGTTTAATGCCTGGGATCAATTTTTATTAACTGATTAACATTATTTACAATGTTACAACGTCTCCCCGGCGCATCCGCCTTGCAAAGAGTGTATAAATCCCCCGCGATACGCTGTAAAATCCCGCCCTGATAACTCCATAATTGATGAATTTTTAACCTATGAGCAATGTTACGCACCAGCCGAAAATCGGCTTCGTCTCCCTGGGCTGCCCGAAAAACCTGGTGGATTCAGAACGCATCCTGACCGAACTGCGCACCGAGGGCTATGACGTGGTGCCAAGCTACGACAACGCCGATATGGTGATCGTTAACACCTGCGGGTTTATCGACAGCGCGGTTCAGGAGTCACTGGAAGCCATCGGTGAAGCCCTGACCGAAAACGGCAAAGTGATCGTGACGGGCTGTCTGGGCGCGAAAGAAGACCAGATCCGCGAAGTGCACCCAAAGGTGCTGGAGATCACCGGCCCGCACAGCTACGAGCAGGTGCTGCAACATGTTCATCACTACGTGCCAAAACCCAAGCACAACCCGTTCCTGAGCCTCGTGCCGGAGCAGGGCGTGAAGCTGACGCCGCGCCACTACGCGTACCTGAAAATTTCCGAAGGCTGCAACCATCGCTGCACCTTCTGCATCATCCCGTCAATGCGTGGCGATCTGGTGAGCCGTCCGATTGGCGAAGTGCTGGCGGAAGCGAAACGTCTGGCCGACGCGGGCGTGAAGGAGCTGCTGGTCATCTCCCAGGATACCTCGGCTTACGGCGTGGACGTCAAACACCGCTCCGGTTTCCACAACGGCGAGCCGGTGAAAACCAGCATGGTGGGCCTGTGCGAGCAGCTGTCTAAACTCGGTATCTGGACGCGTCTGCACTACGTTTACCCGTACCCACACGTTGACGATGTGATCCCGCTGATGGCGGAAGGTAAAATTCTGCCGTATCTGGACATCCCGCTGCAGCACGCCAGCCCGCGTATTCTGAAGCTGATGAAACGTCCTGGCTCCGTTGACCGTCAGCTGGCGCGCATCAAGCAGTGGCGTGAGATCTGCCCGGATCTGACCCTGCGCTCCACCTTCATTGTCGGCTTCCCGGGTGAAACAGAAGAAGATTTCCAGATGCTGCTCGACTTCCTGAAGGAAGCCCGTCTGGACCGCGTCGGCTGCTTCAAATACAGCCCGGTAGAAGGCGCAACCGCCAACGAGCTGGCGGACCAGGTGCCGGAAGAGGTGAAAGAAGAGCGCTGGAACCGCTTCATGCAGCTGCAACAGCAGATCTCTGCTGAACGCCTGCAGGAGAAAGTGGGTCGCGAAATTCTGGTCATCATCGACGAAGTGGACGAAGAAGGTGCGATTGGCCGCAGCATGGCGGACGCCCCTGAAATCGACGGCGCGGTGTACCTCAATGGCGAAACCAACGTTAAGCCGGGCGATATTATTCGCGTGAAGGTCGAAAACGCGGACGAGTATGACCTGTGGGGTAGCCGGGTTTAATCTCCTTCCCCTCACCCTAACCCTCTCCCCACTGGGGAGAGGGCCGGGGTGAGGGGCAAGCAAAAGCCTACCCCTTAATCCTCGGATCCAGCGCGTCGCGCAGCCCGTCACCCAGCAGGTTAAACGCCAGCACGGTCAGGAATATCGCCAGACTCGGGAAGATCGCCACGTGCGGCGCAATCACCATATCCGCCCTCGCCTCGTTCAGCATCGCCCCCCACTCCGGGGTCGGCGGCTGCGCGCCTAATCCCAGAAACGACAGGCTGGCCGCCGAGATAATCGACACGCCGATACGCATGGTGAAATAGACCACGATGGACGACACCGTCCCCGGCAGAATATGGCTGAAGAGGATGGTAGCATCGCTGGCCCCCATACTGCGGGCGGATTCGATAAACGTCTGCTGTTTCAATACCAGCGTGTTGCCACGCACCAGGCGCGCAAACGCCGGAATCGAAAACACCGCCACCGCAATAATCACGTTGGCCATCCCGCTGCCCATGATCGCCACCACGGCAATCGCCAGCAGGATGCCGGGGAAGGCAAACAGCACGTCGCAGATGCGCATGATAATGCGGTCCCACCAGCCTTCATAATACCCGGCGACGAGCCCCAGCACGGTACCGATGGCCGCGCCAATCAGCACCGCGAAAACCCCGGCGGCAAGGGAGATCTGCGCTCCGACCAGCACGCGGCTAAAGATATCGCGCCCGAGGGAGTCCACGCCAAACCAGTGCATCAGGGAGGGGCCGTCGTTCAGACGGTCGTAGTCAAAATAGTTTTCCGCATCAAACGGCGCCACCCACGGCGCAACGATCGCCACCGCAATCAGCAGCAGCACAAACAGGCCCGCCGCCATCGCGACCGGCTGACGACGAAAACGCCGCCAGAATTCAGACCACGGCGTGCGGATATGTTCCGGTTTAAGCCCCGGCATAGCGTCTAAAACGGCCTGGCGTCGCCAGTTCAACAATCGCATCTTACTTATACCTGATGGCCGGGTTAATGGCAGCGTAGAGCACATCCACCACTAAGTTGATAAGGATAAACTCCAGCGAGAACAGCAGGACTTCCGCCTGAATCACCGGATAGTCGCGCATCTCAACGGAATCGACCAGCAGGCGTCCCAGCCCCGGCCAGTTAAAGACCTTTTCCACCACGATAGAGCCACCCAGCAGGAAGCCAAACTGTAGCCCCATCATCGTCACCACCGGGATCATCGCATTGCGGAACCCGTGCTTGAGAATGACCCACTTCTCGCTGACCCCTTTCGCCCGGGCGGTACGAATATAATCTTCGCTCAGCACGTCAACGAACGAGGCGCGGGTAAAGCGGGCCATCACCGCCGACACGGCAGCCCCCAGCGTCATGGAGGGCAGAATGTAATGCTGCCAGGTATCGGCCCCGACGGTCGGCAGCCAGCCTAACTCAACGGAGAAGATCTGCATCAGCAGCATCCCCAGCGCGAACGCCGGGAAGGAGATACCGGTAACCGCCAGCGCCATCCCGAGCTTGTCCGGCCAGCGGTTTCGCCAGACGGCTGCGACAATCCCGGCGCAGAGGCCAAACACCACCGCCCAGCTCATACTGGCTATCGTCAACCAGAACGTCGGCATAAAGCGGCTGGCTATCTCCTCCGACACCGGACGACGCGACACCATCGAGATGCCAAAGTCGCCCTGCAAAACGTTGCCAATATAGTGCAGGAACTGCATATACAGCGGCTGGTCGAGGCCCAGCTGCTTACGCACCAGCTCTATCACCGTCGCGTCCGCTTCGGGCCCGGCAATCAGGCGCGCCGGATCGCCCGGCAGCAGATGAACAAACAAAAACACCAGTACCGCCACGATCAGCAGCGTCGGAATAAGCCCCAGCAGGCGTTTACAAACATAATTCAGCATGAGGTTTATTTTAAATCCGCATCGTCAAAGCTAAAGCCGGTGTCCGGCATGATGTAGAACCCGGTCAACGCTTTGTTATGGGCTGACACCAGCTTCTCCACCACCAGCGGCACCCACGGTGACTCTTTCCAGATGATATCCTGCGCGTCTTTGTAGAGGCGCGCTTTCTCTTCCGGTTTGGTGGTTTTCAGCGCATCGGCAAGGTCTTTATCGACCTGCGGGTTACTGTAGAACGCGGTATTGAACAGGGTTGGCGGCCAGTTCTGCGAGGCAAACAGCGGCGACAGCGCCCAGTCAGCTTCACCGGTCGAGGCCGACCAGCCGGTGTAGAACATCCGCACGCCGCTCTCTTTCTGCCCTTTCCCCTCGACTTCAGCCGCACGCTGCCCGGCATCCATGGCAGTGACCTGCGCCTTAATCCCCACCTGCGCCAGCTGCTGCTGGGTGAATTGCAGCACTTTCTGCGCGGTACTGTGATTGTGCGACGACCACAGCGTGGTGCTAAACCCGTTCGGGAAGCCCGCCTCTTTCAGCAGCTCGCGCGCTTTAGCCGGATCGTACGGCCACGGCTGATAGCTCTGGGCATAGGCAATCGCCGGCGGCAGC
The DNA here is from genome assembly GCF_026319105.1 of Enterobacter sp. HSTU-ASh6. Lineage (NCBI taxonomy): Bacteria > Pseudomonadati > Pseudomonadota > Gammaproteobacteria > Enterobacterales > Enterobacteriaceae > Enterobacter > Enterobacter sp. HSTU-ASh6. Next base: position 63,492 of record NZ_WSPD01000003.1, on the reverse strand, counting down.
ACGCCGGTGGCCGGGGTGGCATAACCGGCAAAAGCGACCTTCACCAGCGCCTGGCGGTTAATGGCGTAGTTGATGGCCTCACGCACCTTCGGGTTATCAAACGGCTTCTGCGTCACGTTCATGCTGATGTAGCGCTGCATGATCGACGGGCTGGCGACCAGCTCCAGCTTGCTGTTTTTCTGCAGGATCGCGGCCTGCTCATAGGGGATCGGGAAGGCAAACTGCGCTTCACCGGTTTGCAGCATCGCCGCGCGGGTGTTGTTGTCCACTACCGGACGCCAGGTAATGGTGTCCAGCTTCGGCAGCCCCTGCTGCCAGTAGCCGCTAAATTTTTTCACCTTCACAAAGTCGGTCTGGTTCCAGGTCACCAGTTCATACGGGCCGGTACCCACCGGATGGAAACCGATCTCTTTCCCGTATTTTTTCAGCGCGGCGGGCGAGATCATCGCCGTTGCCGGATGTGCCAGGATGTTGATAAACGCGGAGAACGGCTCCTTCAGGGTGATTTTTACCGTCGCCGGGTCAACCACCTCGGTTTTGGCGATGTTTTTATAGAGGTTATAGCGCTTGAGGCTATTTTCCGGATTGCTGGCGCGGTCGAGGTTAACCTTCACCGCCTCTGCGTTGAAATCGGTACCGTCCTGGAACTTGACCCCGGTTCTGAGCCTGATGGTATACACCAGCCCGTCATCGGAGACCGTGTAGCCCTCCGCCAGCACATTTTTCAGCTTCATCTCTTTATCCAGGCCAAAGAGTCCCTGATAAAACGATTTCGCCACCGCCTGCGACAGCGTGTCGTTGGCGTCATACGGATCCAGCGTGGTGAAATTAGAGCCGACGGCAACCACCACATCTTTGGCAGCGAACGCGGGGGCAGCGGCCAGGGCTGCCGTCACGCTCGCGGCTAACAACCATTTACGCGCTACAAATGTAACCATTGTGTTCTCCTGCCTGTTGTAAGTTATAACCGCGAGAAAGCATTTGCCTGACGCGGGGGAGCGACGAAATGACCCGGACCCACTTCGCGCAGCGTGACACGTTCCACGACCTCGCCGCGTTTACGAATATTGCTCGGCATTTCATCCTGCAGCAGCACGCGCTGGCCGTGACGATGCGCCGGATCGGCGACCGGGACCGCCGCAATAAGCTTGCGGGTATACGGATGCTGCGGGTTTTCAAACACCGCTCGTCGCGGGCCGATCTCGACGATCTGCCCCATAAACATCACCGCCACGCGATGGCTGATGCGCTCAACCACCGCCATATCGTGCGAAATAAACAGAAAAGCGATGCCCATATCCCGCTGTAAATCGAGCAGCAGGTTAATGATCTGCGCCCGAATAGAGACATCCAGCGCCGAAACGGACTCATCGGCAATCACCACTTTCGGGTTCAGCGCCAGCGCGCGGGCAATGCAGATCCGCTGGCGCTGCCCGCCGGAAAACTCATGCGGGTAACGCCAGGCGTGTTCCGGCTTCAGGCCAACGCGCTCCAGCAGCCAGGCCACGCGACGCTGTGCCGCGTCGCCGTCCAGCAGGTTATGTACCCGCAGCGGCTCCATGATCGAGTACCCCACCGTGTGGCGCGGGTCGAGTGAGGCATACGGATCCTGGAAAATAAACTGAATATCCCGCCGCACCGCCTGCAGCCTGCTGTCCGGCAGGGTATCAATGCGCTCGCCGTTAAAGGTAATGCTCCCTTCCTGCGATTCCACCAGACGGAGCAACGCGCGCCCGGTGGTGGATTTACCGCAGCCGGACTCTCCCACCAGCGCCAGCGTTTCGCCCGGCCAGAGATCAAAACTGACGTTTTCCACCGCGTGCACTTCGCGCTTCACGCGATTCAACACGCCGCTGCGCAGCGGGAAACGGGTGACCAGATTACGCACCTCCAGAATGGGCTTACCCGGCACCACGGTATCCTGCTCGCGTTCTTCCTCTTCCGGCCCTGTCGCATCGAGCGAAATCAGCGGGAAGCGGCGCGGCAAATCGCGGCCGTTCATGGCGCCAAGACGCGGGACCGCCGCCAGCAACGCTTTGGTATAAGGATGAACGGGCGCGTGAAAAATCTGCTCAACCGTGCCGGTTTCTACTCCGCAGCCCTTGTGCATCACCAGCACGCGATCGGCGATATCGGCGACCACGCCCATATCGTGGGTGATGAATATCACCCCCATCTCCATCTCCTGCTGCAGCACTTTGATGAGCTGCAGGATCTGCGCCTGAATCGTCACGTCCAGCGCCGTCGTTGGCTCATCGGCGATCAGCACCGCAGGACGGCAGGAGAGCGCCATGGCAATCATCACCCGCTGGCGCATGCCGCCAGAGAGCTGATGCGGGTAGCGGCCAAGAATGGCCTGCGCTTCCGGAATGCGCACCAGCTCAAGCATCCGTCTGGCTTCACTGAGCGCCTCATCGCCGCCGAGCCCCTGATGCAGGCGGATGGACTCGGCAATTTGTTCCCCCACCGGGAACACCGGATTGAGCGAGGTCATCGGCTCCTGGAAAATCATGGCAATATCCGCCCCGCGCACGCCCTGCATCTGCGCGCTGCTCAGATCGTTTATGTCAATGACCTGACGGTTACGGCGGCGCAGGAGCATTTTCTCGCTGCTGATTTGCCCGCCCGTCTGCTCCAGCAGACGCATCAGCGCCAGCGCGGTGACCGATTTACCGGAGCCGGACTCGCCAACAATCGCCAGCGTCTCGCCGCGTTTGAGCGAGAAGGATAAATTCTGTACTGCGGGGATGAACTGCCGCTCTTCCTGAAACGCAATATTCAACTGATGGACAGCCAGCACTTCGCGGTTGTCCAGCTCGTCACTGTGCGGCACGCGTTGCCCCCTTATTCACGATAGATCCCCGTACTCGGTTCATCACCGGCATAACCCCAGGCGCGGTACATCCCTTCGCTGTTGAACGGCAGCGCCACGTTGCCCTCACGATCCACGGCAATCAGCCCGCCGACCCCGCCCAGCGCGGGCAACTTCTCCATCACCACGCGCTCGCAGGCCTCACTCAGGCTTAGCCCGCCGTAATCCATCAGCGCGGTGATGTCATAGGCCGCGAGGGCACGAATAAAGACTTCCCCGGTGCCGGTACAGGACACCGCCGCCGTGGCGTTATTGGCATAGCAGCCGGCACCGGGCAGCGGGCTGTCGCCGACGCGTCCAGGCAGCTTGTTGGTCATCCCTCCCGTTGACGTCGCCGCCGCGAGGTTTCCGGCCTTATCGAGCGCCACCGCGCCGACCGTGCCCATTTTGGTGGTTTCATCCAGCGGCGCAGCATGGTCAAGCTGCGTCATGCCCGCCGTACGCGCTTCAAGCAGCTGCTGGTAGCGCGCCTCGGTAGAAAAGAGATCGGGCGATACCGGTTCCATCCCGTGTCCGAAGGCGAACGCCTCCGCCCCGGCACCGGTCAGCAGCACATGCGGACTCTCTTCCATCACCAGACGCGCCGCCAGCACCGGATTACGCAGGCGACTGACGCCCGCCACGGCCCCCGCTTTCAGGGTGATGCCGTCCATCACGCAGGCATCCAGCTCGTGGGTTTCGTCCCGGGTAAAGACCGAGCCGATCCCGGCATTAAATAACGGACACTCCTCCAGCAGGCGTACCGCCTCGGTGACCACGTCCAGCGCGCTTTCGCCCGCTTCCAGCATTTTCTGGCCCGTTTCCACAATGGCGTACAGCGCGTCAATGTAGCGCTTTTCATCCTCGGGACTGAACTGTGCACGGGTGATAGCCCCGGCGCCGCCATGAATTGCGATTACCGCATTAACCATTCACATCACCCGTTAGCCTGATTTGCGGCTTTTTCTATAAATATCATTATCGTCAATGAAACTTCAGATGATTTTTGAATATAGAAAGACGCAACTGTGATGTAAAGCGTACACCTCCGGGTCATACTGTTAGTGGCACTTTTCTGCCATAATGGCCGCTTTCGTTGTTACTGTGCAGGAGCCCACCATGGATTTTACCGCCGGACTGATGTCGCTTGAGACGGCACTCACGCAGATGCTTGACCGAGTTTCCCCGCTGCATGACGTTGAAACGCTGCCTCTGGTGCGCTGTTTTGGTCGTATTGCCGCGCGCGATATTGTCTCCCCGCTTAACGTGCCAGGGTTCGATAATTCCGCGATGGACGGTTATGCGGTACGCCTGGCGGATCTCCGGGCCGGTCAGGCGCTGCCGGTGGCGGGTAAAGCGTTTGCCGGACAGCCATTTAACGGTGAATGGCCTGCGGGCACCTGCGTGCGCATCATGACCGGTGCGCCGGTGCCGGCAGGCTGCGACGCCGTGGTGATGCAGGAAGAGACCGGGCAAACGGATGACGGCATCCGGTTTACCGCCAGCGTCAAAGCGGGCCAGAACATTCGCCGCACCGGCGAGGATATTGCCCTTGGCGCGACGGTTTTTGCCGCCGGACAGAAGCTGACGGCGGGTGAACTGCCGGTGCTGGCCTCCCTCGGCATCGCGGAAATCGAGGTTATCCGTAAAGTGCGCGTCGCCGTATTCTCGACGGGCGACGAACTGCAGCTTCCGGGCCAGCCGCTGCAGGACGGACAGATTTACGACACCAACCGTCTGGCAGTACACCTGATGCTGGAGCAGCTGGGCTGCGAGGTGATTAACCTCGGCATTATTCCTGACGATCCGGAAAAACTGCGCGCTGCGTTTATTGAGGCGGACAACACCGCCGACGTGGTCATCAGCTCCGGCGGCGTCTCCGTGGGCGAGGCGGATTACACCAAAACCATCCTTGAAGAGCTGGGTGAAATCGCCTTCTGGAAACTGGCGATCAAACCGGGCAAACCGTTCGCCTTTGGTAAACTGCGGCACAGCTGGTTCTGCGGCCTGCCGGGTAACCCGGTCTCGGCGGCACTCACCTTCTACCAGCTGGTGATCCCGCTGCTGGCGAAGCTCTCCGGTAACCGGGCCCACCCGCTGCCGGAACGCCTGCGCGTGCGTGCCGCGACGCGCCTGAAAAAATCACCGGGCCGTCTCGATTTCCAGCGTGGGATCCTGACGCGCAACGCGGACGGTGAGCTCGAAGTGAGCACCACCGGGCACCAGGGCTCGCACATTTTCAGCTCCTTCAGCCAGGGCAACTGCTTTATAGTGCTCGAGCGCGAGCGCGGCAACGTGGAAGCGGGCGAATGGGTTGAGGTGGAGCGCTTTAACCAGTTGTTCGGGGGCTGACATGACGGTGGAGCTGAGCGACCAGGAGATGATGCGCTACAACCGCCAGATTGTGCTGCGCGGCTTTGATTTCGAGGGTCAGGAAGCGCTCAAGGCGGCCAGCGTGCTGGTCGTCGGACTTGGCGGTCTGGGCTGTGCCGCCGCCCAGTACCTCGCCGCGGCGGGTGTGGGCAGGATGACGCTGCTGGACTTTGATACCGTGTCGGTGTCTAACCTGCAGCGCCAGACGCTGCACAGCGACGCAACGGTTGGCCAGCCGAAAGTAGATTCTGCCCGCGCGGCGCTGGCCCGCATTAACCCCAACGTTCAGTTCACTCTGCTTGACGCGATGCTGGATGATGACGCGCTCTCCGCGCAAATTGCCCGGCACGATCTGGTGCTCGACTGCACCGATAACGTCGCCGTCCGTAATCAGCTAAACGCGGGCTGTTTTGCCCACAAAACCCCGCTGATCTCAGGCGCGGCGATCCGCATGGAGGGGCAAATCAGCGTCTTCACATACGCGGACGGGGAACCCTGCTACCGCTGCCTGAGCCGCCTGTTTGGCGAGAACGCGCTCACCTGCGTCGAAGCCGGCGTGATGGCGCCGCTGGTCGGTGTGATTGGGTCATTGCAGGCGATGGAAGCGATCAAAGTGCTGGCGCATTACGGTACGCCGGCGGCGGGGAAAATCGTGATGTACGACGCAATGACCTGCCAGTTCCGCGAGATGAAGCTGATGCGTAATCCGGGATGTGAGGTGTGCGGTGGTTAAAGCAAACGGCAACCTTCAGGTTGCCGTTTTAGTGTTTGCTCCCTCTCCCCGTGGGAGAGGGTTGGGGTGAGGGCATCAGGCCGCACACGTCAGATCGACGTCCGTCCAAACGCCCCCTGCCAGTCCTGCTCAAACTTCACAATCGCCGCGTCCACGGCCGGAGAGGTAATAAACTGCTGCGCCACGTCCAGCGGCAGCGTGATGGACTCGCAGCCTGCCAGCAGGCAATCCAGCGCCTGACGCGGGGTTTTAAAGCTCGCGGCCAGCACCTTTGACTGCGGGGCATGCAGGGTCAGCAGCTGCTGTAATTCCACCACCGTCTGGATCCCGTCCCCGCCCTGCGCGTCCACGCGGTTAACGTAAGGTGCGACATACTCAGCCCCCGCCAGCGCGGACAACATCCCTTGTGCAGCGCCGTATACCGCCGTGCCCAGCGTCGGGATCCCTTCTGCTTTCAGCATTTTGATGGCTGCCAGCCCTTCTGCGGTTACCGGCACTTTCACCACCAGGTCGTTAATGATGGCGCGCAGCTTACGCGCGTCCTCCACCATTCCTTCCGCGGTGGTCGCCATCACCTGGGCAAAAAGACGGCCTTTGCCGCCCAGGGCGTCGTGCAGGGCCGGCAACAGCTCCTCCAGCGGCGTTTTCCCGGCCGCAACGATGCTTGGGTTGGTGGTCACGCCTGCCAGCGGGAAGATACGCGCCAGCTTTTTCACCGCCGCAACGTCAGATGTGTCGAGATAAAGTTCCATGATGTCACCCTCAAAATTAGCCTGCACTTACCCTATCACGACAAAACCTGCTCAGGAGTTGACCTGCATCAAGATAACTTTCATTCGAAAGTAATTTAATCTTCATATGCAAGATGAGAGGCAAAAACATGATCTTCAATATTCAGCGTTACTCTACCCACGATGGCCCCGGTATTCGTACCGTGGTGTTCCTGAAAGGCTGCTCGCTGGGCTGTCGCTGGTGTCAGAACCCGGAAAGCCGCTCCCGCAGCCGGGACGTGCTGTTTGATGCACGCCTGTGTCTGGACGGCTGCGACCTGTGCCAGCAGGCGGCGCCGGGCTGCATCGAACGTGCGCTGAACGGGCTGGTCATTCATCGCGAGAAGCTTAACGACGAGACGCTCAACGCCCTCACCGACTGCTGCCCGACGCAGGCGCTGACCGTCTGCGGTGAAGAACAGCAGGTCGATGAGATCATGGCGACCGTCCTGCGCGACAAACCCTTCTACGACCGCAGCGGCGGCGGAATTACGCTTTCCGGCGGCGAGCCGTTTATGAACCCCGAACTGGCACTTGCGCTGTTCAAAGCCAGCCACGACCAGGGTATCCACACCGCGGTTGAAACCTGCCTGCACGTGCCGTGGCACTATATCGAGCCCTCTTTACCGTACGTCGATCTGTTCCTCGCCGACCTGAAGCACGTCGATGGCGAGGTATTCAAACAATGGACGGACGGCTCAGCGAAACGGATCCTGGATAACCTGAAACGCCTGGCGGCAGCCGGGAAAAAGATGACCATTCGCGTGCCGCTGATCCCGGGCTTTAACGCCGATGAAGCGTCTGTTACCGCCATCACCAATTTCGCCGCCGACGAGCTCGGCGTCAACGATATTCATTTTCTGCCGTACCACACGCTGGGCATGAACAAATACACCCTGCTCGGCCAACCCTACTCTGCCCCTGACAAACCGCTGGATAACCCTGCCCTGCTGGACTTCGCGCAGCAGTACGCCTGCCAGAAAGGGTTAACCGCGACCTTACGAGGATAAACTTATGACCACCCTGAATCTCAACACCCTCAGCGAGCGCATTAAGGCGCACAAAACGGCCCTCGTACATATCGTCAAGCCGCCGGTCTGTACCGAACGCGCGCAGCACTACACCGAAATGTATCAGCAGCACATGGACAAACCGATCCCGGTGCGTCGCGCCCTGGCGCTGGCGCATCACCTGGCCAAGCGCACCATCTGGATCAAACACGACGAACTCATCATCGGTAACCAGGCAAGCGAAGTGCGCGCCGCACCGATTTTCCCGGAATACACCGTCTCCTGGATTGAGAAAGAGATTGACGATCTGGCTTATCGCCCGGGCGCGGGCTTTGCGGTGAGCGAAGAGAACAAGCGCGTTCTGCATGCGATCTGCCCGTGGTGGCGCGGCCAGACGGTCCAGGATCGCTGCTACGGCATGTTCACCGACGAGCAGAAAGGCCTGCTGGAAACCGGCATCATCAAAGCCGAAGGCAACATGACCTCCGGCGATGCGCACCTTGCGGTTAACTTCCCGCTGCTGCTGGAGAAAGGTCTCGACGGCCTGCGCGCCAAAGTGGCCGAGCGCCGCTCGCGCATTAACCTGACGGTGCTGGAAGACCTGCACGGCGACCAGTTCCTGAAAGCGATTGATATCGTGCTGGAGGCGGTGAGCCAGCACATCAAACGCTTTGCCGACCTGGCGCGTGACATGGCCGCCAGCGAAACCCGCGAAAGCCGCCGCGACGAACTGCTGGCGATGGCGGAAAACTGCGACGTGATTGCTCACGAACCGCCAAAAACCTTCTGGCAGGCGCTGCAGCTGTGCTACTTCATTCAGCTGATCCTGCAGATTGAGTCCAACGGCCACTCCGTGTCGTTTGCCCGGATGGACCAGTATCTCTATCCGTTCTACCGCCGCGACGTGGAGCTGAACCAGGGCCTCGACCGCGAGCACGCCATTGAGCTGCTGCACAGCTGCTGGCTGAAGCTGCTGGAAGTGAACAAAATCCGTTCCGGCTCGCACTCGAAAGCCTCTGCCGGTAGCCCGCTGTACCAGAACGTCACCATCGGCGGCCAGACGCTGGTCAACGGTGAGCCGATGGACGCGGTCAACCCGCTCTCTTACGCGATTCTGGAGTCCTGCGGTCGTCTGCGCTCCACCCAGCCGAACCTGAGCGTGCGCTACCACGCGGGCATGAGCAACGACTTCCTCGACGCCTGCGTGCAGGTGATCCGCTGCGGCTTCGGGATGCCGGCATTCAATAACGATGAAATCGTGATCCCGGAATTCATCAAGCTCGGCGTTGAGCGCGATGATGCTTACGACTACGCGGCGATTGGCTGCATCGAAACCGCCGTCGGCGGCAAATGGGGCTATCGCTGCACCGGCATGAGCTTTATCAACTTCGCCCGCGTGATGCTGGCGGCGCTGGAAGGCGGCCGGGACGCCACCAGCGGGAAAGTGTTCCTGCCGCAGGAGAAAGCGCTCTCTGCCGGTAACTTCAATAACTTCGACGAGGTGATGGCGGCGTGGGATACCCAGATCCGCTACTACACCCGCAAATCCATCGAGATTGAATATGTGGTGGACACCATGCTGGAAGAGAATGTCCACGATATTCTCTGCTCCGCGCTGGTGGACGACTGTATCGAACGGGCGAAGAGCATCAAGCAGGGTGGCGCGAAGTATGACTGGGTCTCCGGCCTGCAGGTGGGTATCGCCAACCTCGGCAACAGCCTGGCGGCGGTGAAGAAGCTGGTGTTCGAGCAGAGCGTCATCGGTCAGCAGCAGCTGGCGGCCGCGCTGGCGGATGACTTCGACGGGCTGACCCATGAGCAGCTGCGCCAGCGTCTGATCAACGGTGCGCCGAAATACGGTAACGACGACGACAGCGTGGATATGCTGCTGACGCGTGCCTACCAGACCTACATTGAAGAGCTGAAGCAGTACCACAACCCGCGTTACGGCCGCGGCCCGATTGGCGGAAACTACTACGCAGGCACCTCTTCTATTTCCGCTAACGTGCCGTTTGGCGCGGCGACGATGGCCACACCGGACGGACGAAAAGCCCATACCCCGCTGGCGGAAGGCGCCAGCCCGGCATCCGGTACCGATCACCTTGGTCCAACGGCGGTCATTGGCTCCGTGGGCAAACTGCCGACCGAAGCGATTCTCGGCGGCGTGCTGCTAAACCAGAAGCTGAACCCGTCAACGCTGGAAAACGACAGCGACCGCCAGAAGCTGATGGTGCTGCTGCGCACCTTCTTCGAGGTGCATAAGGGCTGGCATATTCAGTACAACATTGTTTCCCGCGAAACGCTGCTGGAAGCGAAAAAACACCCTGACCAGTATCGTGATCTGGTGGTGCGCGTGGCGGGCTACTCGGCGTTCTTCACCGCCCTGTCGCCGGATGCGCAGGACGATATTATTGCGCGTACGGAGCATACGCTGTAACCGAGCTATCCCCTCTCCCTTGAGGGAGAGGGTTAGGGTGAGGGGGAAATACGCGCGCTGATGCCCTCACCCCGGCCCTCTCCCACGGGGAGAGGGAGAAAACACTAAAAACGGCAACCTCGGTTGCCGTTTTGCTTTTACTTTCGAATGAAATTAAATTTGTGCTCCCCGTCACCTTGTTATTAGAATGTTTCAAAACGCAGTGACCCAGGAGCGCAATGTATGACCGTTAAAGTTATCGTCACCGATATGGACGGAACTTTCCTTGATGATGCCAAGCAGTACGATCGGGACCGCTTTCAGGCACAGTTTGAGCAGCTTAAAGCCCGCAATATTGAATTCGTTGTCGCCAGCGGCAACCAGTATTACCAGCTCATCTCCTTCTTCCCGGAGCTGAAAGAGCAGATCTCCTTCGTGGCGGAAAACGGCGCGCTGGTCTTCGATCACGGCGAGCAGATTTTCCACGGCGAGCTGACGCGCCATGAGTCGCAGATCGTCACTGGCGAGTTGCTGAAAGACAAAGGCCTGAACTTTGTGGCCTGCGGTCTTGAAAGTGCGTACGTCAGCGATAAAGCGCCGGAGGCGTTCGTGGCGCTGATGTCAAAGCACTATCACCGCTTAAAGCGCGTCAGCGATTACCATGACATTGACGACGTGCTGTTTAAGTTCTCCCTGAACCTGCCGGACAGCGATATCCCGAATCTTATCGACAAACTGCACGTGTCGCTGGACGGCATCATGAAACCGGTCACCAGCGGCTTTGGTTTTGTGGATTTGATTATCCCTGGCCTGCACAAAGCCAACGGCATCAGCCGACTGCTGAAGCGCTGGGCTATCTCCCCGCAAGAATGTGTGGGAATCGGCGACAGCGGCAACGACGCGGAAATGCTGAAGCTGGTGAAATACTCGTTTGCAATGGGCAACGCGGCCGACACCATCAAAGACATCTGCCGCTACAGTACCGACGACAATAACCACCAGGGCGCGCTGAACGTGATTCAGGCCGTGCTCGACGCCCACTCCCCGTTCGACGCCTAATCCTTCCCCGCCGGAGCCTCGCTCCGGCTCTCTCCTTCTTTACCATCCTGTGGCACGCGTCAAGTTTTTAAACTTGCATTAACTTATTTTTAACTTAAAGTATCACTTGTAGATATTTTTACTTTCGAATGAAAGACGCGAGGCAGTTATGACCTTTACCAGTGAAACCTTACCGGCGGATCACAAAGCGGCAATCCGTCAGTTGAAACGTGAGTTACGCGCACAGATTGGCGACGTGCAGGCGGTGTTCGAGAAGCTCAGTGATAAAATCGCCACCCGCGTGGCGGAAATCAACGCCCTGAAAAACAAAGGTGATTCGGTCTGGCCGGTGATCCCGTTTGCGGATGTGAAAAATGGCACCATCACGCCCACGCAGCGCGACGCCATCAAACGCCGGGGCTGCGCGGTGATTAAAGGTCACTTCCCGCGCGAGCAGGCCCTGGCCTGGGATCAGTCGATGCTCGACTACCTCGATCTCAACCAGTTTGACGAGGTGTATAAAGGACCGGGCGATAACTTCTTCGGCACCCTAACGGCCTCCCGCCCGGAGATATACCCAATCTACTGGTCGCAGGCGCAAATGCAGGCGCGCCAGAGTGAAGAGATGGCGCAGGTGCAGTCGTTCCTGAACCGTTTATGGACATTCGAGAGCAACGGCAAGCAGTGGTTTGACCCGGATGTGAGCGTGATTTATCCGGATCGTATTCGCCGCCGTCCGCCGGGAACCACCTCGAAAGGGCTGGGGGCGCATACCGACTCCGGCGCGCTGGAGCGCTGGCTGCTGCCGGCCTATCAGCAGGTCTTTGCCCGCGTGTTTGACGGCAATGTCGATAAATACGACCCGTGGAACGCCGCGCACCGCACCGAAGTGGAGGAGTACACCGTGGATAACACCACCAAATGCTCCGTGTTCCGCACCTTCCAGGGCTGGACGGCGCTGTCGGACATGATCCCAGGCCAGGGGCTGCTGCACGTGGTGCCCATCCCGGAAGCCATGGCGTACATTCTGCTGCGCCCGCTGCTGGACGACGTACCGGAGGACGAGCTCTGCGGCGTCGCACCGGGGCGCGTGTTGCCGGTCTCTGAGAAGTGGCACCCGCTGCTTATCGAGGCGTTAAGCAGCATTCCGGCACTGGAGGCGGGTGATTCCGTGTGGTGGCATTGCGATGTGATCCACTCGGTTGCACCGGTTGAGAACCAGCAGGGCTGGGGCAACGTGATGTACATCCCTGCCGCGCCGATGTGCGAAAAGAACCTCGCCTATGCGAAAAAGGTCCGGGAAGCGCTGGAAACCGGCGCGTCACCGGGTGACTTCCCGCGTGAAGATTATGAAAAGACCTGGCAGGACCGTTTTACCGTGGCCGACCTGAATATCCACGGCAAGCGCGCGCTGGGCATGGTTTAACTGTCGTACAACCCTTCCCGCTCCACGGCGGTGCGTCGTTTCCCCTGACGTATCCGCCGGACTGATTCCCGTACGGTCAGAGTGCCGTTAAGCAGCAAGGTTCCCACCGGCGCGTCCGGGCGCATTAGCCGCTGCTGGAGCATATGCACCGCTTCCGTTCCCAGTTCGTCGCGCGGAACATGCACCGCCGTTAACGGCACATCCTGAATCGCTGCCAGATTAAAGCCGTCAATGCTCATCACCGAGATGTCCTGCGGCACGCGCAACCCTTGTTTTTGCAGCGCACTGATGGTGCCCGCGGCCATAAAGTCGCCACCGACCAGAAACGCCGTCGGCAAATCGTTGCCCTGCATCTGGCTCAGCCAGTCGCTGACCATCTGTTCCGTTTCGCGCGCGCTGAAACTCGGTACCACCAGCAGATCGCGTTTGTCGTTGAACGTCAGGTTGTGGGATTGCCACGCATCGCGGATGCCAGAGAGGCGCAGTTCCATGGTGTAGCGACGCAGGCAGAGCACGTTCATCACTTCGCGGTGCCCCATCTCAAAAAGATACTCCGCCGCCCGCTCGCCAATCGCCCGATGATCCGGCGCCACGGCCGGCAGGCGCATATGGCGATCGCGACAGTTAATCAGCATGCAGGGTTTACCGACATCCACCGCCAGATCGTGGATATGCGGATCGTCAATCCCGAGAAGAATGGCGGCCTGGGTGTCCGGTTCGTTCATGCGTGCCAGAAAAAGCTGGGCGTCGCTGTCGTTCTCCTCCAGTGCACAGTAGCGCAGGCGTACATCGTGGGAAGCCAGGCCTTTGCTCACGCTCTGGATCACGCGGTAGTAAAAGATGTCAGACCGCTCGTCAAACGCCCGCTGCGGGGCGAACACCACCAGGCTGTTCAGCAGCAAACGCCCCGCCGCCATCCCGTCCAGCACCCCCAGCTCGCGGGCGCATTCCAGCACCTTCGCCCGCGCTTTTTCGCTGGTATTGGCCTTCCCCGCCAGCACCCGCGAAACGGTGCTGATCGAGAGCTGGGTACGGGCGGCAATTTCGGTGATTTTTAGCCTTTTGTCCATTTTGTGATCTGGCTCCATTTGCGAAATGACAAAATTTTCATAGCGTGTCCGTCAGATCATTACTGATACGCACGCCATCATGCCAAATGATTAAGCTCAGTTATGAGAATTTTTGCACAAAATCCACTACTGCCCACTCATTTTCTCCCTTAAGGTGAACCTGTCACACAACTTCCATACTAGTTGTATAGCAACTTAAGCATTCTAAACGGATAGAAATCAAAGGCATAAAAAACTGTGTGACACCTGAACCTCCGTCCCCTTAGCGTCCGTCTTGTGGAGAGTAAAATGAGTCAGGACATCAATAACACCGTTGCGGCAAGCAAAACCCGTCGCGTCATTAAAAACCTGCGCTGGTACGTACTGGTGCTGTTCTTACTGGGCGTCACCGTTAACTACATCACCCGAAATTCGTTAGGTATTCTCGCGCCGGAGCTGAAAGAGAGCCTCGGGATCACCACCGAGCAGTACTCCTGGATCGTCGGGGCTTTCCAGATCGCCTACACCATTTTCCAGCCCCTGTGCGGCTGGCTGATTGACGTCATCGGCCTGAAGATTGGTTTTATGGTCTGCGCAGGTATTTGGGCGCTGATGTGTATTTTCCACGCGGGGGCCGGAAGCTGGCTGCATCTCGCTATTCTGCGCTTCTTTATGGGGGCCTCTGAAGCGGCCGCCACGCCGGCAAACGCCAAAACGATTGGCGAATGGTTCCCGAAATCAGAGCGTCCTGTCGCCGCCGGTTGGGCGGGTGTAGGCTTCTCCATCGGCGCGATGCTGGCCCCGCCTATCATCTACTTTGCGCATGCCTCGTTCGGCTGGCAGGGGGCGTTTATGTTCACCGGCGTGCTGGCGCTGCTGTGGGTGATCCTGTGGTGGGCGTTCTACCACAACCCGGAGCAGCACCCGAACCTGAGCAAAGACGAGCTGGCGTTTATCAAGCAGGATAACGAACCGCCTGCGGTGAAGCTGCCGTTCCTGACCGCGCTGAAAACCGTCTCGAAGAACAAACGTTTTTACGGTATCGCCATCCCGGCCTTTATGGCAGAGCCGGCCTGGGCAGTGCTGAGCTTCTGGGTGCCGCTGTATCTCGCCAAAGAGCACGGCATGGACCTGAAACAGATTGCGATGTTTGCCTGGCTGCCGTTCCTCGCCGCTGACCTTGGCAGCGTGGCGAGCGGCTACCTGACGCGTCTGTACACCCGCCTGTTCGGCTGCTCCCGCGTGAACTCGGTCGTGGCAAGCTCCGTGACCGGCGCGTTCCTGATGATCTCTCTGGCCATCGTGGCCATCACCCGCGACCCGTATATCACCATCGTGCTGATCTCCATCGGCGGCTTCGGGCACCAGATCATCTCCTGCATGCTGAGCGCCCTGGTCGTGGAGTCGTTTGATAAAGGTCAGATGGCGACCGTCAACGGCATGCGCGGCTCGGCGGCGTGGATCGCCAGCTTCCTGTTCTCGCTGTTAATCGGAGTGACCGCCGACAAAATCGGCTTTAACCCGCTCTTTATTGCCATGGGCTTCTTTGACCTGATTGGCGCTCTCTTCCTGGTAGCATTTATTGCTGAACGTCGCGCCAAGCGCGCCTGATAGTGGATGTATTGCATATGAAAACCCTGAAAAACTGGACCGTTGATAAGCAGTCGGCAAACCATCTGGAACTGCTGGTGGATAATCAGCACCGCCTGTGCCTGTATGTGCTGGAAGAGAACCTGTTCCGCGTGCTGATTAAGCGTAAAGGCGAACTGGCGCTCGATCGCACCTGGAGCATCGCGCCGGAGAAAGACGTACCGTGGGAAGGCCGCCGTCGCGACGATCTCAGCGGCTTCACCTGCCCGGCCTGGACGCTGACGCAGCAGGACGACACGTTAACCGTGGCGACCGAACGGCTGCGCGTGACCGTCCACCAGCCGCTGTGGCTGGAGTGGCGCTACCGCAATGAGGAGGGCGCGTGGCAGCCGCTGGTCAACGACCGTCCGACCAGTGCCTACCTGCTGAATGCCCACGGCGACGGGGTGGCGCACTACCTGAGCCGCCGCAAGGACGAGCGTTTTTACGGCCTGGGTGAGAAAGCGGGCGATCTGCAGCGTAACGGTAAACGCTATGAGATGCGTAACCTCGATGCGATGGGCTATAACGCCGCCAGCACCGACCCGCTGTATAAGCATATTCCGTTCACCCTCACCCGCCGCGACGACGTGAGCTACGGCCTGTTCTATGACAACCTGAGCAGCTGCTGGCTGGACCTGGGTAACGAGATCGACAACTACCACACCGCCTATCGCCGCTGGCAGGCGGAAGCGGGCGATATTGATTACTACCTCTTTACCGGCAAACGGGTGCTGGACGTCACCAAAGCCTTCGTGCGCCTGACCGGGAAAACGTTATTCGGGCCGAAATGGAGCCTGGGCTACAGCGGCTCAACCATGCACTACACCGACGCGCCGGACGCGCAGAATCAGCTGATGAACTTTATTCGCCTGTGCGAAGAGCACGCCATCCCGTGCGACTCGTTCCAGCTCTCCTCGGGCTATACCTCGATCAACGGCAAGCGCTACGTCTTTAACTGGAACCATGACAAAGTGCCGCAGCCGAAGGTGATGACCCAGGCGTTCCACGACGCAGGGCTGAAACTTGCGGCAAACATCAAGCCGTGCCTGCTGCAGGACCATCCGCGCTATAGCGAAGTGGCGGAGAGCGGCCTGTTCATTCGCGATTCAGAAACCGATGCACCCGAACGCTCCAGCTTCTGGGATGACGAAGGATCGCATCTCGACTTTACCAATCCGCAGACGGTGCAGTGGTGGCAGAACGGCGTCACCACGCAGTTGCTGGAGATGGGCATTGATTCCACCTGGAACGACAACAACGAATATGAAGTGTGGGATGGCGAAGCCCGCTGCCACGGCTTTGGCAAGGAGATCGCCATCAAGCATATTCGCCCGGTGATGCCGCTGCTGATGATGCGCGCCTCGCTGGAAGCGCAGCAGCGCTTTGCCCCGGAAAAGCGTCCGTATCTGATCTCCCGCTCCGGCTGTGCCGGGATGCAGCGCTACGTTCAGACATGGAGCGGGGATAACCGCACCAGCTGGGAGACCCTGCGCTATAACATCCGCATGGGGCTGGGGATGAGCCTGTCCGGGTTGTTTAACGTCGGCCACGACGTGGGCGGTTTTTCTGGGGACAAACCGGACGCCGAGCTGTTTGTCCGCTGGGTGCAGAACGGGGTGATGCACCCGCGCTTCACCATTCACTCGTGGAACGATGACCACACGGTGAACGAGCCGTGGATGTACCCGGGCGTGACCCCTGCCATTCGCGCGGCCATTGAACTGCGCTATCGCCTGCTGCCGTATCTCTACACCCTGCTCTGGCAGGCACACGCAGACGATGAACCGATGCTGCGCCCAACCTTCCTCGACCACGAGCAAGACGCGCAGACTTTCGAAGAGTGTGATGACTTCCTGCTGGGCCGCGATGTGCTGGTCGCAAGCGTCGTCGAAGCCGGTCAGCGTGCACGCCGTCTCTGGCTGCCGGATAACGAAACCGGCTGGTACGATTTTTATACCCATGAGTGGTATGCGGGCGGGCAGTGGATCGTCCTCGACGCGCCGCTGGAAAAACTGCCGCTGCTGGTGCGCGCCGGTGCCGGTCTGCCGCTCAGCGAACGTATTACGCATGTGTCTGCTGAAAAGGACGACGCCCGCGAGCTGAAGCTGTTCCCGGTGAAAGGTGTCGGCGCCAGCGCTGGCCTGCTGTTTGAAGACGACGGTGAAAGCTGGGGCTACCAGAACGGCAATGCGCTGTGGGTGGAATGGGAAATGGTGTGCGACGGGGCAACCATCGACCTGAAGGTTAACGCGCGCGGGGATTACCGTCCGGCGTGGAAAGCCCTGAAGGTGTCGTTACCGGCGGGGGAAAAACGCAAATTGCGCGTGAATGGGGTTGAAGGGAGCGAGTGGGTGCTCTGAACATTGCCGGGTGGCGGCTTCGCCTGACCCGGCCTACAAACTAACCCGTAGGCCCGGTAAGCGTAGCGCCACCGGGCAAGGTTTTTAGCCTTCGATACCTTTGCTGCGCAGATAATCTTCGTAGTTACCGGTGAAGTCCACCACGCGTTCTGGCGTAATTTCGATCACTCGGGTCGCCAGCGAGCTGACGAACTCGCGGTCGTGAGAGACGAAGATCAGGGTGCCCTGATACATCTCCAGCGCCATGTTCAGCGATTCGATCGATTCCATATCCAGGTGGTTGGTCGGTTCGTCCATCACCAGAATGTTGGGTTTTTCCATCATCAGCTTACCGAACAGCATGCGGCCCTTCTCGCCACCGGAGAGCACTTTAGCCGGCTTCTTGATGTCGTCCTGGCTGAACAGCAGACGCCCGAGAATGCTGCGCACCGCCTGTTCGTCGTCGCCTTCCTGCTTCCACTGACTCATCCAGTCAAAGACGGTCAGATCGTTTTCGAACTCATACTCATGATCCTGCGCGTAGTAACCGATTTGCGCGTTTTCAGACCATTTCACGGTGCCGTTGTCCGGCTGCAGTTCGCCCACAAGGGTTTTCAGCATGGTGGATTTACCCACGCCGTTCGCCCCCAGAATGGCAATCTTCTCGCCCACTTCCAGCAGCAGGTTGAAGTTTTTGAACAGCGGACCTTCATCGAAGCCTTTGGTAAGGGCTTCCACTTCCAGCGCGTTACGGAACAGTTTCTTGTCCTGCTCGAAGCGGATGAACGGGTTCTGACGGCTGGAGGCTTTAACCTCTTCCAGCTTGATTTTGTCAATCTGACGCGCGCGCGAGGTGGCCTGACGCGATTTAGAAGCGTTGGCACTGAAGCGGCTAACGAAGGACTGCAGGTCTGCAATCTGCGCTTTTTTCTTGGCGTTGTCCGCCAGCAGACGTTCACGCGCCTGGGTGGCCGCCGTCATGTATTCGTCGTAGTTGCCCGGATACACGCGCAGCTCGCCGTAGTCCAGATCCGCCATGTGCGTACAAACCATGTTCAGGAAGTGACGGTCGTGCGAGATAATGATCATCGTGCTGTCGCGATCGTTCAGCGTCTGCTCCAGCCAGCGAATGGTGTCGATGTCCAGGTTGTTCGTTGGTTCGTCGAGCAGCAGAATGTCCGGGTTTGAGAACAGCGCCTGCGCCAGCAGCACGCGCAGCTTCCAGCCTGGCGCAACTTCGCTCATCGGGCCGTAGTGTTGTTCTACCGGAATACCCACGCCCAGCAGCAGCTCGCCCGCACGGGCTTCCGCGGAGTAACCGTCCATTTCGCCGTACTGCGTTTCCAGATCGGCCACTTTATAACCGTCTTCTTCGCTCATCTCGGCCAGCGCATAGATACGATCGCGCTCCTGCTTCACTTCCCACAGCTCCGCGTGCCCCATGATCACCGTGTCGAGCACGGTGAATTCTTCAAAGGCGAACTGATCCTGACGCAGCTTACCGATACGCTCGTTAGGGTCGAGCGAAACGTTGCCCAGCGTCGGCTCCAGGTCACCGCCGAGGATCTTCATAAAGGTGGATTTACCGCTACCGTTGGCACCAATCAGGCCGTAACGGTTGCCGCCGCCAAATTTGACGGAAATGTTTTCGAACAGCGGCTTACTGCCAAACTGCATAGTGACGTTGCTGGTAACTAACACGGGGAGATTCCTGCGAAAAGTGTGATAAACACGGCATTATGCCACAATTCCGAATTGAGATCCCGTGTTGCGACGCTCCGCTAAACTTTAACAAAATCGAAAAAAATGTGATTTCGTACACATCTGAATTCCCTGTTAGCGGGAATGCACATATAATGCGCTCCCATCACAGATTCAGACTTATCAACTCACGCCTGAATGGCTTAGATACCTCGCACAACATGAACATGAAATTAACAACGCTTTTTGCGGCGGCGTTAGCCGTAGTAGGTTTTTGCAAAACCGCTTCTGCGGTGACTTATCCGCTGCCGACAGACGGTAGCCGTCTGGTGGGTCAAAACCAGGTAGTGACGGTGCCTGAGGGTAACACTCAGCCGCTGGAGTATTTTGCGGCGCAGTACCAGCTGGGCCTGTCTAACATGCTGGAAGCGAACCCGGGCGTTGACCCGTATCTGCCAAAAGCCGGGACCGTGCTTAACATTCCTCAGCAGTTGATCCTGCCGGATACCGTTCATGAAGGTATCGTCATCAACAGCGCGGAAATGCGTCTGTATTACTACCCGAAAGGCACCAACACCGTGATCGTGCTGCCAATCGGTATCGGCCAGTTGGGCAAAGACACCCCGCTGAACTGGACCACCAAAGTTGAGCGTAAGAAAGCAGGCCCAACCTGGACCCCAACGGCGAAAATGCACGCGGAATACATCGCAGCAGGCGAGCCGCTGCCAGCCGTGGTCCCGGCAGGCCCGGATAACCCGATGGGTCTGTACGCGCTGTACATTGGCCGTCTGTATGCTATTCACGGTACTAATGCCAACTTCGGTATCGGCCTGCGCGTCAGCCACGGCTGCGTACGTCTGCGTAACGACGACATTAAATTCCTGTTCGAAAATGTACCTGTCGGGACGCGTGTGCAGTTCATCAACGAACCGGTGAAAGCCACGTCTGAGCCAGACGGTAGCCGTTACATCGAAGTGCACAACCCGCTGTCCACCAGCGAAGATCAGATCAACAATAACGAAATCGTACCGATTACGCTGAACAGCGCGGTGCAGGCGGTGACCTCTCAGCCTGACGTCGAGACGACGATTGTTGACCAGGCGGTGCAGAACCGCTCCGGTATGCCGGTGCGTTTGAACTAATCGCCAAAAAGAAAAAAGCGGGCTTCGATGCCCGCTTTTTTTTACCCGTTATTGACGATCACAATCCCGCCGTGGTCGTATCGGTAGTGGCAGTGGGCATACTCCAGCGGCGTGCCATCTTCCAGATAGATCACCTGCTCCACCTCCAGCACCGGGTCGCTCTCCTCGCAGACCAGATGCTGCATGTCCAGCGCATTCGGCTTTAATGCCCGCACTACCCGGTACGACCCCATAATCTTCAGCCCCAGCGTCTCCTGGATATAGCGAAACACCGAGCTTTCAAGATGGCTTTTATTCAGGCCGGGCACCAGATTGAGCGGCATCACCGTGGCGTCCAGCGACATCGGCTCACCGTTGAGCAGACGCAGGCGAATGAAATCATAAACGGGCGTATCGGCGTTGATCATCAGCGAAGCCTGCTCTTTCTCGTTCGGAAAACGCAGTTCAAAATGCACCACCTGGCTGGTCACCGTACCCAGATGCTCCCAGGTTTTGGTCGCGCCAAAGTAGTCGCTGCCGGAGAGATCCCACTGCGACAGCTGCAGAAAATTCTTGCGGATGAACGTCCCCTGCCCCTGGCGGGTATACACCAGCCCTTCGACAATCAGCTGACGCATGGCCTGCTGAATGGTCATCCGGCTGGTATTGAACTCCGCGGCCAGCGCAAACTGGTCCGGCAGCGGTTCATTGGCGGCGTACTGCTGGCTGATGATGCGTTTCTTGATTTCCCGCGCTATGGTGATGTACTTCGCCGCCATCGTCCTTCCTTTCAGTTAGTTTCTATCCCGCTGTTTTTTAACGCCACTCTCTCGGCAATCTTGAGGAAAGGCAGGTAGAAGAATACACCAAATACGATGATTGCCAACTGCACCACCACCGCCCGCCAGTCCCCCGCCGTCGCCAGCCAGGCGCTCAGGATCGGCGGTGTCGTCCAGGGGATCATCACCACGCAGCGCGACATCAACCCCAGGGTCGTACAGAGCCAGGCAAAATAGATGCCGATGGCGGGTAACAGCACAAACGGGATCATCAGCGGCAGGTTAAAGACAATCGGCAGCCCAAAAATCACCGGCTCGTTGATATTGAACAGACCCGGCGCCAGCGACAGACGTGCCACCTGCTTCGCCGACTGTTGCCGCGAGAAAATAAAGATGGCGATCAGCAGCGAGATCGTGCTGCCGGTTCCGCCCACCATGCCAAACGTCGGCACGAAGATGTTGTTGATAATGTGCGGAATGGGCTGGCCGTTGGCGAAGGCCAGCATGTTCTCATTGGTGTTGATCAGCAGGAACGGTTCCAGCACCACGCTGTTCACCACCGACTGATGGATCCCCAGCGTAAACAGAAAGTTACCAAAGCTGTAGATGAAAATCGTCCCCGGCAGGCTGGTGTTGATGAGCCGCAGCGGCTGCTGGATAAAGGTGGTGATCAGATGAATCAGATCCGTGTGCAGCACGTTTGCCAGCAGGGCTGCCAGGATAGCAAACAGCGAGAGCGTCAGGATGGTCGGGATCAGCGCGGTAAAGGATTTGCTCACCGCCGGCGGCACGTTTTCCCCGAGCGAAATGTGCAACGCCTTCAGCCGCGAGATGGCGATAAACAGCTCCGTCGACAGCAGACCAATCAACACGCCGGCGAAAATCCCGGTCGAGCCGATATTGGCGAAGGTCAACACCTGGGTGACGTTTACCGTGGTCTCGCTGCCGACGGGCGTGATCTGTAAGCGCATCGGCATCATGATGATAAAGCTGCTGACGGCGATAACCACTGCCGAGACCGGATTGTCGAAATCTTTGTTGCGCGCCAGCGACCAGGCAATCATCGGCGCCAGCAGCAGCGCGGCGATGTTCAGCGTGCCGTTGATGATCGCCTCGCCCCACACCTTAAAGTGGGTAAGCGTGTCGCCTTCCAGGATCCACGGAAACACCACGTTGTTCACCAGCACCGCCAGTCCGGCGAGGATGAAAATCGGCATCACCGTGGCGAAGGCGTCGCGCAGGGAGCGCAGGTGTACCTGGTTTGCCAGGCGCGCCGAGAACTCAACAAATTTATCGACAAAGGACTGCATATGCGGTGTGATTTTTGTTTCAGACATAGCGGATAGTTCCCATCAATCAGTCACAAAAACGGCCCGGCAGCGTACGGCTTACATCTCGCGTCCGTTGGTATGGATTACCTGTTTTAACCACGCGTAGCTCTTTTTCGGCACGCGTTTCAGGTCTTTCAGGTCGTGGTTTTCACGGTTGACATAGACCACCCCGTAGCGCTTACGCATATCGCCCTGGGAGCTGAGAATGTCGATCAAACCCCAGCCGAGGTAGCCCATCACCTTTGCACCATCCTCAAATATCGCGGCTTTCATCGCCTCAATATGCGCCCGGTGGTAGTCGATGCGGTAGGTATCCTCGATGGGGTTGACGCCATCCCAGGACTCAATCACGCCAATGCCGTTTTCAATCGGGAACACCGGCATGCGCCAGTCGTTGGCGTAGCGGGTAATGATGGTGCGAAAACCGAGCGGGTCGATCTGCCAGTTCCACTCGGTGGCTTTCAGGTATGGGTTATTTTTCTCGCCGTGCAGCAGGTAGTAGTTGACCGGCGTGCCCTCCGGGATCGCATCGCTGTCCAGCGTTTTACTGGCGTAATAGCTGAAGGCCATAAAGTCGTTTTTGGTGCGCGCCAGTAGCGCTAAATCCTCGGCGCGGTAGAGATCGCTAAATCCTTCCTGCTCCACCACCGCCATGACCGCCGGGCTGTAGCCCTGACCGGCAAAAACACGCAGCAGGTTCTGATTGAGGAATTCGTCGTACTGCTGGGCGCAGAAGATATCGCGCGGTTTGCAGGTGGCCGGGTAGATCAGCTGGTGCGCCAGCATGCCGCCCATCAGCTGGCCCGGTTTGGTCTGGTGCAGATACTCGGTCAGCGCCATGTGCGCCACCATCGTATGGTGCTGCAGTTCGTACAGCTCGCGCAGGTTTTTTTCCCCTTTCATGTAGCCGGAAATGCGAAACGCTTCCGGCATATGGAAGATGTTCTGCTCGTTGAAGGTCAGCCAGTACTTCACCCGGTCGCCGAAGCAGTCGATCATCTTTTTACCGTAGCGGATAAAGGCGTCCATTACCCGGCGGTCATTGAAGCCGTTGTACTCCTGCGCCAGCGCCAGCGGCATATCGAAGTGGTAGAGGCAGATCATCGGCTCAATACCGCGAGCGATCAGGTCGTTGATAAAGCGGTCGTAGAAGGCGATACCCTCGTCGTTGAACGCACCGTCCCCCTGCGGGCAGACCCGACTCCAGGAGATCTGGAAGCGGTAGCAGTTCATCCCCAGATCCTGCATCAGGTCGAAATCTTCCCGGTAGCGGTGGTAGGAGTCGGTCGCCACCTTCCAGTCAGAGATGTTCTCTCCGGCTTCGCGAATATCGTACACCGACATCCCCTTTCCGCCCTCATTCCATGCCCCTTCCGTCTGCATGCTGGATACCGAGTTGCCCCATAAAAAGTTGGCTGGCAGCTGATTGTTCATGATCTCTCCCTATATGACTAGTCATTTAAATTTCATGACTAGTCATATAGACGAAGAGGTAAAAGCGATCAAAGAGGAGGAACGTTTTTTGTGAGCAAGGCGGGAAAAAAGCCCCGATAAGCGAAGCGCCTACCGGGGAAAGGAAGGTTATTGTTGTGCGAGCTGATTACGGCGATATTCACCCTGCCGCTCCAGCATCCAGCCGGGATATTCGCGCGGCAGCGCGCTGACCGCATCAAGCTGTTTAAGCTCGTCTTCGCTTAAGCGGATCCCAGTGGCGGCAATGTTGTCATCCAGCTGTTCGACCCGTTTGGCACCAATGATCACACTGGTGACGGCTTTTTGATGCAGCAGCCACGCCAGTGCGATTTGCGCGACGGAGACACCCTTGCTTTCGGCGATAGTGCGCATCACGTCCACGCAGTCGAAGGCGCGATCATTATTCACCGGCGGGAAGTCGAACTCCAGACGACGACCACCGGCTTCACTTTGCCCGTCGCGGCCATATTTTCCGCTCAGCAGGCCACCCGCCAGCGGGCTCCAGACCATCAGCCCGACGCCTTCGCTCTGCATCATCGGCACCAGCTCGCGCTCCAGATCGCGTCCGGCGATGGTGTAATACGCCTGGAGCGATGCGAAACGCGCAAGGCCGAGACGTTCAGAAATACCGAGCGCTTTGGCAATCTGCCATGCCGCCCAGTTCGAGACGCCGATGTAGCGCACGTGGCCGTGCTGCACCAGGTTATCCAGCGCGTACAGCGTCTCTTCAATCGGCGTGGCCGGGTCGAAACCGTGAAGCTGGTAGAGATCGATATGATCCAGCTGCAGACGGCGCAGGCTCTCCTTCACGCTGCTGATAATGTGGTAGCGCGAGCTGCCGCGTGAGTTCATCCCTGCCGTCCCCGTTTCGCCGAATACTTTGGTAGCCACCACTACGTTTTCGCGCGGGATTTTCAGGTTTTTCAGCGCCTGGCCGGTGATCGCCTCCGAGCGCCCTTCCGAATAGACGTCCGCGGTGTCGATAAAGTTGATCCCGGCGTCCAGCGCGCGGCCCACCAGCTGCTCGGCCTCATTTTGCTGCAGCTGGCCAATCTTGCCCCACATGCCGCCTTCACCGCCAAACGTCATGGTGCCGAGGCAGAGTTCAGAAACAAACAGACCGGTGTTGCCCAGTTTTTGATAACGCATATGTCATTCCTCGCATGTCGATTGGGTACCCGATAGTTATACCCGCCTCTCAGCCATCGCGAATGTGGCGTTCCTGTCCGTTTCTTGCCCAATCCTCTGAAAATTTATCCGCGCGGGGCATCGCCAAAGACGGTGTAGTCCGGTAATTGCACCTGCTGATACGGCTCCCAGCCGCCGCCGAGCGCCTTGTAGAGTGCCACCAGGTCAAGGGCGCTTTGCACCTGCGCCTGGGCGCGCTGCTGCTGGGCCTGCGCCAGCTGTCGCTGGGCGTCCAGCACGTCGATAAAGCTGGCGATCCCCTGTCGATAGCTGTCGCTCGCCAGGTCAAAGGCGTTTTGCAGCGCGTCGATGGTTTTCGCCAGGCCCGCTTCACGCTGCTGATCGGTACGGTAGCTCACCAGCGCATTCTCCACATCCCCGAGCGCGGTCAGCACCGTCTGGCGATAGTCCAGCACCGCCGCCCCCTGCTGCGCGCGCGCCAGTTTCACGCTGGAGACCAGCCGTCCGCCCTGGAAGATGGGAATGGAAACCTGCGGCCCAAAGCTGTAAAAGTGGCTGCTCCAGTCGGTCAGCCAGTTGGTTTCGCTGTTTCGCAGGCCAAACTGCCCGGAAAGGGTAAAGCTCGGGAACAGCTGGGCCACCGAGACGCCGATTTGCGCCGTGGCGGCATGAAGATTCGCTTCCGCTTCACGCACGTCCGGGCGGCGTCGCGCCAGCGTCGACGGAATGCCCGTTTGTACGATATCCGGCAGGGCTGGCATCGGCTGCGCGGATTGTAGTTCTGCATCCAGCGCGCCCGGCGGCTTACCAAGCAGGATCGCCAGACCGTTCATCGCCTGGCGCTCCTGCGCCTGATACTGCGGCAGCTGTGCTTCAAGATTGCCCAGCTGCGCCCGGGCGTTTTCGACATCCATCTGCGGTGACAACCCGCCGCGCTGGCGGCTTTCGGTGAGATCCAGCGTCTGTTGCGCGCTTTTAATCTGCGTGTTCAGGGTGGCGATAATGCTCTGCGCCCCGCGCAGCTGGAGCCATGCGCGGGCCACTTCCGCTTCCAGCGACACCAGCGCGTCGTTACGCTGTTCAATAGCCGCCTTCTGCTGCGCTTGCGCCGCCTCGACCTGCCTGCGCACCTTGCCCCACAGGTCGATTTCCCACTGGGCGTCGAAGCTGCCCTGATAGAGGTTGATCGGCTGCGTCAGCGGTCCTAACGCGCCCCGCAGCTCAGGATCGACATTATCCAGCTGGTTATACACGCCGTGGGATTTCAGCTCCCCTTCCAGCCCGAGCTGCTGGCGGGTTGCCTGCAGATTACCGTTCACCGACGGGTAAAACGCCCCGCCCGCCTGGTTAATCTGTTCACGCGCTCCCGCAATGCGCAGCACCGTTTGCTGCAGCGTCAGGTTTCCGGCGATGGCGCGTTCAACCAGGCTGTCGAGCTGCGGCGAGCCGAACGTTTTCCACCAGCGCGGGTTGGTCGCGGCGGAGGTGGTTTGCGATTTCACCGCGCTGTCGCCTTTATCGTTCCAGTGCGTCACGGCAGGCGGCGCGGGCGGCTGATAATCCGGCCCGACGGCGCAGCCGGCCAGCAGCATCATTATCATCAGGGGGTGTAAACGTCTGTGTATCATCAGTGTGCTCCTGCACTCCCCTCGCTCTTAACCGGCGAGAGCAACAAACAAAACGGAATCAGTAACAAGGCCACCGCGCTCAGAAGGGTGAAGACGTCGATGTAGGCCAGGAAGCGCGACTGCTCAATCATGGTCTGGTACAGGCGTCCGGTGGCTATCCCGGTGGGATCCCCCACCTGGGTGGTGAAATTCTGGATCGCCTGGGCGCTCTCGCGTATCGCCTGCTGGAACTGCTCGTTAAACGGCGAGGCGTGGTACGCCAGATGCGCGCTGTGCGCCTGCGAGCGCTCGGTAATCGCCGCCGTCGACAGCGAGATCCCAACCGAGCCCGCAACGTTACGGAACATGGTAAACAGCGCCGCCGCATCGGCGTTCAGCCGTCGCGGGATCGAAATAAAGGCAATGGTGGTCAGCGGAACAAACAGGAACCCCAGCCCCAGCGACTGAGCGCTGCGGAACAGCACCAGCGTTTCGAAGTCGATATCCGGAGTGAGCGTGCGAGACCAGAAGAACGACACCGCCAGACAGGTAAAGCCAAAGGCAATAATCCAGCGCGTCTGCACCACCGGCATCAGCTTCAGCACCAGCGGGATGGTCAACACAATCAACACCGCGCCAGGGGACAGCACCAGCCCGGACCAGGTGGCGGTATAGCCCAAATCCTGCTGCGCCAGTTGCGGGATGACCACCGAGCTGCCGTAGAGGATCATCGCCATCCCCGCCATCAGCAGGCTTGAGACGGCAAAGTTGCGGTCCTTCATGCAGTGCAAATCCACCACCGGTTTTTTGGCATACATCAGCCAGTAAATGGCGCCAATAATGCCGATCAGGGTCAACACCGCGAAGGTGCGAATAAAGTGCGAGTAGAACCAGTCCTCGTCTTCACCCCTGTCGAGCATCACCTGCAGGCAGCCGAGGCCGAGCGCGATCAGGCCGATCCCCGTCCAGTCGATGGTGAGCTTCTCTTTCGATTTACTCTCCCAGGGCGGATCTTCCAGTAGCTGGTAGATCGCCAGCACCGTAACAATCCCCACCGGGATATTGATAAAGAAGACCCAGCGCCAGGAGTAGTTATCCGTGATCCAGCCCCCCAGCGTCGGGCCGAGTACCGGGGCAACGATAATCGCGATGGAGGAGAGCCCAAACGCTTTGCCCCTGTCCTCCGGCTTGAAGTAGTCAAGCAGTACCGACTGCTGGGTAGGCTGCAGGCCGCCGCCAAAAAAGCCCTGCATCACGCGAAACAGAATGATCTGCCACAGCTCGGTGGCAATCCCGCACAGGAACGAACAGACCGTAAACATCACGATGCAGATCAGGAAGAACTGCTTACGACCAAATACCCGACTCAGAAACGCCGAGATAGGCAGCACAATGCCGTTCGCGACCAGATAGCTGGTTAACACCCAGGTGGATTCGTCGTAGCTGGAGGAGAGCGACCCCGCCACGTGGGGCAGCGCGACGTTGACGATGGTGGTGTCGAGGATCTCCATAAACACCGCCAGGGTGACGACAATCGCCACCGCCCATGGATTACTGGCGGGTTTCCAGTTGTCGTGGCTGTGATCCGTCATTCCACCGTCACCTTCGGTGCCACCGACAGCCCCAGCGGCAGCGGTTTGTTCGGATCGAGCCCCTTATCAATCACGATTTTCACCGGCACGCGCTGCACAATTTTGACAAAGTTACCGGTGGCATTTTCTGCCGGGAAGGCGGAGAAGCGTGAGCCGCTCCCCTGCTGGATACTGTCGACATGCCCCTCAAGTTCCATATCCGGCCACGCATCCACGGAGACGGTGACCTTATCACCCGGCTTCATGCGCTCAAGCTGTGACTCTTTGAAGTTCGCCACCACCCATACGTTCGGGGAAACCAGCGAGAACAGCGCCGTTCCCGCCTGTACCAGCGTACCGGGCTGCACATTGCGTTTGGTGACAAACCCGTCGAACGGGGCGCGGACTTCGGTATAGGAGAGGTTCAGGTTTGCCGTTTCCAGCTGCGCTTTAGCCTGCTCGACCTGACGCTCGCGCGCTTCAACGTTGGTTTCCTGCTGACGGATTTGCAGCTGTACCTGCTCTGCCACTTCCAGCTGCGCCTGGGCGCTGGCCAGACCCGCCTGGGCGCTCCGCAGCTGCGCATTCGCGGAATCAATACTTTGCTGGGTGGTCGCACGCGGGTCGACGCCGCGCTGGCGGCGATACTCTGCCTGCGCATTCGCCAGATCGGCCTGCGCTTTCAGC
The DNA here is from genome assembly GCF_026319105.1 of Enterobacter sp. HSTU-ASh6. Lineage (NCBI taxonomy): Bacteria > Pseudomonadati > Pseudomonadota > Gammaproteobacteria > Enterobacterales > Enterobacteriaceae > Enterobacter > Enterobacter sp. HSTU-ASh6. Next base: position 34,436 of record NZ_WSPD01000003.1, on the reverse strand, counting down.
ACCTGCGCTCTGGCCTCATCACGCTGGGCGGGATACTGCACTCTGGAGAGCGCCAGCTGCGCCTGGGCCTGATGCAGCTGCGCGATAGCCAGCCCAAGCTGGGCCTGAGCCTGATCGCGCTGTGCGGTGGTATCCCGCGGATCGATGACCACCAGCAGATCACCCTTTTTCACGCGCTGGTTATCGCGCACGCGCAACTCGGTGACATAGCCTGCCGTTTTGGGGGCAATCGTCACCACGTCGCCGTCGGTGAAGGCGTCGTCGGTTGTCTCTTCGTTACGGGTTAAAAACCACCAGACCAGCGCCACAACGACCATGATCACCACGACAATGCCGAGGATGATTAACGGTTTTTTGCCCGGACGCTTACGCTCATTATTGTTTTTGTCCTGCTCGTCAGCAGGCGGATTTTGATCTTCAGCCATAGGTCAGCAACAGTCCTGTCAGTGAGCGGCATCACACTATGCCGTTCACTAAAGCTAGGACGTTGCTATACGTTTGCCAGGAAAAACTGACAAATTGCGCACTATATGAGAAGGAATATTCCGAAACCGATCGTCGCGGCCCAGATCAGCATCGGAAGCGACCAGAGATGGAAGCGCCACCAGATACGGCGATCGTTCGCCATCCGCAGGGCAATCAGATTGGCAAGCGATCCAGGCAGCAGCCCAAACCCGCCAATGTTAACGGCCCAGGCCAGCAGCGTGTCCGGCGGAACGTAGTTGAGCAGCAGAATGGTGGAAGGCACGTTGCTGATAACCTGCGACAGGCCAATCGCCGTCAGCCACAGTCCCGGCTGAGACAGCGTACTGACGCTGTGCAGCACGTTTTGCAGCACCGGAAGCTGGATGAGCAGATGCACATCAATAAACATCACCATAAAGACCAGCAGCAGCGTCCAGTCCACGCTCACCAGCACGCGACGCGCCAGCACGACAAACCCCGCCGCCACGAGCAGCACGCCCGCCAGCTCATGCTTCAGCTCCAGCGCGAACAGGAAGACGATGTATAGCCCAAGGCAACTCCAGACCAGACGAGGCTGCCACTGCGGGCCGGTTGTACCGCTGTGGTATTGCAGTTTTTTATCCGGAAACGCAAACCAGCAGACCGCCAGCAGCGACGCCATCATCACCAGCGCCAGCGGCGCCATCTGCCAGGTGAATGCGGCGAACGACAGCCCGGAACGTCCCCAGAGAAGGATATTCTGTGGGTTGCCGACAGGCGTTAACAGCGAACCCGCGTTGACGGCCAGCGCTTCAAAGATGATCAGCCGGCTAACCGGGATCTCGCACAGCTTACGCAGGGTGAGCGTGAGGGGCACGATAATAAACAGCGCCACGTCGTTGGTCAGAAACGTCGACAGTACCGCGGCGGAGAAGACCATAAACAGGGACAGCCTGCGCTCGGTGGCAAAGCGGCGCACCATTTTACGTCCCAGCACGTCAAAATAGCCGCTCAGCTCGACCCCTTTGGTGAGCATCATTAAGCCGCTCAGGGTAATAATGGTGCGCCAGTCAATCGCAGCAGGCCAGGCGTGCGGCGCAAACGGCACAAAGAGGCTTAACCCTGCGCCAGTGATCAATAACAGATGAAAGAAGCGATCGCGTGCCAGGGCCTGCAGTCCAGGGATTTTCATTCAGCGGAGGGACCATATTTAAGGGTAAATTCGCGAAACTTCACCAGCGTCTCTTCGCTGACGTGGTGTTCCATACCTTCCGCATCCCGGCGGGCAATCTCCGGGCTGACGCCCAGTACCAGTAAAAAATTCTCGACAAGCTGATGGCGCTCGCGGCTCTCCTGCGCAAGTTTCTCCCCTTCCGGCGTCAGGAAAACCCCGCGCCAGGGGATCATTTCGATCAACCCCACAGAAGCCAGCCGTTTTAACATCTTCGCAACGGTTGGTTGCGACACCCCCAGCCTGGCGGCCATATCGACCTGGCGCGCTTCCCCAACCTCACGGATCAGATCGGAAATGAGTTCAACATAATCATCAATCAGTTCACGCCGGTGCGCTTCACGGACCTGGCGAAAACCTTCGACATGTTCTTCAACATTCACCAGTTGCGTCGTTTTCCTCATTGCTGGCTTACCTGCGCGACGGTTCATTGTACTTCCTCAGTGGGGTGACGCTTCCAGCGCCCGGTATCGAGAGCGCACATTGTAAACCATAGCTCTGCAAGCACAAAAAATTAACGAAATAGCCATAGCTATACAATATAGCCTGTGCTATATCTGTATGTAATGCAGTCACCCTTCACGGATCGAAGGGATCAAAAATCAGGAGGTCTTATGAACGAATTCAAGAGGTGTATGACCGTGTTTACCCACTCTCCTTTTAAAGTGCGCTTAATGCTGTTGAACATGCTGTGCGATATGTTTAACAACAAACCGCATCAGGACGACAAACCTTCCCACTAAGCGGCGTTGCGGTACGCCGCGTCATTTTCCCGTCACACTCTCGCTGTAAACTGGCTTTTAGCCGCCCTATTCCCGATCTTTTTTACGGATTTGCAATCCCCTTCGCAAAACATCTGCTTAGCAACTGTTGATATTATTTAGCGCTCGCACTATCTTCTTGCAGCCCTGCACAATTTGCGGCTCGCTGAAGCGGACCCTCATTCCCTCTCCACGCACTGTCAGGCAGGTTATGACCCTTGACGCCAGGGTGAGCACATGGCGTTTTCATCCATGATAGTGACCTATGAATTTAACCCTGATAGATACCGTTGTGACCCGCAGCCGGGCCTTAAGCCCGTGGACGGGATTTTACTTTTTGCAGTCATTACTGATTAACTTTGCACTCGGTTATCCCTTTAGTCTGCTCTACGCAGTGGCTTTTACCTGCATTCTGCACCTGCTGTGGCGAACCGCGCCACGTGTGCAAAAAGCGTTAATCGGCATGTGTTCGCTGGTTGCTGCGCTCTATTTTCCGTTTGGTCAGGCGTACGGCTCGCCAAACTTTAATACCCTGCTGGCGCTGCACTCGACCAACATGGAAGAGTCGACGGAGATCCTGACGATCTTCCCGTGGTACAGCTACGTGGTCGGGCTCTTTATCTTCGCGTTGGGCGTTATCGCCATTCGTCGTCAGTCTGACGAGAAAAAATCCTGGGGTAAGATCGAAGTACTCTGTCTGGTGTTCAGCGTTGCCGTGGCGTTTGTCGCCCCCATCCAGAATATTCCCTGGGACGGCAAGCTAAGGCTCACCAACATCGGCTATCCGGTTTTCCGCTTCGTGAAAGATGTGGTGGTGAACAATAAAGAGGTGCTCGACGAACAGGCGCGTATGGCTGAGCTTTCCAATATGAAAGACACCTGGAACGTGCTGGCGGTGAAGCCGAAATATCACACTTATGTGGTGGTGATTGGTGAAAGCGCGCGTCGCGATGCCATGGGGGCGTTTGGCGGGCACTGGAATAACACCCCGTTTGCTGATTCGGTCAAGGGGACCCTGTTTACCGATTATGTCGCGGCCAGCGGCTCGACGCAGAAATCGCTCGGCCTGACTCTTAACCGGGTGGTGGATGGCAAACCCCAGTATCAGGATAATTTCGTCACTCTGGCAAACCGCGCAGGTTTTCAGACGTGGTGGTTCTCCAATCAGGGGCAAATTGGCGAATACGATACCGCCATCGCCAGCATCGCCAAACGGGCTGATGAAGTGCAGTTCCTGAAAAACGGTGATTTTGAAGCCGATAAAAACACCAAAGACGAAGCCTTGCTTAAGATGACGGCGCAGGTCTTTGCCACCCAGCGCACGCAGCCTCAGCTGATTGTCCTGCACCTGATGGGGTCACACCCGCAGGCGTGCGATCGTACTGGCGGGAAGTACGCGGAGTTTGTGCAGTCCAAAGAGACCTCGTGCTATCTCTACACCATGACGCAAACCGACGACCTGCTCAGCAAGCTGTACGAGCAGTTACGCAATACGGGCGATAGCTTCTCCATGGTCTATTTCTCGGATCACGGGCTGGCGTTTAAAGAGCGCGGGAAAGAGGTGCAGTATCTGGCGCACGACGACAAGTTCCAGCAGAACTTCCAGGTACCGTTTATGGTGCTGTCGAGTGATGATAAAACGCACCGCATCATTAAAGCGCGTCGTTCGGCAAATGACTTCCTGCAGTTCTTCTCGCAGTGGACGGGGATTACTGCCGGACAGATAAAAAATGCTTACCCGTTTGTCTCAAACAAGAAAGCGCCCCCAGTGTACGTTACCAACTTCAAGTTACAGAAAGTTGACTACAACCATCTGGGTACGGATATTTTCGATATTAAGAGTAAGTAGCGGCCTGATGCCCTCACCCTGGCCCTCTCCCACGGGGAGAGGGAAAAAACAGTAAAAACGGCAACCCATGGTTGCCGTTTTGCTTTTACCTTGCAAAAAAAAATCCGCCACAGTGGGCGGATTTTTTATTTAATCACCGAAGTGATTAGAAGCGGTAACCTACGCCCGCGATCCAGGTGCCAACGTCAACGTTGCGGATACGGCTCTGCTCATAGGAGAAGTCCAGAGCAACGTCCTGGATTGGGTTGAACTGCAGGCCTGCGCCATAGGAGAAGCCATAGTCGCTGTTGCTTGCAGTGCGGTTCAGACCTTCGTTTTCGGTCTGCTGGAATTTACCGTAGCCAACACCAACAACACCGTAGATGCTTGCCCAGTCATTCAGACGGTAAGCTGGACCTGCGGTGATACCGTAGTATTGACCTTTGTTGTATGCGCCGTTTTCAGAACGATCTTTCTCGGTGTAGGTGAAAGAACCGATCACGCCCAGTGGGTTGTTATCCTGCTCGTAACGATACTTCAGGTTGAAACCGTTAGCTTTGTTCATCACGCCCTGCATATCGCTCTGAGCGTAACCACCAGTTACAGTAGAAGTAGCAGCTACAGCGGTACCTGCGGAAACAGCCAGTACAGCGGCCAGTGCTGAAAGACATGCAATTTTTTTCATAACCACCTCAAATGTGCTTCAAGTAAGTCCGTAAGTTTTAAATATATCAAAAAAATTTGCGAAACTCTTTGTGATTCGTGATGTCTAACGAAGCCTTTCCTGTAACAGAACGTTTCCATCGACAGTTATCTTATTCAAATCACAAAGGATTTCTGCTGCAAAACGCCAATAGTGCGCGTCAATGCCGTTACATTCATCCAGATTATTCCTAATCTGACAGGCGATAAAACCAGCAGTGCTTATCTATTTTACGGATTTTCCCTGTTTTTTTTTCAACAGTAGCTCAACCGTTGCGCCATATTTCCATTACACTGCGGCTTTTACCCTTTTTGACAAAACATGACAGGAGAAAGGATGCCAGGGTTATCCCGCAGGTCGTCGGTCTGGATGCCGGTTGCTGTAATACTGATTGCGATGTTGTCCATTCAGAGCGGCGCATCACTCGCGAAATCACTCTTCCCGCTGGTGGGCGCGCCGGGCGTGACGGCGCTGCGTATCGCATTAGGCACCCTGATCCTCGTGGTCATCTTTAAACCCTGGCGGCTGCGTGTCCAGAAAGCGCAGCGACTTCCGCTGCTTTTCTACGGGCTGGCGCTGGGGGCAATGAACTATATGTTCTATCTCTCTATCCAGACCATTCCTCTGGGCATTGCCGTCGCGCTGGAATTTACCGGCCCGCTGGCAGTGGCGCTTTTCGCGTCCCGTCGGCCTGTTGACTTTATCTGGGTGATATTAGCCGTTCTGGGATTATGGTTCCTGTTACCGCTGGGCCAGAACGTTTCAGAGATCGACCTGACGGGGGCCGCGCTGGCGCTGGGTGCAGGTGCCTGCTGGGCGGTCTATATCCTTACGGGTCAACGTGCCGGGGAAGAGCATGGGCCGGCGACCGTCGCGCTGGGGTCATTAATAGCGGCCATCATCTTTGTGCCGCTCGGCATGGCGCAGGCCACGGAGTCTATCTGGCAATGGTCAGTGATGCCGGTTGGGCTCGCTGTCGCCGTCCTCTCGACCGCGCTGCCCTATTCGCTGGAGATGATTGCCCTCACCCGCCTGCCCACGCGCATCTTTGGTACGCTGATGAGCATGGAGCCCGCGCTTGCCGCTATCTCCGGGATGATCTTCCTCGGTGAAACCCTGACCTTTACCCAGACGCTGGCACTGTGCTCCATTATTGCGGCATCTATGGGCTCGACGCTCACCATGCGTCCCGAGTCAAAAGTTCAGAAAGTAGACCTTAGCTAATGACGTATATTCTGCATGGCTTCATTGTCATGCAGAATAAATGCCAGGGAGAAAACCCTTATATTTCCTGACATGCTTTGTCACAAAGAAGACATATTCTCCTCGTACCCAAAGCGGTAAACAGAATTAAGATTGATCTGCATCAATTCAAGAATCCTCCTTATTTATCAGTGAGTTAAAAATACAACGCACTTCTTGCTATTAAACCAATAGGCACAGCCAGACCGCAGGGAAAAAATCCGGTGCTATACTTAGTTCCGTAATTACCTGGGACATAAACATCAAGAGGATATGAGATTATGAGTACCGCTAAACTGGTGAAAACGAAAGCGTCTAATCTGCTTTATACCCGTAACGATGTATCGGACAGCGACAAAAAAGCAACGATTGAGTTGCTCAATCGCCAGGTGATCCAGTTCATCGATCTTTCGCTGATCACCAAACAGGCCCACTGGAATATGCGCGGTGCAAACTTTATTGCCGTTCATGAAATGCTGGATGGCTTCCGCACAGCACTGGTGACCCACCTCGATACCATGGCCGAACGTGCTGTGCAGCTGGGCGGTGTGGCGCTGGGTACCACGCAGGTGATCAACAGCAAAACGCCACTGAAAAGCTATCCGCTGGATATCCATACCGTTCAGGAGCATCTGAAAGAGCTGGCGGACCGTTATGCCATCGTGGCAAACGATGTGCGTAAAGCCATCAGCCAGGCGAAAGATGAAGATACCGCAGACATCTTCACTGCTGCCTCCCGCGACCTGGATCAATTCTTGTGGTTTATCGAATCTAACATCGAATAATTCATACGAATTATCTATTAAGCCCTCGCCCACTGGCGAGGGTTTTGCACATCTATGGTGCACACTTTTTGCCTGAGACCGTGCAAAAGTGAAGAAATTGTAATAATCACCTCACACAACCGTTAACGAAAGATTGTTTTTTCGTCAGAATTTCCGCTAAATGTCTCCCCGTCAGTTGCACCAAACCAGACGCACCAAAACAGTGCTTCACTTTGGTGCAACAGAACGCCATTGCCACGTTTATTGTGCAATGCATGACATCATCCCCTTTACAAAACAATAGCTTGTAAAGTTGGCACGATTTTTTCATTGTGCCACGTGTTCTCGCAGGGGATCGCCCCGTGGATATAAAAGGAAATGCTATGAAGTCTGTATTAAAAGTTTCACTGGCTGCACTTACCCTGGCTTTTGCGGTGTCCTCTCAGGCTGCCGACAAACTGGTTGTGGCGACCGACACGGCGTTCGTTCCGTTTGAATTCAAACAGGGTGATAAATACGTTGGTTTTGATGTGGATCTGTGGGCCGCTGTCGCAAAAGAACTCAAGCTGGATTACACCCTGAAGCCAATGGACTTCAGCGGCATTATCCCGGCACTGCAAACCAAAAACGTAGATCTGGCGCTGGCGGGTATCACCATCACTGATGAGCGTAAAAAAGCGATCGACTTCTCTGACGGCTACTACAAAAGCGGCCTGTTGGTGATGGTCAAAGCCGATAATAACGACGTAAAAAGCGTGAAAGATCTCGACGGCAAAGTGGTTGCAGTGAAGAGTGGCACCGGTTCTGTTGATTACGCCAAAGCGAATATCAAAACCAAAGACCTGCGTCAGTTCCCGAACATCGATAACGCCTACATGGAACTCGGCACCAACCGTGCTGACGCGGTTCTGCACGACACGCCTAACATCCTGTACTTCATCAAAACGGCGGGCAACGGCAAGTTCAAAGCGGTGGGTGAGTCTCTGGAAGCACAGCAGTACGGTATCGCCTTCCCGAAAGGCAGCGACGAGCTGCGCACCAAAGTTAACGGCGCGCTGAAAATGCTGAAAGAGAACGGTACTTATAACGAAATCTACAAAAAATGGTTCGGTACCGAGCCTAAATAATAAGACGTAAAAATGACGTTCACTCGGGGGCGACCTTTCGCCCCTGATATTTTTGAAACACGGTAACAGTAACAGGAAATTATCATGCAGTTTGACTGGAGCGCCATCTGGCCTGCCATTCCACTCTTGCTTGAAGGCGCTAAAATGACCCTGTGGATTTCGGTCCTGGGTCTGGTTGGTGGGTTGATTATCGGTCTTGTCGCCGGTTTCGCCCGCACCTACGGCGGCTGGATTGCAAACCACATCGCACTGGTATTCATCGAAGTGATCCGCGGCACGCCCATTGTCGTGCAGGTCATGTTCATTTACTTCGCCCTGCCGATGGCGTTCACCGACCTGCGCATCGACCCGTTCAGCGCCGCCGTCGTCACCATTATGATCAACTCAGGTGCCTACATTGCGGAAATCACCCGCGGTGCGGTGCTGTCGATTCATAAAGGTTTCAGTGAAGCCGGTCTGGCGTTAGGTCTTTCTCGTCGCGAAACGATCCGTCACGTTATTCTGCCGCTGGCGCTGCGCCGCATGCTGCCGCCGCTCGGTAACCAGTGGATCATCAGCATTAAAGATACGTCGCTGTTCATTGTTATCGGCGTGGCTGAGCTGACCCGTCAGGGCCAGGAGATCATCGCTGGCAACTTCCGTGCGCTGGAAATCTGGAGTGCGGTAGCCGTTGTCTACCTGATCATTACTCTGGTTCTGAGCTTCGTTCTGCGTCGTCTTGAAAGAAGGATGAAAATCCTGTGATTGAATTTAAAAACGTTTCCAAGCACTTTGGCCCAACCCAGGTGCTGCACAATATCGATCTGAGCATCAAACAGGGTGAAGTGGTGGTGATTATCGGGCCGTCAGGCTCCGGTAAATCGACCCTGCTGCGCTGCATCAACAAGCTGGAAGAGATCACCAGCGGCGATCTGATCGTCGATGGTCTGAAGGTGAATGACCCGAAAGTGGATGACCGTCTGATTCGCCAGGAAGCGGGCATGGTGTTCCAGCAGTTCTACCTCTTCCCGCACCTGACGGCGCTGGAAAACGTGATGTTTGGCCCGCTGCGCGTGCGCGGCGCCAACAAAGCGGCGGCCGAAGCGCTGGCAAAAGATCTGCTGGCGAAAGTGGGTCTGGCAGAGCGTGCGCACCACTACCCTTCTGAGCTCTCCGGCGGCCAACAGCAGCGTGTGGCGATTGCCCGCGCGCTGGCGGTTAAACCGAAAATGATGCTGTTTGATGAGCCAACCTCAGCGCTTGACCCGGAACTACGTCATGAAGTGCTGAAAGTCATGCAGGATCTGGCCGAAGAAGGGATGACGATGGTTATCGTGACCCACGAAATCGGCTTTGCGGAGAAAGTGGCTTCCCGTCTGATCTTTATTGATAAAGGCCGTATCGCGGAAGACGGTAACCCGCAGGAATTAATCGCGAACCCGCCAAGCCCGCGTTTGCAGGAGTTCCTGCAGCACGTCTCCTGATCCACCGCGTTACGCTGAGCCGGGCATGCCCGGCTTTTTTACGCCAGATTGTTCTCAAAAATCCTCCTCTGCGTCCCGACTTCTATACTTATCATTTTGTTCGACATTTTCACCGGAGGACGCCGTGCCGTGGATCCTGTTGCTGTTGATAAGCCTGTTTAGTGCGCCATCGTTCGCCGTTGCGATCCCCGGCGTCACCACCGGAACGACCGCGACGAAGGCAAATACGCCGCCACCAGAGCCCGATGTCGAACAGAAAAAAGCCGCCTACAGCGCCCTTGCCGACGTCCTGGAGAACGATGCTTCCCGCCAGGAGCTCATCAGCCAGCTGCGAAAAGTCGCCGCCACACCGTCACAGGAGCCGGTTCCTGACATCATCCCTCCGCAGGTGGAGGAGCAAAAAACGGTGCTGGAAAACGTCACCGACGTCAGCCGCCACTATGGCGAAGCCCTCTCCTCACGCTTTGCCCAGCTCTATCGTAATCTGATTGGCTCACCGCATAAGCCCTTTAACCCACAAACGTTTACCGTCGCCGCCACGCAGTTCCTGATGCTGGCGGGCGCAGTATTTCTTTTTTACTGGCTGGTGCGCCTGAGCGCGTGGCCGCTGTACCGCAAAATGGGGCAATGGGGTCGCAGGAAGAATCAGCAGAGAAGCAGCTGGCTCCACCTGCCGTTGATGATCGCGTCAGCGTTTATCATCGATTTACTGTTGCTGGCGCTGACGCTGTTTTTAGGCCAGATGCTGGCCGACAGGCTGAATGCGGGTAACAAAACCATCGCCTTCCAGCAATCGCTGTTCCTCAATGCGTTTGCCCTGATTGAGTTCTTCAAGGCACTGCTGCGGTTACTGTTTTGCCCCCACGTGCCGGAACTGCGTCCTTTTTCCATACGGGATGAGAGCGCGAAATACTGGGCGCTGCGTCTGAGCGTGCTCAGCGGGTTAATTGGTTATGGTCTGCTGGTGGCCGTGCCGATCATCTCGAACCAGGTGAACGTCCAGTTTGGCGCGCTGGCAAACGTGGTGATCATGCTGTGCATTACCGTCTGGTCGCTGTACCTTATCTTTCATAATAAAAAGACCATCACCGAGAGTCTGCTGCATCTGGCCGATCGCTCCCTCTCGTTCTTTAGCCTCTTTATTCGCGCCTTCGCCCTCGTGTGGCACTGGCTGGCCAGCGCCTATTTCATTGTGCTGTGCTTCTTTTCGCTGTTCGACCCGGGTAACAGCCTGAAATTTATGATGGGTGCCACATTCAAAAGCCTGGCCATTATCGGCATCGCGGCGTTTGTGTCGGGCCTGTTATCCCGCTGGATATCAAAAACCATCACCCTCTCACCGCAGGTGCAGCGCAATTACCCGGAACTGCAAAAACGGGTGAACGGCTGGATGTCAGTCTCGCTCAAGGTCGCGCGCATCCTGACCGTCTGCGTGGCGATTATGCTGCTGCTCAACGCCTGGGGGCTGTTCGATTTCTGGAACTGGCTGCATAACGGCGCCGGGGAAAAGACCGTCGATATTTTAATTCGTATCGCGCTGATCCTGTTCTTCTCTGCCGTCGGCTGGACGCTGCTGGCAAGCCTGATAGAGAACCGTCTGGTCTCCGACATTCACGGCAGGCCGCTGCCCAGCGCGCGTGCCCGCACGTTGCTGACGCTGTTCCGCAATGCGCTGGCGGTGATTATCAGTACCATCACCATCATGATTGTGCTGTCCGAGATTGGCGTGAATATCGCCCCGCTGCTGGCCGGTGCCGGTGCGCTGGGGCTGGCTATCTCCTTCGGGTCACAGACGCTGGTGAAGGATATTATTACCGGCATCTTTATCCAGTTTGAGAACGGGATGAATACCGGCGATCTGGTGACGATTGGGCCGCTCACCGGCACGGTGGAGCGCATGTCCATCCGATCTGTCGGCGTGCGTCAGGACACCGGGGCGTACCATATTATTCCCTGGTCTTCGATCACTACCTTCGCCAACTTTGTGCGCGGGATTGGTTCCGTCGTGGCGAACTACGATGTGGATCGTCATGAGGATGCAGACAAAGCGAAGCAGGCGCTGAAAGATGCGGTAGAAGAGCTGATGCAGATGGAGGATATTCGCGGGCTGGTGATTGGCGAGCCATCATTTGCCGGCATTGTCGGGCTGACGAATACGGCATTTACCCTTCGCGTCTCCTTTACCACCCAGCCGCTGAAGCAGTGGACGGTGCGCTTTGCCCTCGACAGCATGGTGAAGAAACACTTCGATCTGGCAAATGTAAGGATGCCGGTGCAGACGTATCAGGTCTTGTCGCCGCCCGCCTCACCGCTCCCTCCGCAGGAGCCGACGCTGTAACCGAGCCGGGTGGCGGCTTCGCCTGACCCGGCCTACGACAGCGTGTTATTTGCGACGTTTGTTATCGTCCATAAACGACCAGGCGATAAAGCGGCTCTGTTTCTGGCCCTGCGCCATCTCTTTTTTCACCACTTTGACGGCACCGGCTTCGGTCAGCGCGCGGTACAGTGGCGGCAGGTTATCTCCCCGGGAAACCAGCGTTGAGAACCACTTCACCTGACGGGCAAACTGCTTGCTTTCAGCGATCATGCGCAGGATGAACGCGACTTCGCCCCCTTCACACCACAGCTCCTGCTGCTGGCCGCCAAAGTTCAGCGCAGCGTCTTCCGCCTGACCGAGATTGCGGCGCTTGCGCTCGCTGCCCGCGCGGGCGGCGGCGGCTGAATCATGGAACGGCGGATTGCACATCGTCGCGTCGTAGCTTTCATTTTTATGGATAATGCCGTTGAAAATAGAGGCGGCGTCTTTCTGACGACGCAGGCGAATAGCACGGCTTAATCCCGGGTTAGCGCTGATTATGCCCTGGGCGCTGGCGAAGGCCTCAGCACCGATTTCGCTTCCGGTGAAGCGCCAGTGATACTCATGCGCGCCGATCAGCGGATAAATCAGGTTCGCGCCGGTCCCGATATCGAGCACGGAAGCGTTCTGGGGTACCACGCCGTCACGATCGTCTGCGAGGAGATCGGCAAGATGGTGCACATAATCCGCGCGGCCTGGTACAGGCGGACAGAGAAAGCCTTCCGGAATATCCCAGTGCGCCACACCGTAAAAATGCGCCAGCAGGGCTTTGTTCAGCATTTTAACCGCCTGCGGGTCAGCAAAGTTAACCGACGGTTCACCTGCTGGGGTCTGAACAAGGTAATCCTGCAGCGGCGGGCAGCTCAGGCATAAGGCCTTCATGTCGTAGCGGCTGCGATGGCGATTTCGCGGGTGCAATCCCGGCTTTTGGGAAGTCATGGCATTCTCCTTTAAACAGCGGCGTAAGATACCCTTTGCTGGCCCAACGGTAAATCTTTCTCTTCTGCGCTTAAAAAAACGCCATAAATCAAACACCTTTATGTCTATGATCTGTCAGCGAATTGTCAATTAACATCGTTCAAAAAATAAGCAGATCATCATCAAATATTTGCGCCTAATCACACTCGTCCGGCTTCTAAACTTAAAGGGAATCACCTGTTGTTTCCCCTGAGGATGTGATTATGAAAAAATATCTGACCCTTGTCGTTGTTGCCGGTGTTCTGGCCACCGCGTCATTTTCTGCCATGGCCGTTCAGTCACTGACCCAAAGTACCGATACCAGCCAGCTCCGCCCTGCGGGCACCGTGTCGGTAAGCCGTGCCAGCAACCTTGACGATCTGCAAAATAAACTGGCTGAAAAAGCCCGCGAGGAAGGTGCGAAAGGCTTCGTGGTAAATTCCGCCGGTGGCGATAACCACATGTATGGCACAGCAACCATCTATAAATAGTCTCCCCTTCTGAGAATCACTGCATCTGGCCGACAGGTGCAGTTCTCATCCCCTGTCTTGATTGCACATTTTTTGGCCCCATATGACTCAGATACCCCCCGCGTGAGGAGAATGCCATGGCTTCCGGATGGGCGAATGACGACGCCGTTAACGAACAGATCAACAGTACAATTGAAGATGCCGTTGCCCGCGCTCGCGGCGAAATTCCGCGCGGTGAGAGCTTAACGGAATGTGAAGAATGTGGAGAGCCCATCCCGGAGGCGCGGCGTAAAGCCATTCCCGGTGTGCGGTTATGCATCTCATGTCAGCAGAATAAAGATTCGAAAAATTCACCTCATTCGGGATATAATCGCAGAGGATCGAAAGATAGCCAGTTACGTTGACTTTCCTTTACCTAAGTAAACCCCGAAAGTGCGTTCCTTTACGCTCACGATTTTTTGCCCGCCGCGTAGCAAAATGTGCCCTTCATCACGCCTCTGTAAAGCGCAGCGACAAGAAATGTAAATCTCTCTTCTGAATTTATTAATATTCAATAAGTTATTTGTCATTCAATTTTTTTGAGCAACCACGTCAATTCTCTTCGATTTTATCTGTCGGAAAAAAGCGTGATACTTATCACATCGACGGAACATCGTCCCCTTAACAGAATAACCTGCGAGAGATTAATTATGAAAACCATCAAATATGCTGTTGCTGCTGTTGCCCTGTCTGCTCTGTCTTTTGGTGCATTCGCTGCAGAACCTGTTTCTCCAGCTCAGGCGCAAAACATGAATAAAATCGGTGTGGTGAGCGCAGAAGGCGCGACCACGCTGGACGGTCTGGAAGCCAAACTGGCTGAGAAAGCGGCAGCTGCCGGTGCAAGCGGATACAGCATCACTTCCGCGAACACCAATAACAAGCTGAGCGGTACTGCGGTTATCTACAAATAATCGACTGAATGAATGCTGTCCCCTCGCCATACCCTCTGGTGAGCTGCTCCAACCCTCATTGACCCTGTTGTTTGTTACCCTTGCTTGCCCGTCCGCCACTGGACGGGCTTTTTTTTGTCTAAAACGCCTGCGCCACGCGTTTAAGCCCGGCCTCGACTGACTCCACCTCTCCGGTCGCCAGCAGACAGCAGGCCATCTGGAGTTTGATCGAATGCGGAACAGGCACATTTCCGGCCAGACACTGCTCAATCCAGTGGGCGGTGGTATGCGGATCCTTTGCCTCAGGCACTATCACGCCGGCATTCTCTTCCTGACGTTCCAGTACGGGCCGCGTGCCTGCGGGATCGATTAAGACCAGCTGCGGACAGCGCTGCGGGTTGGCGTAAACCTCCCCTTCTGTGCCGTGCATCAGCAGTGCCCTTCCGCCAATCTCTTCAAAAAATGTGCCTACACGCGTCACGTACTCCGGATGCGACACGCTGGAGAGGCGCAGGGCATCCGCTTCGCCAAAGGGGGTGGCGAGTTTCGCCAGCGTGTGGGCGCTGTTGCGCACGCCCATGCGCCAGCGCATATCCAGCTGCTTTTCCAGCGGCGGGCAGAGTGCCTTCACCGGAATATAGACTGGCTGATGGCCGTCCAGCTTCGCCTGCGCCGGGCCGGCGTGCAGCGTCGGTTCAATACCTAACATGCCAAAGATGGTCTCCGTCAGCACGCGCGTGGGATCTTCGCTGACGCCATGGACCACCACCGGAAAGCCCAGCTTGTGCAGCAGAATCGCCAGCAGAGGGGTGAGATTCGCCTGCTTGCGCGCACCGTTATAGGTGGGGATGACAATCGGCATCGGTTTTGCCACCGGGGGGGTTAAACGCAGCGTTTGCGCCTGCATCGCTTCATAGAAGCCGCGCATCTCCGCTTCCCCTTCGCCTTTAATACGGAGCGCAATCAGGATACCGCCCATCTCCAGATCGGGAACATCGCCGTTGAGCATATGGGTGTACAGGGCACGGGCCGTTTCCTGATCCAGGTCGCGGGCATGGTTTTTTCCTCGCCCTACCTCTTTGATAATTTTACGATAATCCACGACATCTCTCCTTGCGGCTCTTTGCAGATACTATAGCCCTGATAAATGCCTGGCGGGTAATCATTTTCCTCTCCCCGTCCCGCCAAAGGACGCTTCGAGGGTAAAAATGGTCTGAAGTTAAATTGAACGAAAAATAGTTCTCAGCGATAGTTCCTGCCGAATTAATCAGCCACGTGATGATTAATACCCGAAATGCCCTATTTTCATTCAGAGGATTTAAATGAAAAAATTAATTATTGCGGGGATCGCTGCCGGGATGGCATGTGCTTCCGTTTCTGCTTTTGCATCCAGTGGTGAGGGTCAAATTAATTTCACCGGTGAAGTTATTGACTCGGCATGTACGGTTGTAAACGGATTAAGCAATCCACTTACCGTATCATTAGGTAAGGTTGCGAAATCGGCATTTACCGGAAGTGGTTCGACGACGTCGACTACCCGCTTTAGTATTCAACTTAAAAATTGTCCCGATACTGTTACCAGCGCCTCGGTAACATTCGGCGGGACACCTGATGGTAACAATAAGGATATCCTTGCTGTGACGTCAGGAACCGGTACCGCGTCAGGAGTGGGTGTCCAGTTGCTGGATAAAACGCAAACCCCACTGAGTTTATATACGTCTTCCGCTGCGTATACCCTCACGTCAGGTACTACAACGAACGATCTGGAGTTTGGTGCACGCTATATCCAGACCGGAGGAACCGTTTCCGCCGGCGTGGCGAATGCTGCATCCACCTTCACCATCGTTTACAACTAATAAAACAGATATTAGCTACCCCAGTGGCTAATATCTGTTATTTCTTGATGACGGTTTCACTATGCGAAAATATCTTCTGGCCTCCTCCTTTTTATTTATTGTCTCTGTCGCCCATGCCGGTATTACTATCGGCGGTACGCGCGTGGTCTATCCAGAAAATAAAAAAGAGTCTTCCATTGGAATCACCAACCCGGACAACCTCGACTACCTTGTCCAGTCATGGGTGGAAACGGAAGATAACGCACGCGAGAAAGCCCCGTTCCTGATCACGCCGCCCCTGTTCCGCCTTGACGGAAAGCAGGAAAACGTGCTGCGTATCATCAGAATCGGGGGGAATTTACCCGCCGATCGCGAATCGCTGTTCTGGTTGAATATTAAATCCATTCCCTCTTCCGAGCGCAATGCAAACATCAACACGCTGCAGATCGCGATTAAAACCCGAATTAAATTGCTGTATCGCCCGGCGAGTATTACCGGTAATCCGGAAGATATGACCACGCAATTATCCTGGCACACGCGGGGAAATCAGCTGATTATCGAAAACCCCACGCCGTTTTATATGAATTTCCAGGAAATAAAACTCGACGGTAAAAAAGTTGACAAAGCCACCTATGCCGCACCGAAAAGTGAAACGGTTTTCACCACCCCTGGAAATATAACTGCACATACCGTGAGCTGGAAAATCATCAATGACTACGGCGGTATTAGCCAGTCATATTCTGCGCAAATTAAATAACCGCTGGATTCGCTAAACATCATTATGAGCTGGGAATATTCCACCGAACCACCCAAACAACACGGGCGCTCAATGCTGATTGCATTGGGTTGTACCCTGTTGGGTGTTTGTGTGCAAAAAGTTCTGGCCGATGATTATTTCAACCCGGCGCTGCTGGATATTGACAACCCGAGCCAGGGAAAGACTGACCTGAGTATCTTTGAGATCGGCCCTGGCCAGGCGCCGGGTAAATACCACGTCGACGTGTTCGTTAACAACAATAAAGTTGCAGCCAAAGAGATTGAATTCACGCTGAAAAAAGACGCCAGCGGAAAATCAACGCTGCAGCCGTGCCTGAGCGCGGCTCAGTTAAAAAGCTTCGGCATTAATATCGATAAATACGTGCAGGACGATAAGGCCCAATGTATTGATCTGAGCCTCATCCCCTCCGCCAGCGCAACGTTTCATGTTAATCCCCAGCAATTGCTGTTAAGCATTCCGCAGACCGCGATTACCCAGGTCCCGCGAGATTACGTCGACCCGCAGGAATACGACGAGGGAATTAACGCCCTGCTGCTGAATTACAGCTTCAGCGCCGGGAACAACCGCGGCAAAGGTGAAAACAGTACCGATCAGCACAGTGAATTTCTTAACCTGCGTCCGGGTCTTAACCTCGGGGCGTGGCGTTTACGGAACTACTCCACCTGGAGCAAAACCAGCAGTGACGGTGACGCGGAGAGTGCGTTTTCCTCCGTCTATACCTATGCCCAGCGCGATATCGTGCCGCTTGGCGGTAACGTCAAATTCGGGCAAAGCTCTTCCCCTGCGGACGTGTTTGACAGCATCTCTTTCACCGGGGCGCAGATCGCTTCGGACGACGATATGCTGCCGGACAGCATGAAAGGGTTTGCGCCGGTGATCCGCGGTACCGCGCACAGTAACGCTCAGGTGATTGTCCGCCAGAACGGTTACGTCATTTACCAGAATTATGTTGCTCCCGGCGCGTTTGAGATTAACGACCTCTACCCCACCGGCGGGAGTGGAGATTTGAACGTCACCGTGAAAGAGACGGACGGCAGCGAACAACATTTTGTCGTGCCCTACGCGTCGGTGCCGGTATTGCAGCGTGAAGGCCACTTTAAATACAGCCTTACCGCGGGGCGCTATCGCAGCTATGACAGCGACGTCGAGAAAACGCCGTTCATCCAGGGGACCGCAATCTACGGTTTGCCTTATGGCTTTACGGCCTACAGCGGCGTGCAGGCCAGCCAGTACTACGATGCGCTGGCGCTGGGGTTCGGGAAGAACATCGGCGAGCTCGGCGCGTTTTCAGTGGATGTCACCGACGCCAGATCGGAGATGCAGGACCAGGATGCCACCCACGGTCGCTCCTGGCGCATCCGCTACAGCAAAGATTTCGCCACCACTGGCACCCATTTTTCCATTGCCGGCTATCGCTATAACAGCAAGGGGTTCTACACCCTGCAGGACACCCTGGATTCCCATACCCGCAATGATGACTGGGAAACCCCGGATATCCGGCGCAGCCGTGAAGAGGCCACTGTCGACCAGTCGCTCGGCGGCACGTTTGGTTCGCTGACGTTAAGCCTGGTGAAAGAGAACTACTGGAACGCAAGCCAGGGGATGACCTCCCTGAGCCTCGGCTATAACAACGCCTGGCACGGGATCAGCTACGGTCTGAGTTACGGGCTGGATAAAAACACGCGTGGCGGCAGTGACGATAATAATGAGAAAACCAGCGAACAGACCCTCGCGTTCAACGTCTCTGTTCCCCTCGATCGCTGGCTCAGCAACACCTGGGTGAACTACAACCTGAACAGCACAAGACACGACACAACCCAAAGCGTAGGCCTGAACGGCACCGCGCTGGCGGGCAATAATCTCAGCTGGGGTGTGCAGCAGGGCCACAGCCAGAGCAGCGGCGACAGCACCAGCCTGAATGGCGATTACAAAGGCACCTATGGTGAAGTGAGCGCTGGCTATTCGCAGGACAACCAGCAGCAACAGCTCAACATCGGTCTTCAGGGCAGTGTGATTGCCCATGCTCACGGCATCACCCTCGGTCAACCAATGGGTGAGACCGCAGCGCTGGTGGAAGCGCCGGGCGCAGAAGACACGAACATCACCAACCAGACAGGCGTGAATACTGATTTCCGCGGCTACGCCATTGTGCCGTACGTCACGCCATATCGACATAACACCCTCGCGCTGAATACCGAGACCCTGCCGGGCAATGCGGATATTGACCAGGCCGCGAAAACAGTGACGCCAACGCGCGGCGCGATTGTGCGCGCGCATTATGAAACCCACGTCGGTAGCCGGGTGTTGATGACCTTAACACGCGCGGATGGTCGGCCGATTCCGTTTGGGGCAACGGCCTCGCAGGCCCATCAGGACGGTGAATTTATTGTCGGTGACGGCGGTCAGGTCTACCTGACCGGTATGCATGAGCAAGGCACGGTGAAGGTCAGCTGGGGAAAAACCGCCGACAGCCACTGTACCGCGGCGTATCACCTGCCGGCGAAAGACGACAGTGCGGTTCTTAACATCACGGCGCAATGCGTATGACTTTTCCGGGGAAAAATGAGCATGTTTAAATATGCCTTTGCGCTGCTGGTGCTCCTCACCAGCGTATGTCTCATGCCGCATGCCCAAGCGGCGACAACCTGCGACAGTGCCGATCTGCCCTATAACATTAATGTCGGCACGCTGTCCGTTCCAACAACCCTCGACACGGGCAGCGTCATTCCGGGATCCGTAAAGACGCACACCGTCAGCGGCAGCTGCACCGGAACGCTTGCAAATCATACCCTTATTGCCTGTTATTACGGGACGGGAGCTGAAGTGCCGGGCATGCCAGGCGTTTATGCCACCAATATTGACGGCATCGGCATTGAGCTCCTGAACAGCAGCGGGCAGGTCGTTCGCGGAACGGGGTATACCTGTGACTCAAGCGCTACACCGGTAGGCAGTGTCAGCAGCGACAGCGGGCAAACATTCTCTTTCACCTATACCGAACGGTTAATTAAAACCGCCTCACGCATTGGCGCGGGGACGGTTTCCAGCGCGCAGGATCCGTTTGGATTCGGGGTATATAACTCTGTCGGTATTTCTGGCGCCCGCAATACCAGCCACTATTCCACCACGATTTCGGAGAGAACGGCCACCTGCTCCATTGACCCGCTCAATCTGACGGTCACGCTAGGGGACTTCCCGGTCTCACAATTTACCCATGTGGGCAGTTATACGGCATGGAAATCATTCAATATCACCGCAACCTGTACAGAAACGGTCAATCTTACCGCGTCGGTCACCAGCGCGAATGGCTATAACAGCCAGTATCCTGATGTCCTGAACCTGACGCCTGGCAGCGGTAGCGCCACGGGTATCGGCGTGAGAATGCTGCTTGACGGCGTCGATCTTCGCTACAACTACCCTATTCCGGTGGGCGGAAGTACCGAGCCCAACGTGCCCGACGTCATCCCCTTTTCCGTTCAGTATTACCAGACCAATGCCACCGTAACGGCCGGAACAGCCAATACCGTTGCCACCATCGATCTTGAGTATCAGTAAGGATGAACCGATGAAACCGTTTTTGTACTGTCTTTGGCTGGCGACTCTCCCGGTGGCCGCAACCGACGTCACCGTCAATATCGCAGGGAATATTTACGATACCACCTGCCAGGTGGACAGCAGCAGCCAGAACATGGTGGTCGATCTGGGTCAGGCACTTTCCAGCGATTTCAAATCCGTCGGTGATACCGGAAGATGGAAAAATTTTGACCTTCTCCTGACAAATTGTCCTGCCAGCCTGATGGTCGCCACCATCACGGTCAATGGCCAGCCGGACGCAAAGCACCCCAACAAGTACGCCAACACGGGAACAGCAGGTGGCCTCGCCCTTGAACTGGCAGACCGGATAGATTTTATCACCCTCGCCCCACAAGCCAGTTTCAACACGATGATAAATGGCTCAACCCATACTGCTGATTTTCCGATGGCCGCACGCTATTACGCAACGTCGATGCCGGTAACGGCTGGCACCTTCAGTAGCGTTGTTCAGGCCACCTTTACTTACCAGTAGGACCGCGCCCCTTAGCACGGATGCTTTTCCGACGCCCGGCAGTCTGTTTTGCCGGGCGTTTTTTTATTTCCGGTACCTCCGGCTGTTCTATCGGGAACACCGGTAAGGCATTCAGCAGCCGCTGGCCGTAGTTTTTGGTGAGCAGACGTTTGTCATAGATAACGACCTCCCCCCAGCAGCCGTGGCTTCGGATGAGGCGTCCCACCTGCTGAATCAGGTTAAACGACGCTGCCGGTAAGCTTTGCACCTCAAACGGATAGCGGTTCAGGCTCTTGAGCCACTCCCCTTCGGTGATCACCACCGGGCTGTCGATCGGCGGGAAGGCGATTTTATGGATATGCACCTGCGTCAGGTAATCCCCTTTTAGATCCAGACCTTCAGCGAACGACTGCAGCCCCACCAGCACGCTGCGCTCACCGCCATCGATGCGCTTGCGGTGCGTTTCCACCAGCCGGTAGCGCGGTTGGTCGCCCTGCACCAGCAGGAGTAAACGCAGGTCGGTGACGTGCTCAAGGAACCGTTGCATGGCGCGCCCACTGGCAAACAGCACCAGCATCCCGGGGTATTTTTTGCTCTCGACCTGCTCGCGGAAGTAGGCCGCCATCTCCGCGATGTGCTGCTCTTCGTTGTCAATCAGCGGCTCGTATTTCATGCGGGGAATAACCAGCTTGCCCTGTTCGCAGTGGTTAAATGGCGAGTCCAGCGCCACAAAGCGGTCGCCCGCTTTTTCTTTCAGGCCGCTCATCTCCTGCAGACGCGAGAAACTGTTAAGGGAGCGCAGAGTTGCAGAGGTCACCACCACGTGCGGCACGCTGCGCCAGATCAGCTTTTCCAGCTGGTCGGCCACGCGGATGCCCACGCAGTGGAAAAAGAGATGCACCTGCCCGTCGCGCACTTCGCGGGTGGCCCATTTGGTAACCGGCGCGCCGGAGGCCTGCGCCATCGAGGCCAGCCGCCAGAGCTTGCTCTGCGCTTCGAACATCCCCAGCGCGCGGTTCATCTGCAGCAGAATGCGGTGCAGGCGCACGACGTCGTGGGTGCCCGTTTTCTCGCTGAGATCGTTTAAGAACAACTCTGCCAGACCGCGCAGCTTTTCCAGATGCTTCGCCAGCTGCTGGCAAATCTCCATCACCTCTTCCGGCAGCTCTCCCATGGCGAAGCGGTGCTCGGCCTCCTGGGCTGCCGGAAGATAAAGATTCAAAATGTTGTTGAGCGAGGCAATCAGGCCGTAGACCTCTTCGCAATGGTCGCTCAGACGCTCGGGCACCGCCAGCGGGGGCGTGGTTTTCGGGCGGAACTGCTCCATACAGGTCGCCACCAGCTTGCAGAAGAGATCGAGCTGCAGACGGAACCAGGGAGCGGTGATTTCGGCGCTCATCTCCAGCGCGTCCCGCGCCACGTCCGGCAAATGGTGGCCTTCATCGAGCACCAGCAGCAGGTTTTTCGGCTCCGGCAATACGGCTTCGCTCTCCAGCGCGGCCATCACCAGCGCATGGTTGGCGACCACCACTTCCGCTTCCTGAATCTCGCGGCGAGCGACAAAGAACGGGCACTCCCGGTAGTAGTGGCAGTTGCGGTTGAGGCAGCTCGCTTTATCGGTGCTGAGCCTGCGCCATAAATCGTCGCTAATGGCCTGGCTGGTGTGGTCGCGCAGGCCGTCCCACTTATAGCCGTCGAGGTCGGCTTTCAGTTTTGCACACTGCTCCTGCTCGACCTTGTTGTTCGGCGTCAGCTCGTCATCGAGAAACGCCAGCAAATCCTGCTGACCAGGCTCACTGCTGGCGAGCGCGGCCAGGTTGCGCGGGCACACGTAGCGCCCGCGCCCAAACGCCGCGGTGAAACGCAGGTCGGGGATAATTTTGCGCAGCAGCGGCAGGTCCTTGCTGAAGATCTGATCCTGCAGCGCCACGTTGGCGGTGCTGACCACCAGCGTTTTGTCCTCTTCACGGGCAATCGCGATGCCGGGAATGAGATACGACAAGGTCTTACCGACGCCGGTCGGGGCTTCAATCGCCAGATGTCGCCCGTCGTCCCCGGTGAGCGTTTTTGCCACATCAGCAATCATCTGCCGCTGCGGCGCTCGGGGGATAAAATCGGGGATCTGCTGCTGTAGCGCCTTGTACCAGGCACCAATCTGCGCTTTGAGCGCCGCGGTTAACGCCATTTTAAACCTGAAATACTGTATAAACAGCCACTATTGTGGCACTTTCTGATGGTTGCCGCAAAAGAAAAGCCCGGCTTTACAACCGGGCTTCCAGATTACTGCGGGTTCGCAGGTTTGCGCGGGCGGCGTCGGCGCTGCCCTTCCCCTGCAGGCTTGCCTTCACCACTGCGCCACGGATTTTCACCGGCGGGTTTGGCCTCGTTGTTACGACGCGGAGGTTTGCCCGATGACTTCGGCGCACCGCCTTCACCACGACGTGGCTGCTGGCCACGACCGCCGCCGCCCTGACCACGACCACCCTGACGACCATTCTGAATCGGCTCCGCTTTAATGGACGGGTCCACTTCATAGCCCGGGGTTTCGATACGCGGGATCTCTTTCTTCAGCAGGCGTTCGATATCGCGCAGCAGCTTGTGCTCATCCACGCACACCAGTGAGAGCGCTTCACCGGTTGCCGCCGCGCGGCCGGTACGGCCAATACGGTGCACGTAGTCTTCCGGCACGTTTGGCAGCTCGTAGTTCACCACGTGCGGCAGTTCTTCAATGTCGAGGCCACGGGCGGCGATGTCGGTCGCCACCAGCACGCGGATATCGCCAGACTTGAAGTCTGCCAGCGCACGGGTACGCGCGCCCTGGCTCTTGTTGCCGTGGATCGCCGCACTGCGAATGCCGTCTTTGTTCAGCTGTTCCGCCAGATGGTTCGCGCCGTGCTTGGTGCGGGTAAAGACCAGCACCTGCTGCCAGTTACCCTGGCCGATCATCTGCGAGAGCAGTTCCCGCTTACGCTTTTTATCCACAAAGTGAACGTGCTGCGTCACCTGTTCGGAGGCGGTGTTGCGGCGCGCCACTTCCACTTCCAGCGGGTTATGCAGCAGTTTTTCCGCCAGCGCCTTGATCTCGTCGGAGAAGGTCGCGGAGAAGAGCAGGTTCTGACGACGCGGCGGCAGTTTAGCCAGCACGCGGCGAATGTCATGAATAAAGCCCATATCGAGCATGCGGTCGGCTTCGTCCAGCACCAGAATTTCAACGTTATCCAGCTTCACCGCGTTCTGGTGTTCCAGGTCCAGCAGACGGCCCGGCGTGGCCACCAGCACGTCCACACCGCCGCGCAACTTCATCATCTGCGGGTTAATGCTGACACCACCGAAAACGACCAGCGAGCGAATGTTGAGATAGCGGCTATAGTCACGCACGTTCTCACCAATCTGGGCGGCCAGCTCACGGGTTGGGGTGAGGATCAGCGCGCGGACCGGACGACGGCCCTTGGCGTGCGGCTGATTTTTTACCAGCAGCTCTAACAGCGGCAGGGTAAAGCCCGCGGTTTTACCGGTCCCGGTCTGGGCGCTGGCCATCAGGTCGCGGCCCTGCAGGACGGCGGGGATCGCCTGCTGCTGGATTGGGGTTGGCTCAACGTAGCCCTGCTCTGCGATCGCGCGCAGAATTTCCGGGTTCAGGCCAAGGGAATCAAAAGACATAAAAACTCCGAACCGCCCCGACCATCACAGGTGTAGTTTTCAGGGAGATATAACAATTAGGAGGACAAAAACCACAATGTCGCGAAGGGGCGGAGTGTAGCAGCTTTTGTGACGTGGCGCATAAAATATCCCTCAGTTCCCTCGACGAGAAGGGGAATCAGGCATAGTCTTAATCAATCGATTGATTAATTTTTAATGCCGCCATGAATACAACCCCGACGACATCAAAAGGTGAACAGGCCAAAAATCAGCTTATTGCCGCCGCGCTGGCGCAGTTTGGCGAGTACGGGCTGCACGCGACTACCCGGGATATCGCGGCGCTGGCCGGACAGAACATCGCTGCCATTCCCTACTATTTTGGCTCAAAAGAGGATTTATACCTCGCCTGCGCCGACTGGATCGCCGATTTTATCGGCACGCAATTTCACCCGCACGTCGAGGAAGCCACCGCGCTGCTCAGCCAGCCTGCGCCCGATCGCGAGGCCATCCGCCAGCTGATTCTTAATGCCTGTCACAACATGATCCGCCTGCTGACGCACGACGATACGCTCAACCTGAGCAAGTTTATCTCCCGCGAGCAGCTCTCCCCCACTGCCGCCTACCAGCGGGTACACGATCGGGTGATTGCCCCGATGCATACCCACCTGACCCGGCTCATTGCCGCCTATACCGGACGGGATGCCGACGATACCGGAACAATTTTGCATACCCACGCCCTGCTGGGTGAAATCCTGGCCTTCCGTCTGGGCCGGGAGACCATCCTGTTACGCACCGGCTGGACACAATTTGATGAGGATAAAGCCGCGCAGATTAGCCAGGTCATCGCCTGTCATCTCGATCTGATCCTGCAAGGCTTAACGCAAAGGAGCCTGAAGTCATGAAAAAACCTGTCGCCATCCTTCTGGTGGTTGTTGTTTTGCTTGCTGCGGGAGTCGGTGGCTGGCTGTGGTATCAGAGCCATCAGGACCGGGGCCTGACGCTGTACGGTAATGTTGATATTCGCACGGTGAATATGAGTTTCCGGGTCGGCGGACGTCTCGCCTCGCTGAACGTTGACGAAGGCGATGCCATTAAGGCGGGCCAGACGCTGGGTATGCTCGACAAAGCGCCTTTTGAAAATGCGCTGCTGCAGGCCAAAGCCGGCGTGTCCGTTGCCCAGGCGCAGTATGATCTGATGCTGGCCGGCTACCGCGATGAAGAGATTGCCCAGGCCGCGGCGGCCGTCAAACAGGCGCAGGCGGCCTATGACTACGCGCAGAACTTCTATGCCCGCCAGCAGGGGCTATGGAAAAGCCGTACGATTTCCGCTAACGATCTGGAAAATGCCCGGTCATCACGCGATCAGGCCCAGGCGACGCTGAAATCCGCCCAGGACAAGCTGAGCCAGTACCGCACCGGTAACCGTCCGCAGGACATTGCTCAGGCCAAAGCCAGCCTTGAACAGGCGCAGGCGCAGCTGGCCCAGGCGGAACTGGATTTGCACGACACCACGCTGGTGGCACCGTCAGACGGCACGCTGATGACCCGCGCCGTGGAGCCGGGCAGTATGCTCAGCGCGGGCAGCACCGTCTTAACCCTCTCCCTGACCCGCCCGGTCTGGGTACGCGCTTACATCGACGAGCCGAATCTCGGCCAGATGCAGCCGGGCCGCGAGCTGCTGCTCTATACGGATGGCCGCCCGGACAAGCCGTATCACGGCAAAGTGGGCTTTGTCTCCCCTACCGCCGAATTCACACCGAAAACCGTTGAAACCCCAGACCTGCGCACCGACCTGGTCTATCGCCTGCGCATCATCGTAACCGATGCGGACGACGCGCTGCGTCAGGGCATGCCTGTTACCGTAAAAGTGAACAACGGGGAACGACATGAATGACGCGGTTATTCAGCTCAACAATCTGGTTAAACGCTTTAAGGGAATGGATAAACCCGCGGTTGCCCCGCTGAACTGCACCATCCAGAAAGGCTATGTCACCGGGCTGGTGGGCCCGGACGGCGCAGGCAAAACCACCCTGATGCGGATGCTGGCCGGTCTGCTGAAGCCGGATGAAGGCTCGGCCAGCGTGCTGGGTCTTGACCCGATTAAGGACGACGGTGCGCTGCACGCCATGCTTGGCTATATGCCGCAGAAGTTTGGCCTGTATGAAGATCTGACGGTGATGGAAAACCTGAACCTGTATGCCGATCTGCGCAGCGTTACCGGCGAAACGCGGCAGAAAACCTTCGCCCGCCTGCTGGCGTTTACCTCCCTCGGTCCGTTCACGGACCGCCTGGCGGGCAAGCTCTCCGGCGGGATGAAGCAGAAGCTGGGCCTGGCCTGCACGCTGGTGGGCGAGCCGAAGGTCCTGCTGCTGGATGAGCCCGGCGTGGGCGTTGACCCGATTTCGCGCCGCGAGCTGTGGCAGATGGTGCACGAGCTGGCAGGCGACGGGATGCTGATCCTCTGGAGTACCTCCTACCTCGACGAAGCCGAACAGTGCCGGGACGTGCTGCTGATGAACGAAGGCGAACTGCTCTACCAGGGCGAGCCGACGACGCTGACGCAGAGCATGGCCGGGCGCAGTTTCCTGCTGCACAGTCCGCAGGAATCCAACCGCAAGCTGCTGCAGCGGGTACTGAAACTGCCGCAGATCAGCGACGGGATGATTCAGGGCCGCTCGGTGCGGGTGATCCTCAAAAAAGAGGCCACCGTTGACGATATTCGCCGTGCGCAGAGCATGCCTGAGCTCGAGATGGAAGAAACCGCGCCGCGTTTTGAAGATGCGTTTATCGACCTGCTGGGGGGTGCTGGCACATCGGAGTCCCCCCTCGGCGCAATCCTGCACACGGTGGAAGGGACACCCGGGGAAACGGTGATTGAAGCCAAATCCCTGACCAAAAAGTTTGGTGATTTCGCCGCCACCGACAACGTCAACTTCGCGGTGAAGCGCGGGGAAATTTTTGGCCTGCTGGGGCCGAACGGCGCGGGGAAGTCCACCACCTTTAAGATGATGTGTGGTCTGCTGGTCCCGACGTCTGGTAAAGCGCTGGTGCTGGATATGGATCTCAAGGTCAGCTCCGGAAAAGCGCGCCAGCACCTGGGCTATATGGCGCAGAAGTTCTCCCTGTATGGCAACCTGACCGTAGAGCAAAACCTGCGCTTTTTCTCCGGGGTCTATGGCCTGCGTGGGCGGGCGCAGAATGAGAAAATTCGCCGCATGAGCGAGGCCTTCGGGTTGACCAGCATCGCCTCCCACGCCACCGACGAACTGCCGCTCGGCTTTAAGCAGCGGCTGGCGCTGGCCTGTTCGCTGATGCACGAGCCCGATATTCTGTTTCTGGATGAACCAACCTCCGGCGTTGATCCCCTCACCCGCCGCGAGTTCTGGCTGCATATCAACAGCATGGTGGAAAAAGGGGTGACCGTTATGGTCACCACCCACTTTATGGACGAGGCGGAGTATTGCGACCGCATCGGGCTGGTGTATCGCGGCAAGCTGATTGCCCACGGCACCCCCGACGACCTGAAAGCGCAGGCCGCCGACGATGAGGTTCCGGACCCGACCATGGAGCAGGCGTTTATCACCCTCATCCACGACTGGGATAAGGAGAATGCCCATGCGCAGTAATGCCATTTCCTGGCGCAGGGTGCGCGCGCTGTGTATTAAAGAGACGCGGCAGATCGTGCGTGACCCGAGTAGCTGGCTGATTGCGGTGGTGATCCCCCTGCTGCTGCTGTTTATCTTTGGCTACGGTATTAATCTGGACTCCAGCAAGCTGCGGGTTGGGATATTGCTGGAACAGCAGAGCGAAGAGGCGCTGGACTTTACCCACGCCATGACCGGCTCGCCCTATATTGATGCCACCATCAGCGATAACCGGCAGGAATTAATCCAGAAAATGCAGGCCGGGAAAATTCGCGGTCTGATCGTTATTCCTGTGGATTTTGCCGCCAACATGGCGCGTGCGAATACCGATGCGCCGATCCAGGTCATTACCGACGGCAGCGAGCCGAATACCGCGAACTTCGTTCAGGGCTATGCGGAAGGTATCTGGCAGCTGTGGCAAATGCAGCGCGCCGAGGATCGTGGCGAGACGTTTGAACCGCTGATCGACGTCGAGACGCGCTACTGGTTTAACCCTGCCGCCATCAGCCAGCATTTTATTATTCCGGGCGCGGTGACCATTATCATGACGGTCATTGGCGCGATACTGACCTCGCTGGTGATCGCCCGCGAGTGGGAGCGCGGCACCATGGAGGCGCTGCTTTCAACCGAAGTGACACGCGTCGAGCTGCTGCTGTGTAAGCTTATCCCCTACTACTTTCTCGGCATGCTGGCGATGCTGCTCTGCATGCTGGTGTCCGTCTTTATCCTCGGCGTGCCGTATCGTGGCTCGCTGGTGGTACTGTTCTTTATCACCAGCCTGTTTTTACTCAGCACGCTGGGCATGGGGCTGCTCATCTCCACCATTACCCGCAACCAGTTTAACGCCGCGCAGGTGGCCCTCAACGCCGCCTTTTTACCGTCGATTATGCTGTCCGGGTTTATCTTCCAGATAGACAGTATGCCTGCCGTGATCCGCGCCGTGACCTATGTTATTCCGGCGCGCTACTTTGTGAGCACCCTGCAAAGCCTGTTCCTGGCGGGGAATATTCCGGTGGTGCTGATTATCAACACGCTGTTTTTAATGGCCTCAGCGTTGATGTTTATCGGTTTGACGTGGATGAAAACCAAACGGCGACTGGATTAAGGAGCGAACATGTTTCACCGTTTATGGACGTTAATACGCAAAGAGCTGCAATCCCTGCTGCGCGAGCCGCAAACCCGCGCCATTCTGGTGTTGCCGGTGCTGATCCAGGTTTTACTGTTTCCGTTTGCCGCCACCCTTGAGGTGACCAACGCCACCATCGCCATCTACAACGAAGACAACGGCAAACATGCCGTCGAGCTGACCCAGCGCTTTGCCCGTGCGAAAGCCTTTACCCATGTCCTGCTGCTGAAAAGCCCGCAGGAGATTAAGCCCACTATCGACACCCAAAAAGCGCTGCTGCTGGTGCGTTTCCCGGCGGATTTTTCCCGCAACCTGGACACCTTCCAGACCGCGCCGATACAGCTGATCCTCGACGGGCGTAACTCCAACAGCGCCCAGATCGCGGCCAACTATCTGCAGCAGATAGTGAAGGATTACCAGCAGGAGCTCATGGCGGGAAAACCGAAACCCAACAACAGTGAACTGGTGGTGCGTAACTGGTACAACCCGAACCTGGACTACAAATGGTTTGTGGTGCCGTCGCTGATCGCCATGATCACCACCATCGGGGTGATGATTGTGACCTCTCTCTCCGTCGCCCGCGAGCGCGAACAGGGCACGCTGGATCAGCTGCTGGTTTCCCCGCTCGCCACCTGGCAAATCTTTGTCGGCAAAGCGGTGCCGGCGCTGATTGTCGCCACTTTCCAGGCCACCATCGTGCTGGGTGTGGGTATCTGGGCCTACCAGATCCCGTTCGCCGGCTCGCTGGCGCTGTTTTACTTCACCATGGTGATTTACGGGCTGTCGCTGGTAGGGTTTGGACTGCTGATTTCCGCGCTCTGCTCGACGCAGCAGCAGGCGTTTATCGGGGTGTTCGTCTTTATGATGCCCGCGATCCTGCTCTCGGGGTATGTCTCGCCCGTTGAGAATATGCCGGTGTGGCTACAGGATCTGACGTGGATAAACCCGATTCGTCACTTTACGGATATCACCAAGCAAATCTATCTGAAGGATGCGAGTCTGGATATTGTCTGGGGAAGTTTGTGGCCGCTACTGGTCATCGCGGCCACGACGGGCTCAGTGGCGTATGCGATGTTTAGACGCAACATCGCGTAGCTTTTTCTCTTTGGTCAGCAACGAGACCACCGCAGGCCCGGCAAGAATAGCCAGACCGGCCAGGGCCAGCAGCAGGTTGTTTTGCAGCACGCGAGACAATAGCCAAAGCACAATCATCGCTGCACCAAAATACCAGGTGGTGGTGAGCTCTTCGAGCACGTCACCCACCTCGCGCCAGCGCGCTTCATGGTGGCGCTGTAAAAACAGCATCGACAGTACGGTGACGCCATAAAGGACGCATAGTCCCAGGCCAACACGCACCAGCGTGCCGCTCATCCAGCCCATCACCAGTACGGCCACGACCAGTAAATGCAACATTATCTGCCAGCAACTCAGGCCAGTTGCGACACGAACACGTTGTTGCCACTTCATGGCTTCTCTCCTGAAGGATTTTTCTCTGCTTAATCAGACTACCGCACTTTACGGAAAATTCCGTAACGCCGCATCTTTTTGTGACGACGACTACACTTTATTTTCATCGGGATAGTCACTCAGGAAGGAGCTTATGACGAAAAAAATGCAGCATTTCTCGCTTAAAGTGCTGACGATAAACATTCATAAAGGCTTCACAGCATTTAACCGCCGCTTCATTTTACCGGAGCTGCGCGACGCGGTGCGCACCGTCAGCGCGGATATTGTCTGCCTGCAGGAAGTGATGGGCGCCCACGAAGTGCATCCGCTCCACTTTGAAAACTGGCCCGACACGCCGCACTACGAATTTCTGGCCGACACCATGTGGAGTGATTACGCTTATGGCCGCAATGCGGTCTATCCTGAAGGGCATCACGGCAACGCGGTGCTGTCGCGTTATCCCATAGAACATTACGAAAACCGCGACGTTTCCGTCGGGGAGAGTGAAAAACGCGGGCTGCTTTACTGCCGCATTACACCGCCCAATCTTGATCTGCCGATCCATGTCGGCTGCGTTCACCTGGGACTTCGCGAAGCCCATCGTCAGGCGCAGCTGAAAATGCTGGCCGAATGGGCCAACGCGCTGCCTGACGGTGAACCTGTTGTCGTGGCAGGCGATTTCAACGACTGGCGACAGCGGGCAAACCATCCGTTGAAAGTGGATGCCGGACTGGAGGAGATTTTCACCCGGGCGAACGGCAGGCCTGCGCGCACGTTTCCGGTACGGTTTCCGCTGCTGCGCCTTGATCGCATTTACGTGAAAAATGCCCACGC
Source organism: Enterobacter sp. HSTU-ASh6 (assembly GCF_026319105.1). Lineage (NCBI taxonomy): Bacteria > Pseudomonadati > Pseudomonadota > Gammaproteobacteria > Enterobacterales > Enterobacteriaceae > Enterobacter > Enterobacter sp. HSTU-ASh6. The sequence continues at coordinate 2,817 of NZ_WSPD01000003.1, read as the reverse complement.
CAGCAGCCCTACCGCGCTGGCGCTCCTCAACTGGCGGCATCTTTCCGACCATGCCCCGCTCAGCGCGGAGATCCACTTATGAAATGTTCCTGGCAGGAAGGCAACCGGATCACGCTGCTGGTCAACGGAGACGAGTATTACCCGGCCGTGTTTAAGGCCATTGATAACGCTCAGCAGAAGGTGATCCTCGAAACCTTTATCTGGTTCGAAGATAACGTTGGCAAGCAGTTGCACAGCGTGCTGCTGCGCGCCGCCCGGCGCGGCGTCAAAATTGAGGTGCTGCTGGATGGCTATGGCTCGCCGGACCTCAGCGACGCGTTCGTTAATGAACTGACCGCCGCGGGCGTGGTGTTCCGCTACTACGATCCCGGCCCTCGCCTGTTCGGCATGCGGACCAACCTTTTCCGCCGGATGCACCGCAAAATTGTGGTGGTGGATGAGACGGTAGCGTTTGTTGGCGGCATTAACTACTCCGCGGAACATATGTCCGACTATGGCCCGGAAGCGAAGCAGGACTACGCAATCCGCATTGAAGGCCCGGTGGTACAGGACATTTTACTGTTTGAGCTGGAAAACCTGCCGGGGAAAGAGGCCGTTCGCCGCTGGTGGCGACGCCATCATCGCCCGGAAGAGAACCGCAAACCCGGCGAAGCGCAGGCGCTTTTCGTCTGGCGGGATAACGGTGAGCACCGGGACGATATTGAACGTCACTATCTTAAGATGCTGGCCAACGCGAAGCGCGAAGTGATCATCGCCAACGCCTACTTTTTCCCGGGCTATCGCCTGCTGCATGCCATGCGCAATGCGGCCCGACGCGGGGTGCGGGTGAAGCTGATTGTGCAGGGCGAGCCGGATATGCCCATCGTCAAAGTTGGGGCGCGGCTGCTGTATAACTATCTGGTGAAAGGCGGCGTACAGATCTACGAATATCGCCGTCGGCCGCTGCACGGCAAAGTCGCGCTGATGGACGACCACTGGGCAACCGTCGGTTCCAGTAACCTTGACCCCCTTAGCCTGTCGCTCAATCTGGAAGCCAACCTGATCATTCACGATCGCCAGTTTAACCAGACCCTGCGGGATAACCTGCAGGCACTGATCGTCAACGACTGCGTGCGGGTGGATGAATCCATGGTCCCCAAACGTACCTGGTGGAACCTGGGCATCAGCGTGGTGGTGTTCCACTTCCTGCGCCATTTCCCGGCGATGGTCGGCTGGCTGCCGGCGCATACGCCGAAACTGGCGCAGGTGGACCCGCCGGTACAACCGGAAATGGAAACCCAGGACCGTATTGAAGCGGAAGACGGAGGCAAACCCTGATGTCGAAATCACATCCGCGCTGGCGGCTGGCAAAAAAGATCCTGACCTGGCTGTTTTTCATCGCCGTCGCGGTTCTGCTGGTGGTCTACGCACAGAAAGTTGACTGGGAAGAGGTGTGGAAAGTTATCCGCAACTATAACCGGATGGTGCTGCTGGGGGCGCTTGGGCTGGTTATCGTGAGCTATCTGATGTATGGCTGCTATGACCTGCTGGGTCGGGCTTACTGCGGCCACAAGCTGGCCAAACGTCAGGTCATGCTGGTGTCGTTTATCTGCTACGCCTTTAACCTGACGCTGAGCACCTGGGTCGGGGGGATTGGCATGCGCTATCGCCTGTACTCGCGCCTGGGGCTGCCAGGCGGGACGATTACGCGCATTTTTTCCCTGAGCATCACCACCAACTGGCTGGGCTATATTCTGCTTGGCGGGGTGATATTTACTGTCGGCGTAGTACAGCTGCCCGCGCACTGGTATATCGACGAAACCACCCTGCGCATACTGGGCATCGTGCTGCTGTTGATTATCGCCGTTTATCTCTGGGCCTGCGCGTTTGCGAAACGCCGTCATATGACGATCAAAGGGCAAAAACTGGTATTGCCCTCGTGGAAGTTCGCGGTGCTGCAGATGACCGTGTCCAGCGCTAACTGGATGGCGATGGGGGCGATTATCTGGCTGTTGATGGGTGAAGACGTGAATTACTTCTTCGTGCTGGGCGTGCTGCTGGTGAGCAGTATTGCCGGGGTGATCGTGCATATTCCGGCGGGGATCGGCGTGCTGGAGGCGGTCTTCATCGCTCTGCTGGCCGGAGAACATGTCTCTCAGGGCACCATCATTGCGGCCCTGCTCGCCTACCGCATGCTCTATTACTTCCTGCCGCTGGCGCTGGCAACGGTCTGTTATCTGGTGCTGGAGAGTCGGGCGAAGAAGTTACGGGCGAAGAATGAGAGGATGTTGGCGAAGTGAACGCCCCTCACCCTAACCCTCTCCCCAAAGGGGAGAGGGAACCGATCGAGCCCCTCTCCCCTTTGGGGATGTACGGTCCGGGGACATAGTGAACGCTTGTTCGGGGACATGGTAGACACTTACAACTAAGGCATAAGAACCCGTTTATGGAGTCGCTTATGCCCTGGGATGCGAGAGATACCATGTCATTACGTACCGAGTTTGTTTTGTTCGCCTCGCAGGACGGGGCGAATATCCGTTCCCTCTGCCGTCGCTTCGGCATTTCACCTGCCACCGGCTACAAGTGGCTTCGTCGCTGGGCGGAGGAAGGGGCCTCCGGCCTTCAGGACCGCCCGCGCATACCGCACCATTCCCCGAACCGCTCATCTGACGACATCACTGCCCTGCTGCGCATGGCGCATGACCGTCATCAGCGCTGGGGAGCCCGCAAGATTAAGCGCTGGCTGGAAGACCAGGGGCACACCATGCCCGCCTTCAGCACCGTTCATACCCTGATGGCCCGTCACGGCCTGCTGCCGGGCACTTCACCGGGCATTCC
>NZ_WSPD01000039.1:0-8688 GCF_026319105.1 Enterobacter sp. HSTU-ASh6 | reverse complement strand
ATTTAAAAGTTTGATGCTCAATGAATTAAACTTCGTAATGAATTACGTGTTCACTCGTTGAGACTTGGTATTCATTTATTGTCCGAAGACATTAAGAATCCATGTCACTTTGAGTGCCCACACAGATTGTCTGATAAATTGTTAAAGAGCAGTGCCGCTTCGTTTTCGCTGCGGCGCGGGGTGTGCATATTACGCTTTCCCGCTTCAGAGTCAAGTGATTATTTCGCTTTTCTCTGCTGACCCGGCGGCGTGTGTGCCGTTGTTCCGTGTCAGTGGAGGCGCATTATAGGGAGTTATTCTGACGTGACAAGAGGAAATTTAAAAAAAGTTTCCATCCGTGTTTTTTTTCACCAACAGAGGTGAAATCAAGCTACAAATTGTTCTATTTGATGTATCTGCAACCACAATCACATTCGAGATGGCATAATTATCAGCATGAATCTTTAAGGAATAAAAGCGATGCCATTAAGCGCGCAACAGCTGGCCGCCCAAAAAAACCTCTCTTATGTGCTGGCCGAAAAGCTGGCTCAGCGGATTTTAGCGGGTAAATATGCCCCGGGAAGCATCCTGCCGGGTGAAATGGAGCTGGGTGAGCAGTTTGGGGTAAGCCGTACCGCCGTGCGCGAAGCGGTGAAAACCCTGACGGCAAAAGGTATGGTGCTTCCACGCCCTCGTATTGGCACACGCGTGATGCCACAAAGTAACTGGAATTTTCTCGATCAGGAGCTGCTCTCCTGGTGGATGACGGAAGACAACTTTCATCAGGTGATCGATCACTTTCTGGTAATGCGCAGTAGCCTTGAGCCTCAGGCCTGTCTGCTTGCCGCCACGCTTGGAACGGCTGAGCAGAAAGCGCAGCTTAACGCGTTGATGGAAGAGATGGTGTTCCTGAAAAAACACTTCAACCGCGAACGCTGGGTTGAGGTCGATATGGCCTGGCATGAACATATCTATATGATGAGCGCCAATCCGTTCCTCACCTCTTTTGCCTCTTTATTCCATTCGGTGTACCACACTTACTTTACCTCTATTACCCAGGACGAAGTGGTAAAACTGGATCTGCATCAGGCGATAGTGGATGCCATTCAGGAAAGCGACGGGCAGCAAGCCCTGAGTGCGTGTCAGGCATTACTGGCCGCACCAACCCACCAGCAGGTAAATAAATGACGAAGAAAAAAGCGCGCAGCATGGCCGGATTGCCGTGGATTGCAGCCATGGCGTTTTTTATGCAGGCACTGGATGCCACCATCCTCAACACCGCGCTTCCCGCTATTGCGCAAAGCCTCAACCGTTCCCCACTGGCAATGCAGTCCGCCATCATTAGCTACACCCTGACGGTTGCGATGTTGATCCCGGTTAGCGGCTGGCTGGCTGACCGCTTCGGCACCCGCAGAGTTTTCATGCTGGCCGTGACGCTGTTTACGCTCGGCTCTCTGGCCTGTGCGCTCTCCACATCCTTAACAGAGCTGGTGATCTTCCGCGTATTGCAGGGTATTGGCGGCGCGATGATGATGCCAGTGGCACGCCTTGCCTTGCTGCGAGCCTACCCTCGAAGTGAACTGCTGCCCGTGCTCAATTTTGTCACCATGCCGGGCCTGGTCGGTCCGATACTTGGCCCGGTGCTCGGCGGCGTGTTTGTCACATGGGCCAGCTGGCACTGGATCTTCCTGATTAATATTCCGATTGGCGTTGCGGGGCTGCTGTATGCCCGCAAATATATGCCGAACTTCACCACGCCAAGACGCAGTTTCGATATGGGTGGTTTTTTCCTGTTTGGCCTGAGCCTGGTGCTCTTCTCCAGCGGGATGGAGCTGTTTGGTGAGAAGATTGTGGCAACGTGGATTGCACTCTCCGTTATCCTCGCCGGCGTTCTGCTGTTTCTTCTCTATATACGTCATGCGCGCCGCCACCCGACACCGTTAATCTCCCTGGGGCTCTTTAACACCCGAACATTTTCCGTCGGGATCGCGGGCAACATTGCCTCGCGCCTGGGGACGGGTTGCGTACCGTTCCTGATGCCACTGATGCTCCAGGTCGGTTTCGGCTACCCGGCTCTGATTGCTGGCTGCATGATGGCACCCACGGCAATGGGCTCGATTCTGGCAAAATCAACCGTTACGCAAGTGCTGCGCTGGTTTGGCTATCGTAAGACGCTGGTTGGTGTGACGGTCTTTATCGGCCTGATGATTGCGCAGTTCTCGCTGCAATCCGCCTCTCTTCCCGTCTGGATGTTGATCCTGCCGCTGTTTGTACTGGGCATGGCGATGTCAACGCAGTTCACGTCGATGAACACCATCACCCTTGCCGATCTGACTGACGAGAACGCCAGTAGCGGCAACAGCGTGCTGGCCGTAACGCAACAGCTGTCGATCAGTTTAGGGGTTGCTGTGAGTGCAGCGGTACTGCGGTTTTATGAAGGTTTTGACAGTGCGAACACCGTTGAGCAGTTCCACTATACCTTTATTACCATGGGTGCGCTCACCGTGGTTTCGGCGCTGGTCTTTATGCTGTTAAAACCGAAAGACGGACGCAACCTGATCAAAGAACGCCACAAAACAAAGTCTAAACCGAGCCCCGTTCCATCAGAACAGGAGTAAGCTGCAGACGTTGCTGCTGCAGTGTGGGCTGTGCCATCCGGTGGATCAACACATCGATGGCCAGTTCACCCAGTTCATCCTTCGGCTGATGGATCGTGGTCAGCGGGGGAGTCATGTAGCTGGCCAGTTCGATATCATCGTAACCAATTATCGCCATATCGTCCGGAACACGCAGTCCCGCCTGGTACAACGCCTTATAGGCCCCAAATGCCATGGCATCGTTACCAATAAAGACCGCCTGCGGGCGCTGGGCTTGCGCCAGCAATGTCTGCATCGCCTCGAAGCCGCCGTGAAATTCAAAATCACCGGTAATACGGTAGCCTTCAGGAACAGAAAGCCCCGCCCGCGCCATTGCGGCAAGATACCCCTCCAGGCGCAAACGCGCGGGGGTTTTGTCCAGGGGACCGGTAATGCAGGCAATGCGGGTATGGCCTTTATCGATCAGATACTGGGTGGCCATGTCGCCCCCCAGCAGAGAGTTATCCTGAATAAGATCGCTGGTGCCGTCGAACGGCGCCCAGTCCATCATCACCGTAGGGATAGAAGGGTAGCGCTGAATGATCTCTTTCGAGGGCTGATGCGTTTCGGTACAGAGCAGCAGTAACCCGTCGACGCGTTTTTGCATTAGCGTTTCCAGATTACGGTTCATGCGCTGCTCGTCCCCTTCGGTATTACACAGCACCAGACTGTAGCCACGCTCGAAGCAGCTGCGCTCCACGCCGCGAACCAGTTCAGAATAAAAGGGGTTGGTACTGGCGGTGATCAGCATACCGATGGTACGCGTCTGGTTCAGCTTGAGGCTGCGCGCCAGCGCCGACGGCGCATAGTTTAGCTCTTTAATGGCAGCGTCGACTTTCTCCCGAATCGCCTCGCTGACGAAGCGATCGTTATTAATCACGTGAGAGACTGTCGACGTAGAAACGCCCGCCAGGCGGGCGACATCTTTCATTGTGGCCAAGCGTTACCCCTGCTGACTTAAGAATTCATCGATCTCTTTACGCCACGGAACGGAAGGCTGGGCACCTTTGCGCGTAACGGCGATAGCCGCGGCAGCATGTGCGAAGCGGATCGCATCATCCAGGTTTTTGCCTTCCAGCAGCGCGGTCACCAGTGCACCATTGAAGGTATCTCCCGCCGCGATGGTATCAATCGCTTTCACCTTAAAGCCCGGCACGCGACGGCCTTCGCCGTTTACGCTTGCCCACACCCCACGGCTGCCGAGGGTGATAATCACGGTACCAATGCCTTTGTCGTGCAGCGCCTGCGCGGCACGCGCTGCATCGCCATCATTTTCAACACGAATGCCCGTCAGTTTTTCGGCTTCAGTTTCGTTGGGTGTGATGATGTCCACCAGCGCCAGCAATTCGTCTGATAATACACGGGCAGGCGCAGGATTAAGTACGACAGTGGTATGATTTTCATGCGCTATTTTAGCGGCCGCCAGGACGCTTTCGACCGGCGATTCCAGCTGCATCAGTAACGCTTCAGCATTTGCGATACGCTCACGTTGCGCCTCAACACGCTCAGTGGTTAATGCAGCGTTAGCGCCAGCATGAATACCGATGACATTCTCACCTTCTGCGTTGACGAAAATCAGCGCCACACCGGTAGATTCCCCAGCAACTACGCTCACTGGCGCGATATCGATGTTATCGCCTGCCAGCTGCTTGCGGACACGCTCGCCGGTATCGTCATCACCCGTGCAGGCGATAAACGCGATATTCGCCCCACTGCGCCCCGCAGCAACGGCCTGGTTTGCACCTTTACCGCCAAATGCCACCTGATACTGGTTACCGGTGACGGTTTCGCCCGGCGTCGGGAATGATTCAAGGTTAAGAATGTGATCGGCATTGATACTGCCAAGGACGACGAGGTTGCCTGCGGTTTTCATGGTTGGGTTGTCCATCTGAGAGCGCCACCGGAGTTACCCGGTGGCGTATGCCACACTTTTCTTTATTGGTGTCCCTCAGGCAGCCAGCGACTGCCTGAATCGCCTTTTACTGCTTAATAACCAGTTTCAGGTCAACAGGGTATTTGGCCTGAACTTTTTCGCCCTTTAGCACTTTGTCAGCAGTCTGCACGCCAGTCGCGCCAATCTGCTCAGGCAGCTGAGCGATGGTTGCAGCCAGTTTGCCATCATTTACCGCTTTTTCACCATCCGGCGTGCCGTCAAATCCGACAACCATCACATCAGATTTACCGGCAGTCTGCAGGGCACGCAGCGCGCCCAGCGCCATTTCGTCGTTCTGTGCGAACACAGCCTGCACGTCAGGGTGGGCGGTCAGCAGGTTCTGCATGACGTTCAGACCTTTAGTACGGTCGAAGTCAGCTGGCTGGCTGGCCAGTACGTTGAATTTATGCGCTGCCACCGCCTGCTGGAAGCCTTCGCCGCGCTCGCGGGCGGCAGACGTACCGGCAATCCCCTGCAGTTCGATCACTTTCGCGCCTTCACCGGCTTTCTTCGCGATGTAGTCACCGGCGATTTTACCGCCCAGCACGTTGTCAGACGCGATATGGCTCACCACGTCACCTTTGGTTGCCTGACGGTCCAGGGTGATCACCGGGATTTTCGCCTGGTTTGCCATCTTAACGGCGTTACCGACGGCGTCAGAATCGGTTGGGTTGATCAGCAGGATTTTGGTGCCGCGAACGGTTAAGTCCTGAACGTTAGCCAGCTCTTTCGCCGGGTTGTTCTGGGAATCCAGCACCACCAGGTTGTAACCCAGTTTGTCTGCTTCTTTCTGCGCACCATCCTTCAGGGAGACAAAGAACGGGTTGTTTAGCGTAGAGATAACCAGCGCGATGGTGTCTTTCGCCATGGCGTTAGCACTTACGGTTGCGCTCAGCGCGACAGCAGAAACCAGGGTAGCCAGTTTTTTCATGTTCATATCTAAGATGTCCTGTAGTGTCGTCAGTTACTGTTTTTTGTTGTCTACCAGTACCGCCAGCAAAATCACCACTGCCTTAACGATCATCTGGTAATAGGAGGAAACACCTAACAAATTCAAACCATTATTCAGGAAACCAAGAATCAGTGCGCCGATCAATGTCCCAACAATGCGACCTTTACCGCCCGCAAGACTCGTACCACCCAGCACCACTGCCGCAATGGCATCCAGCTCATAACCCGTCCCCGCCGTTGGCTGCGCGGAGGAGAGGCGCGCCACTTCGATGATACCCGCCAGAGAAGCCAGCAGACCACACAGGGAGTAAACGATAACTTTGACTTTATTCACGCTAATCCCGGACAGACGCGTTGCCGCCTCGTTACCGCCCAGGGCATAGATATAACGACCCAGACGAGTGTGATGCAGCATGTACCACGCCGCCAGGAAGACGATAGCCATGATCCAGACCGGAGTAGGGATACCCAGCGGACGACCAATACCGAACCAGCCAAACAGATCGGCATTATCAGTAAAACCGGTATTCACCGGGCTGCCGTTGGTATAAACCATGGTCACACCGCGCAGCAGCAGCATCATCACCAGCGTCGCGATGAACGCCTGGACGCGGCCTTTCGCCACAATCACGCCGGTCACGGCACCAATTGCCGCCCCTGCCGCCAGCGCTGCCGCCACGGCCACCAGCGCATTGACTTCAATTCCGACAAGGGAAGCGGCGATCGCACCGGTGAGCGCCAGCAAGGAACCGACGGACAGATCGATCCCTGAGGTCAAAATCACCAGCGTCATCCCGACCGCCATAATGGCGTTCACGGAGGTCTGCTGCAGAATGTTGAACAGGTTATTAACGGTGAAAAAGTTCGGGCTCATGGTCGACACAATCGCGATCAGCACCAGCAGGGCAATCAGCGATTTTTGTTCCATCAGCCATGCCTTTGTGAAATAACGGCGACCAGAGACAGCCTGGGTAGTCATCTTCTTACTCCTGATTCACGCGATTAAGCTTGCCCACAGCGGCAGCCATCAGAACTTCCTGGGTGGCCTGCTCGCGAGTGAATTCACCGCCGAGATGCCCTTCATGCATGACGATAATGCGATCGCTCATGCCTAATACTTCTGGCATCTCGGAAGAGACCAGAATGATGCTCAGCCCGTCGGCCTTGAACTGGTTAATCAGTTGATAGATCTCTTTCTTCGCCCCCACGTCTACGCCGCGGGTCGGCTCGTCGAGGATCAACACTTTCGGGCGCGTCATCAGCCCGCGCGCAATCGCCACTTTCTGCTGGTTCCCGCCGGACAACAGGCCGATGGCCTGCTCCATCGACGGGGTTTTGACGTTAAAGAGATGGATAAAATCGCTGACCGCCTGCTGTTCGTCTTTGTGTTTCAGCGTACCGCCGCTATGGCTGAAATAGCGCAGCGCGGTAAGCGACATGTTCTCTTTCACCGACATGCCGAGCACTAAGCCGTCGCGCTTGCGGTCTTCGGAGATATAGACGATGCCGTTCGCGAGGCCATCCTGCGGCGAACGGGTCACCACTTCACGACCGTCGAGAGTGACATACCCGCTGGTGCGCGGCAGCGCGCCGTAAAGCACTTTCATCAGCTCGGTACGGCCGGCGCCCATCAGGCCCGCCACGCCCAGGATCTCGCCCTGGCGCAGGGTAAAGGTCACGTCGTTCACACCCGGACCGCAGAGATTGTCCACCTTCAGGCGGATCTCGCCCGGCACTTTATCCAGGTGCGGGTATTGATCTTCAAGTTTGCGTCCCACCATCATTTCGATGAGCGTATCTTCGGTCAGCGTGGCCACTTCGCGCTCGGCAATAAACTGCCCGTCGCGAAAGACGGTAACGTCATCGCAAATCTCGAAGATCTCTTTCATGCGGTGAGAAATATAGACAATCCCGCGGCCCTGCGATTTCAGCTCGCGGATGACGCGGAACAGGGATTCGGTTTCGGTATCCGTCAGGGCGTCGGTCGGCTCATCCATAATGATGACCTTCGACTCAAAGCTCAGCACCTTCGCGATTTCCACCATCTGCTGATCGCCGATAGAGAGATCGCCGACCAGACGGTCGCTCTTAAAGCGCAGGTTCAGCTTCGCCAGCAGTTTGTCCGCTTCGGCATACATGGTTTTCCAGTCGATTTTGCCAAACCGGTTCACAAATTCACGGCCAAGGAAGATGTTCTCCGCAATGGTAAGCTGCGGGATCAGGTTCAGCTCCTGGTGAATGATACCGATACCGGCTTCCTGGGAGGATTTCGGGCCGTTGAAGGTGGTCTCTTTACCCAGCCAGAGGAGTGAACCGGCATCGCGTTGATAGATACCGGTCAGCACTTTCATCATGGTGGATTTGCCGGCGCCGTTCTCACCCACCAGCGCCATCACGCGCCCGGGGTAAACATTCAGCGCCGCGCCGGAGAGGGCTTTTACGCCCGGGAACGATTTATCGATCCCTTTGAGTTGCAGTAATGCGTCCATGATGGCCTCAGAAGGTGACACCAGCACAGAGAATAATATTCGCATACGGGGAACACTCCCCGCTGCGAATCACCGCCTGACTGTCTGCGGTTTGTTGTTTAAATTGTTCGTGCGTTGTGTAACGAATTTCTATGGTGTTTCCCTGGTGTTGTTGCAGCTGCTCAAGGTGACTGAGCAACGTTTCGTGGAGTTGCGGATTATGTTGTTTGATTTCCGCGGCGAGAATGGCTGCCTCAACCTGCATCTCCGCGGTCACGACACCCAGTACCTGCATAAACGAGGGCACGCCCTGGGTTAATGCCATATCAATACGGGTTGTGCTGCGCGGAACCGGTAAGCCTGCATCGCAAACCACCAGCGTATCGGTATGCCCAAGACGGGAAATAACCGACGAGATTTCTGAGTTGAGAACCGTGCCTTTCTTCATTTTCTTGCTCCACTAGCGAAACGTTTCGCTGATATCAGTTTAGTCTTAAGAGTGTTCAGAAAACCACCGTGACGTAACAGATTTGTGATCAACGTCGAAACGTTTCGCTAAGTGAAATGGAGGGATGGTAAATGCAAAACGGTAACCGTCAGGTTACCGTTTTTTATGTTTGCGCCCTCTCCCGTGGGAGAGGGTCGGGGTGAGCAGCTGTGTTTAAAGTCAACGGCTGACGACTAACCTGCCACCCATTTTTTATTGTCCCGCACCATCGCA
>NZ_WSPD01000038.1:0-13140 GCF_026319105.1 Enterobacter sp. HSTU-ASh6 | reverse complement strand
CCATGGGTAAAGGATGTTAAAAAGTGTTCACCATGTCCCCGAACACCTGTCTACCATGTCCCCGGACTGTACACGGGAGAGGGCCGGGGTGAGGGCACCAGCGCGCAGAGGACCCAATCACTCCCCAAGCGTCGCCACCATCACCGCTTTAATCGTATGCATCCGGTTTTCCGCCTGGTCGAACACGATGCTCGCCGCCGACTCGAACACCTCGTCCGTCACTTCCATCCCGCCGTGCAGGTCGAACTCCTTCGCCATCTGCTTGCCGAGCGTGGTCTGGTCGTCATGGAACGCCGGCAGACAGTGCAGGAACTTCACGTCCGGGTTACCGGTGAGCGCCATCATCTGCGCGTTCACCTGATACCCGCGCAGCAGCGCAATCCGCTCCGCCCACTTCTCTTTGGCTTCGCCCATCGATACCCACACGTCGGTATAGATAAAGTCCGCGTCCTTCACGCCCGCCGCCACGTCTTCCGTCAGGGTGATCTTCCCGCCGTGCTTCTCCGCCAGCGCGCTGCACTCCGCCACCAGGCTCTCTTCCGGCCAGCAGGCCTTCGGGGCTACCAGGCGCAGATCCAGCCCGGTCAGCGCCGCCGCTTCCAGCATCGAGTTGCCCATGTTGTTGCGCGCGTCGCCCGCGTAGACCAGCGTCATCTCGTTAAACGCCTTGCCCGGCAGGTGCTCCTGCATGGTCAGCAGGTCCGCCAGCAGCTGGGTCGGGTGGAACTCATTGGTCAGCCCGTTCCACACCGGCACGCCCGCGTACTGCGCCAGCGTTTCGACGACTTCCTGACCGTGGCCGCGATACTGAATGCCATCGTACATCCGCCCGAGTACGCGCGCGGTGTCCTTAATTGACTCTTTATGCCCAATCTGGCTGCCGCTCGGCCCTAAATAGGTAACGCGAGCGCCCTGGTCAAATGCGGCAACTTCGAAAGAGCAACGTGTACGGGTCGAGTCTTTTTCGAAGATGAGCGCGATGTTTTTACCGGTAAGCTTCTGTACTTCCTTGCCATTTTTTTTATCGGCTTTGAGCTGTGCGGCAAGGGTCAGCAGAGAAGTGAACTGTGCAGGGGTAAAGTCGAGCAATTTCAGAAAGTGTTTCTTGTACAGATCAGACATTTTATCCTCACATGGCGAACGCCACTTATTGAATTAAAATTCACTTTATATGTGTAATTATTCATTTGCAACCCCGTTTCACAAATCTTTCCAACAAAGGTGGAGGCAAACCCGTCCGTGTGTGAAAATAGAAGTATCTGCCGCACTTTAAAGAGGATTGAGCCATGGCAAACCCGGAACACCTGGAAGAGCAACGCGAAGAGACGCGTCTGATTATTGAAGAACTGCTGGAAGACGGTAGCGATCCGGACGCGCTGTACACCATCGAGCACCATTTCTCTGCGGATGATTTCGACGCGCTGGAAAAAATGGCGGTAGAAGCCTTCAAGCTGGGTTACGAAGTGACCGAGCCGGAAGAGCTGGAAGTGGAAGAGGGCGACACCGTCATCTGCTGCGACATCCTGAGCGAAGGCGCGCTGAAGGCGGAGCTGATCGACGCGCAGGTCGAACAGCTGATGAACCTGGCCGAGAAGTTTGACGTGGAATACGACGGCTGGGGAACCTACTTCGAAGATCCGAACGGTGAAGACGGCGAAGAAGGCGACGACGAAGATTACATCGACGAAGACGACGACGGCGTGCGTCACTAAGCGTTTCAGGCGGTGGCGCGCGCCACCGCTTTTTCAAGGCAGAACCATGGATTACCCGCAGATACTCGCCCCCGTACTCAACTTCCTCCAGTGCCCGACCCCGCAAGCATGGATTGATAAAGCCCGCGACCCGGCGAACCTGCCGCTGCTGCTCACCGACCACATGGTGTGCGAGCTCAAGGCCGCCCAGACCGCGCTGCTGCTGGTGCGTAAATACGTCGCCGACGAAAGCGGTGCCGACGCGCTGCTCGACTGGCTCAAACCCTACGAACAGTTCACTTTCCGCGACGGCCCGGAGCCGGACTTCATCGCCCTGCACAGGCAGATTGGCAAAAGCGTGATGCCCAAAACCGACGACCCGTGGGGCCAGGCGCTCATCGACAGCATGGTGCTGCTGATTAAAGAGGAGCTGCACCACTTCTGGCAGGTGCGCGAGGCGATGCTGGCCCGCGACATTCCGTACGTCAAAATCACCGCCAGCCGCTACGCCAAAGGGATGCTGAAGGAGGTGCGCACCCACGAGCCGCTGACGCTTATCGACAAGCTTATCTGCGGCGCCTACATCGAAGCCCGCTCCTGTGAACGCTTCGCCGCGCTGGCCCCGTTCCTCGACGACGACCTGCAGAAGTTTTATCTCTCGCTGCTGCGCTCGGAAGCGCGCCATTATCAGGACTACCTGACGCTGGCTCAGCAGGTGAGCGACGACGATATCTCACCGCGGATAAAGCTTTTTGGCGAAATTGAAGCCACACTTATCTCGACACCGGACAACGAGTTTCGCTTCCACAGCGGCGTGCCGGTGTAAACCGGCATAGCGAAAGGATAAGGATGCGAGATGAATAAAACGTGGACCCGTATTGTGATTGTCGTCATCGCGGCCGCCGCCGTGGCGTTCTGGGTGTACTTCGACAAACAGCGTATGCAGCGCACCCCTGAACAGCAGCTTGATACCACCCTCAACACGATGCCCGCCTGGCAGGTGATTAAGGAACAGGAACCCGCGTTCCAGAAGCGCATCCGCGAGCAGATCCTCACCATGCAGAAAGCGGGCGAGTCTGAACAGCACATCATCGACGTCATCCAGCCGCAGATTTTGACCCTGCAGATGTCGCGCCTGCAGCACGCCCCGGACGCCAACGTGGTGGATTATATGAAGGCTAACATGGAGCAGACTGCCGCCATCCAGAAGGTGAGCGACGACGCCTGTTTCCGCTTCCTCTACCCGGCGGTGAAAGGGGGCGTTAACCCGATGCGGGTGCTGGATAAAGAGATGATGGCCCGGCGCATGCAGGCCGACGCCGACATGATGCGCGCGGCCTACGGCAAAAACAGCCACACCGTGACCCCCGCCGAACGCGAGGCGGCTGTCGAGGATGTACGACCGATTATGAAGCAACTTGCCGATAAGTACGGCGAGGACATCCAGCTGCTGCAGATACCCGAGAAGGCGGTGGGCAAAGAGAAACTCTCCTGCGATATGGTGCAGGAGATGTGGGCCAAGGTGCTGGCGCTGCCGGAGCAGAAGGCGGCGAGGGTGATTCGGCTGGCGGTGTCTGAGCTGGACTGACGGTAGCGCTGGTTTTTTGGGCACTTAGCGCGGGTTTAGCGCGTCGTCGCTTGCATGGCGGCGCGCGACAGGTATAATCCACAACGTTTCCGCATCCCCTTCAGTGCCGAAGTGGCGAAATCGGTAGACGCAGTTGATTCAAAATCAACCGTAGAAATACGTGCCGGTTCGAGTCCGGCCTTCGGCACCATACAAAGCTTTTTTCAAGTCTACCAACGTCTACTTTAGTCCATAAAAACAGTAAGTTAAGCGAGTTTCTCACTTTGCTTAGTCTGTTCACGTCTACTCAATTCCTTGAACATATACCAACTGATGATGGTATAACTGATGGTATTCCCGGTTCGATTGATTTTGGTACCAACACTGGAGGTATCAACTGATGGCACTTACTGATATCAAAGTTAGGACTACCAAGCCCTCCGACAAACCTTTCAAACTTACAGATGGGCAGGGTATGCACCTGCTGATCAACCCCAATGGTTCAAAATACTGGCGACTCCAATACCGTTTCGATGGCAAACAGAAAGTTTTAGCATTGGGAGTTTATCCAATAGTCTCTCTTGGTGAAGCTCGCAGGAAACGAGATGAGGCCAAAAAGTTGGTATCTGATGGTATCGATCCTTCCGAGAAGAAAAAAGTAGACAAGATCGAGCAGAGCGAAGCTCTGACATTCGAGGCTGTCGCAAGGGACTGGCATACTGCCTGTAAAAGGAAATGGTCTGATTCCCACAGCGAGAGAGTTCTAAAAAGCATGGAAGATGGTCTCTTTACTGCTATTGGTAAAAGAAAAATATCCGAACTTAATACCAGAGATCTTCTTGCCCCTATCAAGGCTGTTGAAGCTTCCGGGCGATTGGAAGTTGCTTCCCGATTACAGCAAAGAACAACGGCGGTAATGAGATATGCTGTCCAGAACGGGCTGATAGATTACAACCCTGCTCAGGAGATGGCAGGAGCTATTGCGGTAGCTAAAAGAGTCCACAGGCCAGCTTTGCCATTCGAACGATTCTCAGAACTTTTAGAACGAATTGATAGTTTCAAGGGTAGAAAACTCACGAAGTTAGCCGTGAAACTCACATTGCTCATTTTCATTCGTTCAAGTGAACTTAGGTTTGCTCGTTGGTCAGAGATAGATTTCGACAATGCCATGTGGACTATCCCTGGGGAACGTGAGCCATTGCCAGGGGTCAAACATTCTCATCGAGGCTCAAAAATGAAGACCCCACACCTCGTGCCGTTAAGTCGCCAGGCTATAGAACTCCTCAAAGCTATCAAAGAAATCAGCGGTGAATGTGAACTTGTGTTCATTGGTGATCATGATTTTAGAAAGCCTATGAGTGAAAACACGGTAAACAAGGCTTTAAGGTCTATGGGCTACGACACTACGGTTGAAGTATGTGGACATGGTTTTCGTGCGATGGCATGTAGTGCGTTGATCGAATCGGGAAAATGGTCAAGGGATGCTGTTGAACGGCAGATGAGCCACCAAGAGCGAAACTCCGTTCGTGCTGCCTACATTCATAAAGCAGAACACCTTGATGAAAGAAGGCTTATGTTGCAGTGGTGGGCTGATTACCTTAATGCCTTGAAAGATAGGTTTATCAGTCCCTTTGATTTTACAACAAAGTAGCTTGATCAACGATTAACTATCCACTGGCATAGCCGTGTGATATGATTACAATGGCTATATTTTTAATTTAAATTTAATAGGTAAAAAATGTCCACAATTAACCCCGCAATTTTTTCTTTTTTCTCTGGTTCAGGATTTCTTGATCTTGGATTTGAAAAAAATGGTTATGAAGTGGTTTTCGTGAATGAATACCATGCTCCGTTTATGGATGCATATAAACATTCGAGGAAAAAATTAAATATAGCACCACCTCGTTTTGGGTATGCAGAGTGCAGTATTGAAGATGTAGAACATGAAAAAATTAAGTCTTCTATGCTTCAACTTAAAAATGAGGGGCGATTGACTGGATTTATTGGTGGTCCACCATGCCCGGATTTCTCTGTAGCGGGTAAAAATAAAGGTCGAGATGGTGAAAACGGTCGGCTTTCACAAAGCTATATTGATATCATTCTTGAAATGAAACCAGATTTCTTTCTTTTTGAGAATGTTAAAGGTCTATACCGTACCAGTAAACATAGGGAATTTTTTGACCATTTAAAAACTCAATTAGAATCGGTTGGTTATTGTTTGCATGAAAAACTAATAAATTCTATTGAATATGGTGCTCCTCAAGATAGGCAACGAATCATATTGATTGGTTTCCTTGATGAAAAATATGCAAGCCAATTCAATTGGGGGCAAAGAGTCTACCCTGAAAGAACTGCATTTGAATATAAATGGCCGACGACAAACCAATTTTCAGAAAACACTTCTGTTATAAAACCAAAGGGTATCCCAGAAGAGTTAACAGTAGAGCATTGGTTCAAGAAAAACCAGGTTGATAATCATCCAAATGCAAAGCATGTATTCGCGGCAAGAGCAGGGCTTGCGAGGTTTTTGACTGTCGAAGAAGGGGATGATAGTAAAAAATCCTATAAAAGGTTGCATAGATGGAGATTTTCACCAACTGCTGCTTACGGTAATAATGAGGTACATTTACATCCTTATAAACCAAGAAGAATTACTGTTGCCGAAGCATTAGCAATTCAGTCTTTACCAAAAGAATTTGAATTACCTGCTTATATGACTCTGTCTAATATGTTTAAAACTGTCGGTAACGGTGTACCCTACTTAGCAGCGGCCGGTATTGCCAAATCTATTATAGAGCATTTAGGAATCGAATATGAGAGTAACTGCGGCGAACTTAGCACAGGCGATTGCCAATCTACCAAGAAACACGCAGTTTAATTATGTAAATGTGCGAAATTCGGGAAGAATCATTGTAACGAATGTTCAACTTCCCGAAGGCCCAATAGAATTCAAAAGATTCGATCCAAAAAAGGGTGAGACACTGCATAGTTCTAAATCGGAAAGCATCTCCACACAAATGTTGTGGAGACTGGCTAATGCTTTACAGGAAGATGTCCCTGTCAATTTGGATCGTATTTTTGGTGCAAGCTATAATACACGTGCTGTTCTCGAAAGCCTTTTGGCCCATACTCCTGAGTTTTATTGGTGTAAGCTTGATCGCCTTGAGGTAATGAACACTCAGAAAAATATTAAAAAAGGTCACAAGCACCTTATTTATAGACCAAATGACCCACATGAAAATGGTGTAGCAATAGAACATACTACTAATGTTATAATTTCTGAAATGAATTTAGATGTTGTCCATCAATCAGTTGATATAGAGACAATCTTACCTACTAAAGGAATGACGATTGAGGAAAAAAGACGTCATGCACAAATTCAAATCTCATTAGTAAAAATAGGTCATTACTTAGGTTATCGGACATGGGTTGCAGCAAATGATCGAGGCCTCCAATATAATGGAAAATCTATAGCCCAAATGGATGGGGTCATAGATAATTTAAGAAATGAACAAGTGCTTCAATCATATGATAAAGCTATCAAAGAAGCTCGGCTTATAGATTGTATTTGGTTTCGAAATGGAAAATTAATGCCTGCAGTTATGGAGATTGAGCATAGCACTGGTATTAAAAGTGGTTTGGTAAGGATGAAACAATTTTATGATTATGCACCACAGTTAAAAAATATACGTTGGACCGTTGTGGCACCTGACGAATATAGAAATAAAGTTATAGAGTTTTCTAATATGCCACAATTTAAAGAATTAGATACTCGATTCTTCCCCTATTCTGCTGTAGAGGAACTCTATTCATTATGTGCAAGAAGGAATCCTCAAGGAATTACAGACGATTTCCTCGATGCATTCATGGAAAAGTGTGTGACACATTAGTACTCCATAATCAGTTACCGGAGCAAATTACTTTGCTCTGGTTGATTAACTGAAAATTAGTATTAAAATCTGAAGGTGTTTATTTTATAAATAAATATCAAATGTAATGTTATTTTCAATAATTATTTCTAAGAGCGGTTTATGAGAGCAATTAGCCCCTTTGAGGAATTGAAGAACTGGTTTAATCTTGATAACTACGAACCGATAAAATCGTTTACAATCAAGGAACTACATAGAGAAATTGTCTTTAGAGAAGTGATTTTTGATAGCATAAATTTTGAATGGGAAGATGAAAATCAAAATTTGAAGTCAATCCTTGACGGTAATCCCATTTTAAGTAGACAAGAAAATTATTATGATCCCTATGTTAAGGGACAAAAACATGTTGTACAGATAAGTTTCGGTGATATAGAAAAATTAGAGAAAAAACTAATAATGTTTGATATGGATTTCTTTGAACAGAATGGTGATTTCAAGAAAGAATTAAAAAATAAACCCATAACACAAACCATGAGAGACTTTTTTCTCAACAAAAATAGCAGCAAGATGTATGTATCATTTGATTTGGGGTTATCTAGTGATGAGGAAATTATATCAGCCCTGCAAACTATGCTTCCAACTCTAAGGAAAGAATACGAGATTGACCCAGTAAAAACAGAAAAGATAGGGCTCGCAAAAATAAGAAAACTTGTCGATTACAACATTATTCCTATGATGGACTTACTAATTTGGTCAAAATTCAAAAAAGCAAAAATCTCAAATATGGTCTTGTCTCGTGTGTTGTATCCTGATTTCACTCACGAGATTAGAGGCGAAGATCACATTAAAGATACAGACAGGCCCATTGCTGAGAAGGCTTTAAATGGAGAGATAACTCGTAGTTTGGAGTACTTTCTTAGTAAAAACAGTCATCTCATCAACATACCGATTTCAGAACTCGGATCTCTCTAGCTATAAATCATCATGCAATTGTCAAGGGGATGGTGAAAATATTTTTCTTCCCCTAAATTTCTCTCCATTCTTCCCTCATCTAAATTTTCAGTTATCAGCACTCCCTTCATAGATACAAATCTGTGTGGCTAATATCTCCTTAACGGAAGCGGAGGAGACAGCCAAATGAATACAACCAATCAAAGCTTAATTCGTTTACCAGAAGTCTTGAAACGAACTGGTTTCGGCAAGGCCTGGATCTATCGTCTGATCAGTGAAGGTCGGTTTCCGGCACCCGTTAAGATCGGAATTCGTGCCGTTGCTTTTGTCGAGAGTGAAGTTGACGAGTGGATTCTATCAGTTATCGAAACAAACAGAATTAAAGTTGCTTAATTAAACCTGGGAGAGATTTTTATGAATATCGAAGAATTTATGAATGAAGAAAACCATATGTGCAATTTAGGCGAGGATCTTTTTTGCAAGATCTTCGAACCCGGAGCGATTTATGATTTGCCGAATAGCGATTTTAATAAAGAAATCATTTACTGGCTCAGTCAGTATCTTGTCGGAAATTTGAGACAACCTTTAGACGCGATCTCTGAGCTTGATATTTTCGAGCAGTTTTATGTTTACGAGACATGGTTCTCGCTAATTAAATGCCCAGATGAAATTAGAAATTTATCGAAACGGATAATTCGATATCAGATTGGGTTGAAAACCATTCTTTGAAAGAACCTATATTTAGTGCTATTTTGTAAATTGCATTGTTGAAATGATAGTGCTATTTGCTTTTTGATTTACAAAACACCTTTAACTTCTTTTAAAATAATGGGTTAACTATTTCAAGTGAAAAGAAAGGATTATAATATCCCTCTAGAGGGATATTATAAATTTTCGGCCGGTATGCGTCATTGTAAAAGGGAATAATGTTAAATTCAGGAAAATATATTTGTAAATTGCTTATGTTATATGCTTTATTTATTTTCACTGACGATTAAATGTAAATAGAGGCGATATGACTTTGAAATATAAAATAAAAAGATTGAAGAATAAGGATGGTATCAGAAGTTGCATTATTATTAATGAGAGCAACGGATTACCCTTGGTTTATTCTAACTTATATATGAGTGTTATTTCACGAACAAATAGCTATTCATTTTCAACAATGGAAGCAATAGCAAATGCTTTGCTTTTATTTGAAAGATATAATGCTTACATGAATGTGGGGGTTTTTGATATGGTAAATCCTGATATCGAAAAACTTGTCTCGAACAAAGGATATTTATTCGGGTTAATGAATGCCCTTTCTTACAGAAACGACTTAGAGAATGTTACAAGCATTCTTAAAGAACAACATGTCTCTAAAAGAACCCTTTATTTCAAGATAATGACAATTGAAAATTACGTCAAATGGTTTTTTGATAACATTGCTATCAATAATATAGATTCTTCTCGTTATGAAGCAATCAGTCGAGCATTTGATTTTATAAAGCCAAGAATAGAGAACGGAAAGAATTACAATATTGAGAGCGAAAGCAAATCATTGACAAATGAGCAAGTTACAACTTTGACTGATATGGTAAGTGTTAAATCTAAGATTAATCCATTTTCGGAGCATGTAAGGTTTCGAAATAATCTAATAATTAAAATTTTGTTAGAGACAGGTATTAGGGGAGGGGAACTACTTAATATTAAGTTGGTTGATTTTGACTATGTCCACAAAAGTCTATGCATAGTAAGAAGGCCAGATGATCAAAACGAACCACGATTAAGGCAACCATTGGTTAAAACTTTAGAAAGAAAAATACCATTGAGTATAGAATTGACTGAGTTAATACAGAATTATATTAGTGATTTCAGAGGTAAGCAGTGTCATGCAGGGGAGCATGACTATCTGCTTGTTACTCATAGCAGTAAAGGTCAATTAGGTCATGCATTAACTATTTCAGGTTATCAGAAAATTTTCGAACAAATTAGGAAAAATAGTAATATATTGAGCGATATTGTGGGGCATTCGCTAAGACATACTTGGAATGTGAAA
The DNA here is from genome assembly GCF_026319105.1 of Enterobacter sp. HSTU-ASh6. Lineage (NCBI taxonomy): Bacteria > Pseudomonadati > Pseudomonadota > Gammaproteobacteria > Enterobacterales > Enterobacteriaceae > Enterobacter > Enterobacter sp. HSTU-ASh6. The sequence continues at coordinate 3,021 of NZ_WSPD01000038.1, read as the reverse complement.
TTCTCAGAAATGATGCTCATGAATTCGAACTCTCAGGAATATATTACTTATGAGAAAGTAAGAAATTATCTTATGGGGTGGAAAAAGAATAGTACAACCTCAGATATCTATAACCAAGCATTTATAGCACAAGAAAGCCGAAAAATAATGGCTGTTATTAATCCACTCAAAAACATAGTAGAGGACAAATCCAATGTTTCAAACTCTAAGAAAGCTACAAGAAAGTCAATATTCGGTTTTTGAAACCAAGGATGGTAATTTCAAAGTGAACTTTTCTTATTCCAAGTGGAAGATAAGTGAAAGTATAACATTGAACATTGATTCTTTAAGAGTGGTCATCAGTGCATATATACCTATCAAAACCACTTTGGCATATTTCGCTATAAATTATAGTGCCAGTTATACTAAGAAAATGTTTTATGCAGTAAAGCATTACATTAAGGCCTGTAATACGAATGATAGCTTGTTTTCTAAAGATTGCATAAAGTATTACTATAAAGTTGTGAGCTCATTAGATTACACACATGCAGAGACAGTCAAATATTTTTTTATGAAGATGAGTGGTCTTTACCCATCTTTGTTTTCGGCAGAAGCAATCATATTTTTAGAAAATATTAAAGTTAAAAAAACAAATGCAAACAAGTCTATAAAGACACATGATTATAAAAAAGGTCCCTTTAGTGACTCGCAATTAAAGGTAATTATAGATTCTGTAGCGATAGCTTATAAGGAAGAAAAGGTAAGTCTGTCAAACTATCTGCTAACCTTCCTTGTTGCATATTCCGGGCGGCGACCTATGCAAATATCTCAACTTGAAGCTGGTGATCTCTTGGCTTTTAATGGAGAGTACTTTCTCAATATCCCAAGAATTAAACAACGAAATGGATATAGAAAAGAGTTTAGAAAATTACAAATTCCAGAAGAGCTTTTTAGCCAATTGACATATCTCGTTGAAGCTGTGAATTCGCTGGTCAGTGACACATTAAAAATCGATTTAAGTGAAAAACAAAAGAGAAAACTACCAATTTTTATAAACACATATCCATTCAAAAAAGGATGTGTTGAGCTAAACATGATTGAAAGTGGTGGATTAAAACTTAACCCCTATGCCATAACACTAAAAATAAGGAACACTATAAATCGTTCAATAAATGAATATCAAGCCTATCTGGGGTGTATAAATTCGCGCAGATTTAGATATTCATTAGGCACTAAGGTTGCACAATTGGGTTATAATCCTTCACTGATAGCAAATGTTTTGGACCATTCTTCAATCAATTCTGTTATGAGTTATATAGAAAATACAGCGGAAAATGGCAAGAGAATTAATGAAGCTGTAAATGAACTAATGAAGCCACTGGCTAACAAATTTATTGAGGGAAAAGAGCTTCAGAAAGAGTTAGATTCTTTGAAGCATTTGATAGAAGAATACTGCGGTGGATATAAAACTAACTCTTTTGATAATACAGCAATATCGTTAGTAACTAATTCTATCGACGATATGATCAATAGCATTTAAAAGAAGGATAAAGTGATGAAAGAAATCCATGATAAAATGATTAATAACTTCATTATCGCTAATAAGGCTCATGCGAAAAATTTTGGAAATTTTGAGTGGGATAATTCAAGTTGGGGAGGCGGAATTACATTTTTTAGCGGAATCAAGGTTAGAATGGGGAACAAGAATAAGAAATTAATGAATTATAACATTGCAGAGTTCGCAAAAGCATATGTATGGCATGAGTGCTTTCATGATTTATCTGTAGCTTTCAGAGTGCTGAGATTATTTAGGATATTAGAAATTGCCATAGGTAAAACAAATAAAGAAGTTAAGATTTCAAGTATAGATCATAAAGTATTAGATGAAGTTATGACTATTGTTCAAGAAAATTTTGCAATATCCACTTCTTATAAAATATATTTAGATCTTAGGGTATTATGTTCTTTTATGTCTAAGAACGAAATGTTGCCAGAATCCATTACACGATGGTCATATCCATTTAAGGCATATGATGCTTACACAAATAGCACAATGGATTCGATGGGAAATTTATCCAATCAGAAAAAACTTCCTGATGAAAAGGCTATAGATTTTATTGGTAAAATATTTAGCTCTAATCCAGTTAATGAAAGGGATATATTTACATCTTCTATTTTTGCATTGCTCTTATGTGCTCCATCTCGAATTAGTGAAATTATGCTTTTAGAAGAGGACTGTGAAGTTATAGTTGAAGATAGTAATGGCATATCAAGATATGGTTTGCGATTTCTTTCTCTGAAGGGCTTTGGATACAATACCAAATGGATTCCAGACTGTATGGTTTCTGTAGCTTCAAAGGCTATCATGCGATTGAAAAAACTTACAAGGAATGCAAGGGTTGTTTCTCGGTTAATAAAAGCAGGGGAAATTAATTTATACGAGTCATTAAACAAAAGTGCGTTTGATTGTTTAACAATTGAAGATCTCCACAAACTTGGCTTTGTTATAAATCAATTAAATATCTCCCAAGAAAATCTAAAATTCTTGGCTAAGATAAAACATGGCAAAGTCAGTGTAAAAGCATTTTGGATTTATATAGAGCGAAAGAATGTTAATTCTGAAAATATTAATGCTAATTTATGCTCCATAAATCATAATTTATTGGACTCTATCAAGGGTGCTGATATTTTTACAACAATTAAGGCATCTTCAAAGTATTTTAGAGCGGATTTTCGCACCGATAATATGAATAACATATTTCATAGGAATATACATTTTAACTGTGATGGTTCTGTTTTAATTTTCCGCAGCCATCAAATTAGACATTTACTTAATACTATAGCTCAACGAAGCGTATTGTCAGAGATACAAATTGCCCAATGGTCTGGGAGAAGGAGTGTTAAGCAGAATTCAGTATATGATCATATGTCTCACAACGAGTTATCAGAACTATCAAGGAAACTATTGAACGGAAACACCTACGAAGAAACAAAAATTTCAGCATCTTCATTTAATGAACAATCGATTATTATGAATTTGAT
>NZ_WSPD01000037.1:0-15388 GCF_026319105.1 Enterobacter sp. HSTU-ASh6 | reverse complement strand
TAGTTCAGTCGGTTAGAATACCTGCCTGTCACGCAGGGGGTCGCGGGTTCGAGTCCCGTCCGTTCCGCCACTTATTAGAAGCCCTGAGTTAACGCTCAGGGCTTTTTTCTTATCTGTCGCCCAATTATTGCTAAATAAGCAAAAATCCTCTGCGTTTTACGATCTTTTTCTTCATAACCGCTGTAGCGATAATTCTCCTCAGTTAACAAACATTATGAATAACGAGGATTATATGACTCTCCCTGCATTTGGCCTGGGCACTTTCCGCCTGAAAGACGACGTTGTTATCGCATCTGTAAAAACCGCACTCGAACTCGGTTATCGTGCAATTGATACGGCACAGATCTATGAAAACGAAGCTGCCGTGGGTCAGGCCATTGAAGAAAGCGGCGTGCCGCGTAGCGAACTGTTTATTACCACCAAAATCTGGATTGAAAACCTCAGCAAAGACAAGCTGATCCCGAGCCTGAAAGAGAGCCTGAAGAAGTTGCGCACCGACTATGTGGATCTGACGCTGATCCACTGGCCATCACCAAACGATGCCGTCTCTGTGGAAGAATTCATGCAGGCACTTCTGGAAGCGAAAGAGCAGGGCCTGACGCGTGAAATTGGCATTTCCAACTTCACCATTCCGCTGATGGAAAAAGCCATTGCCGCCGTTGGCGCAGACAACATTGCGACTAACCAGATTGAACTCTCTCCTTATCTGCAAAACCGCAAAGTGGTGGACTGGGCCAAACAGCACGGCATCCACATCACTTCTTACATGACGCTGGCTTACGGTAAGGCGCTGAAAGATGAAGTGATTATGCGTATCGCTGAGAAACATAATGCGACGGCTGCGCAGGTGATCCTGGCATGGGCGATGGGTGAAGGGTATGCGGTGATCCCATCATCAACTAAACGTGAAAACCTGACCAGCAACCTGTTAGCCGTGGATCTTCAACTGGATGCTGACGACAAAAAAGCGATCGCTGCTCTGGAGTGCAACGACCGCCTGGTCAGCCCTGAAGGTTTAGCGCCAAACTGGGATTAAGGTTGACCCACCCTCTGTACACTTAACCCTCATTCAGCTCCTCCGGGAGCTGTTTTTATATGCTCACTTAGAAAATCAATAAAGGCACGGATGCGTGTACTCACCGCTCTGTCGCTGTAATACACTGCGCTAAAAGGCATTTCGACCGGCAGACGTTTATCCGCCATCAGTTCCACAAGTTCACCACGCGCTATTTCCTTATCAATCATGTAGTCAGACAAACAGGCGATCCCGTTGCCTTCAAGACACAATTGCTTCAGCGTCTCCCCGCTGTTAGACGACAACCCGCAGGTGATCTCATGCAACTGACCGTCAGGGCAGGCGACAGGCCAGGTATTCAGCGACACGGGTTCCGTAAAGCCCAGACACAGATGCTGTTTCAACTCTTCAACCGTTTCAGGTTTGCCATGTTCAGCGATGTATTGCGGCGAGGCGATAATTTTACGGTAGCTGGCAAACAAAGGGCGCGCACGCAGGCTTGAATCCGTCAGGGTTCCCGCCCGGATCGCCACATCCACTTTGCGTTCGATAAGGTTGATAAAGGTCTCAGAGGAGACCAAAGAGAGTGTCATTTCCGGATAACGCTCACGAAAAGGTTTGATCAGCGGCATCAGAAAGTGCAGAACCACCGGTGTGGCCGCATCAATGCGCAGCAACCCACGCGGGGTGCTACGTGTTTCCATGATCTCCGTCTCCGCTGCCGCCATCTCCTGCAGGACCGACTGTACGCGGCGGAAATAGCGCTCACCTTCCTCGGTCAGGCTGAGCTGCCGTGTCGTCCGGTTGAGCAGACTCACCCCAAGCTTCATCTCCAGTTTTTTTACCGCGCGGCTAATGGCTGAGTTAGCTTGCCCCAGCTGTTCGGCCGCACGGCTAAAACTGCCGCTTTCGACGACGGCGACAAAGATTGTCAGCTCTTCCGACGTAGCTTTCATTGTTGCACCACCTGCAAAATTCTATTGAGATTTTGACCATTTTTGTTATTTAACCACTGGCGCATACTGCCTGTCATCTTAATCCTGATGATACGGAGTATTTTATGCCACTGGCGCTACTTGCCCTGACGATCAGTGCCTTTGCAATCGGCACGACCGAATTTGTTATCGTAGGACTGGTTCCTACCATTGCTAACCAGCTTGCGATCTCGTTGCCCTCCGCCGGGCTGTTGGTCTCAATCTACGCCCTGGGCGTTGCCGTCGGTGCGCCAGTGCTGACGGCCCTGACCGGACGTTTCCCACGTAAACAGCTGTTAGTCGCGCTGATGGTGCTGTTTACCGCCGGCAACATTCTGGCCTGGCAAGCGCCGGACTACACAACGCTGGTGATTGCCCGCCTGTTGACTGGCCTCGCACACGGTGTGTTCTTCTCGATTGGTTCCACCATTGCAACCAGCCTGGTACCTAAAGAGAAAGCGGCTTCAGCCATTGCAATCATGTTTGGTGGGCTGACCGTCGCCCTGGTCACGGGCGTACCGTTGGGGACGTTTATCGGACAGCACTTCGGCTGGCGTGAAACTTTCCTTGCCGTCTCTTTACTGGGGGTCATCGCCCTGGTGGCCAGCCTGCTGCTGGTTCCGTCGAATATTCCCGGCCGGGCGAGCGCCAGCCTGCGCGATCAACTGAGAGTGCTTACGCACCCACGTTTACTGATCATCTATGCGGTTACCGCCCTGGGCTATGGTGGGGTATTCACCGCCTTCACCTTCCTGGCACCGATGATGCAGGATCTGGCCGGTTTCTCTCCCAATGCCGTGAGCTGGATTTTGCTGGGATACGGTATCGCCGTTGCGATTGGCAATATCTGGGGTGGCAAGCTGGCAGATAAGCATGGTGCGGTCCCGGCACTGAAATTCATCTTCGCTGCCCTGGTTGTGCTGCTACTGATTTTCCAGTTCACGGCTTCGATGCACTACGCTGCGCTGGTTACGGTACTCGTCATGGGGATCTTTGCTTTTGGCAATGTGCCCGGGCTTCAGGTTTACGTTGTACAAAAAGCTGAGCTCTACACTCCAAACGCGGTGGATGTGGCATCAGGTCTGAACATTGCCGCATTTAATATAGGTATCGCGCTGGGCTCCATCATTGGCGGACAAACCGTCGCGCATGTTGGATTAACTCAGACGCCCTGGATCGGCGCGGTGATTGTCCTGGTGGCCTTCCTGCTGATTGGTCTGAGCGGACGTCTGGATAAACCGGCCCGTGTGGCGCTGGGATGATGTGAGTAAGTGCTTGCTTACAAAACTGGAAAGCGGTTTCTCAGAAATTGCGTTGAAAGTATGACCTAAAGTCCCTATAACATTAGAACCAGTCTGTTTTCCGGGCTGGTTCACGTTACAGAGGCTGTTTCCAAAAGTGCGAAAAAATACCTATGCCATGCGTTATGTTGCCGGAATGCCCGCGGAGAGGATCTTGCCTCCGGGGTCGTTTGCGAGCATCAGCCAGGCATTGCCCGCCGGTACTCCGTTAAGTAGCGATGAAAAAATTCGCGTGCTGGTGTGGAATATCTTTAAGCAGCAGCGCGCCGAGTGGTTATCGGTCCTCAAGAATTTTGGAAAAGATGCCCACCTGGTTCTGCTCCAGGAGGCGCAAACCACCCCTGAGCTGGTCAGGTTTGCGACCACTAACTATCTCGCCGCCGACCAGGTGCCAGCATTTGTTTTGCCTCAACATCCCTCCGGTGTAATGACGCTGTCTGCGGCGCATCCGGTCTACTGTTGCCCCTTACGCGAACGCGAGCCTATCCTGCGTCTGGCGAAATCGGCGCTGGTGACGGTCTACCCGCTGCCGGATACCCGAATGCTGATGGTCGTGAATATCCACGCGGTCAATTTCAGCCTCGGCGTGGATGTGTATAGTAAGCAGTTACTCCCTATTGGCGATCAGATTGCGCATCACAGTGGGCCCATCATCATGGCCGGTGATTTCAATGCCTGGAGCCGCCCGCGCATGAATGCGCTGTACCGCTTTGCGCGCGAAATGTCGCTGCGTGAAGTTCGTTTTAGCGATGACCAGCGCAAAAAAGCCTTTGGTCGTCCTCTCGATTTTGTCTTCTATCGTGGTTTGAGCGTGCATGACGCCTCTGTTCTGGTCACGCGTGCCTCCGATCACAATCCTCTACTCGTCGAATTCAGTCCCGGCAAACCTGATAAATAATGGTGTGTCAGGTCTGCCGTGGGGCAGGCCTGTGCGGGTGCTGCCCTTTATTTTAACTCACAAAGGACAGTACGATGACAACAACACACTCCCATCATGACAACGTAGAAAAACAGTTCGGTTCTCAGGCAAATGCTTATCTGAGCAGCGCCGTACACGCTTCTGGCCGCGATCTGGTGCGTCTCGGTGAACGCCTGGCGGCATTCCCGCAGGCCCACGTGCTGGATTTAGGCTGCGGCGCGGGGCATGCCAGCTTTACGGCTGCGCAGCAGGTGGCGCAGGTCATCGCATATGACTTATCCGGCCAGATGCTGGAAGTGGTTGCTGAAGCGGCAAAAGCGAAAGGGCTGCAGAACATTGCTACGCGCCAGGGGTATGCCGAATCCTTACCGTTTGACGATGCGTCATTTGAGGTGGTGATCAGCCGTTATTCCGCGCACCACTGGCATGATGTCGGCCAGGCATTACGCGAAGTCAAACGCGTTCTGAAGCCAGGTGGCATCTTCATTATTATGGATGTCATGTCGCCCGGGCATCCGGTACGCAATATCTGGCTGCAGACGGTGGAAGCGCTGCGCGACACCTCCCATGTGCAAAACTACTCTGGCGGAGAGTGGTTAACCTTTATCACTGAAGCGGGCCTGATTACGCGCGCGTTAATAACAGACCGTTTGCCGCTGGAGTTCAGCTCGTGGATCGCGCGTATGCGCACCCCGGAAGCATTGAGCCAGGCGATCAGGCTGTATCAGGAGAGTGCGTCCGCAGAAGTGAAGGCGTACTTTGAACTGCAGGATGACGGTTCATTCACCAGCGATACCATCATGGCTGAAGCGCAGAAAGCGGGATAAACAAAAAAGGCACCGAGGGGAATCGGTGCCTTTTTATCTTGCGATCGTGTCATCAGGAGTCTGGCGTAGCGCTGTTCTTCACAAACAGCGTCAGCTGGTCGCCTGGTTTCAGGTTGTCAGTATCATTGTTCCAGCGCATCACATCTTTGATGTTCACGCCGTGTCGTTTTGCGATACTGGACAGTGAATCGCCTTTGCGCACGCGATAGGTAATGCTATCGCTGTTGCTGGCGAGACGCTGTGCACTACTTCCTGCACCTACCGTCAGCGTTTGACCGACTTTCAGGCCTGAACTGCGCAGGTTATTCCACTGCTGCAGATCGCTTGCCGTCACGCCAAGACGTGATGCAATACCCGAAAGCGTATCACCTGAACGAACCTTATAACTGCGGCTGTTGACGGATGATGCATCCGCGATCAGCGTTGACTGAACGGCGGCGATTTCACCCGAAGCTAAAGACTCGCGTAACTGCTCAGCATGCTTCTGCGGAACCATTACATACTGTGGGCCACTTGCCCCCAGGGTTGAGCCTTTAACGCCAGCATTAAAGGTTTTCAATTTACTGACCGACATACCCGTCATATCAGCGACCTGTTGAATATCAACCGGGTTGCTGAGGCGAACGCGCGCCAGTGCACGACTTTCGTCTGGTGTTGGCAGTTGTACACCGTAACGCTTGCTGTTCTTGAGAATATCACTCAATGCCAGCATCTTCGGTACGTAAATCTTTGTTTCCTGTGGCAGTGAGAGCGACCAAAAATCGGTGGATTTACCCCGTGCTTTATTCGCTTTCATTGCCTTCAGTACACGACCTTCGCCACTATTATACGCTGCGACCGTTAACAGCCAGTCGCCGTCAAACATCTTGTTCAGACGTTGCATCATGTCGAGAGCGGCTGTCGTGGAAGCGACAACATCGCGACGCGCATCATAGTTGCGGGTCTGTTTCAGACCATAGTTTCGCCCGGTGCTCGGAATGATCTGCCAAATGCCTGCGGCATTGGCGCCAGACGTCGCGTGTGGGTCAAAAGCGCTCTCCACTATGGGTAGGAGTACCAGCTCCATAGGCATGTTACGTTTTTTAACTTGCCCGGCTATCCAGTACATATACGGCTCTGCCCGTAACGTTACATCGTGGAGATAGCTCTTATTTCTTAAATACTTCTGTTTCTGTTCGCGAATCCGGCTGTTTTCCGGAATTCCCATCTTTAGCTCGTCGCCAATAGAGGTCCACAAGTCTTGATCCTGCGCGAAAGATGTCCCATCGTCCATCCAGCGCGCTGCACTTGTAAACTTCCCTGCTTCCCCTTGACCAGCTGCAGAAAGGCTCTGTGCGTGCTGTTGTACGTTGCTGCCGTTCTGCGACTGGCAACCTACGAGCAGGACAGAGGCGAGTAATATCGCTTTTGCCTTCATGTGTGTGTCAATAGTTGCTTAAAAGACGAGCGATGATAACGGCGAATTTTTGAAAAGGCAACCCGCAATTATCTGAAGTTATCTTTCTTTGACCTTAACCATGCAAATCGCTCTTCTGGTTGTTGCAAATTTGTTTCTTGGTTAATTTTATTAATTAAATCAATATCATCTGTTCGTAAAAATAAATTAATTTGGCGCTCATTTTTCAGAATTACGGGGAGTGTATTTTGGTTTTTTGCACGTAACTCCTTCACTTTGTGGTAATAATCCTGAATCGCCCGATCCTCCGGTAACAGGCTAACAGCAAACTTCATATTTCCTAATGTATACTCATGCGCGCAACAAATAACGGTGTCGTCAGGTAAGGCGCTAATCTTCTGTAAAGAGTGATACATTTGGGCTGGTGTGCCTTCAAAGAGTCTTCCGCAGCCTCCGGAGAACAGCGTGTCGCCGCAAAACAGATAAGGTTTACTGTAGAAACACAGATGTCCTGAAGTGTGACCTGGTGTAGCAAATACAGAAAACTCCCACTCCCCGATGAGGATATTTTTGCCCTCTTCGACTACGTGCGTGGTTCCCTTATCTTGTGTCTCTGCCGGTCCGTAAACCACAAGATGCGGAAAACGGGCGTGAAGCTCGCCAACACCGCCAGTGTGATCGTGATGATGGTGGGTCAACAGAATGGCTTCAGGTTGCCAGCCATTTTCCTTAATAGCGTGCAAAACGGGGGCGGACTCTCCGGGGTCGACAATGACGCATCGACGTTGGTCGTCAACCAAAACCCAGATGTAATTGTCCTCAAAAGCAGGAATACTGATAAGATTCATACATTACCTCTTATAGCGTGGCGGGTGTGTTGATGAAACCGGCAAGGATACCTCAGACTGTCGCAGCACCGGAACGTTGGGCGGAATTGCCCTGGGGTGAATACTATCGCGAGGCGTTAGAACAACAGCTCAGGCCCTGGCTCGCGAAAATGTATGGCTTTCACCTGCTTAAGATTGGCAATCTCAGCGCGGAAATCAATACCGAAAGCTGCGCTATCTCGCATCAGGTCAATGTCTCTCTCGGCGGCTCGCCGGTTCAGGTGAAGGCCGACCCATTGCATCTGCCGTTTGCCGAAAAATCCGTGGATGCGTGTTTGCTCGCGCACACGTTACCCTGGTGCAGCGACCCGCATCGTCTGCTTCGCGAAGCCGATCGCGTGCTGATTGATGACGGCTGGCTGGTACTTAGCGCATTCAATCCGCTGAGTCTGATGGGGCTGCGTAAGCTGGTGCCGGTGCTGCGCCGCACCCCACCTTACAACAGCCGGATGTTCACCATGATGCGCCAGCTTGACTGGCTTTCACTGCTGAATTTTGAAGTGCTCAGCTACGGTGGTTTTCAGGTGCTGCCCTGGGCGCGGCAGGGGGGCGTCGTGTTGAGCACCCATCTGCCTGCACTGGGCTGTTTGCAGTTTATCGTGGCGCGTAAGCGAACCATTCCCCTTACGCTTAATCCGATGAAGCAGAGCAAATCGAAAACGCCCATCCGCCAGACCGTGGGCGCCACGCGACAGTACAAAAAAAACGATCAGGCGTCGGGCTGATAGCCCGCGTCTTCATGAGCGGGGTTGGCCGCCGCCGCCCGCGCCAGTTCGTCGCAGCGTTCGTTTTCCGGATGGCCGGCGTGGCCTTTTACCCACTCCCACTTTATTTCATGCTGCCCCAGCGCGGCATCAAGCCGTTTCCAGAGATCGACATTCTTGACCGGCTTCTTATCGGCGGTCATCCAGCCGCGTTTTTTCCAGTTGTGGATCCACTGGGTGATCCCCTGACGCACGTACTGGCTGTCGGTGCTTAACACCACGTCACAATGCTCTTTTAGCGCCTCCAGCGCCACAATGGCCGCCATCAACTCCATCCGGTTGTTGGTGGTCAGAAAATAGCCTTCGCTAAAAGTTTTTTCATGCTGGCGATAGCGCATAATCGCACCGTAGCCGCCAGGCCCTGGGTTGCCGAGACAAGATCCATCGGTGAAAATTTCTACCTGTTTACGCATCTCTGGTAGACTTCCTGTATTTGAAACGTTCAGTTAAACGATAAGTCTGACATAAATGACCGCTATGAGCACTGCAATTACTCGCCAGATTGTCCTCGATACCGAAACCACCGGTATGAACCAGATCGGCGCGCACTACGAAGGGCATAAGATCATCGAGATCGGTGCCGTTGAAGTGGTGAACCGTCGTCTGACGGGGAACAACTTCCACGTCTACCTGAAACCCGATCGGCTGGTGGATCCCGAAGCGTTCGGCGTTCACGGTATTGCCGATGAGTTCTTGCTGGATAAGCCGACCTTTGCGGAGGTGGCGGACGAGTTTCTGGAGTATATCAAAGGCGCTGAGCTCATCATCCACAACGCCTCGTTCGATATCGGCTTTATGGACTATGAGTTTAGTAAGCTCCAGCGCGATATTCCGAAAACGAATACGTTTTGCAAAGTCACCGATAGCCTGGCGCTGGCGAGGAAAATGTTCCCCGGCAAGCGTAACAGCCTTGACGCACTCTGTTCGCGCTATGAGATAGACAACACCAAGCGAACGCTGCACGGGGCGTTGCTCGATGCCCAGATCCTGGCTGATGTCTATCTGGCGATGACCGGTGGCCAGACGTCAATGAAGTTCAGCATGGAAAACGAATCCCAGCAGACGCAGGACGAAGCGGGTATTCAGCGCGTCGTTCGCCAGGCCAGTCGGTTGCGGGTTGTTTTAGCCAGCGATGAAGAGCTGCTTAACCACGAATCCCGTCTGGATCTGGTGCAGAAGAAAGGCGGAAGCTGTATGTGGCGCGCCTGAAAAAGCGCCAGAATGCCTGTAAAATCATCGTTCGGGCGATTTTTGCAGCAAACGATTCAAAACGTGAGAAAAAGCATTGACGGGATCGGAGGCACACCGTAATATGCGCCTCGTTCCCCAAACGGGAACAGTGGAGCGGTAGTTCAGTCGGTTAGAATACCTGCCTGTCACGCAGGGGGTCGCGGGTTCGAGTCCCGTCCGTTCCGCCACTATTCAGGCCCACGTTATTTATAACGTGGGCCTTTTTCATTTCTGCGTTTTCGCACTCCCGCTTTTCTCTCTTTTAACCGTCTTGTTGCTGTCCGCATGCGGCGAATGGTTGCACCTCTATTCTGTTCATTTTTATTAAAATATCCGCTTCTGCTATTTTTATGACTATATTCATTTTGATTTATTATTCTTTTAGTGTAAGTTCTTCAGGGTAAATTATTCTTTTCTGTCATTCTTCCTGGCTCTCTTAATAACTCCTGCATTGATGTTAACTATTCCTATTGCTGCGTAGAGTGCTACGTAGTTTATTCCTAACCATATAAAGAACCCAGACATGATATTTTGAAGCATCATGTCGATGGACCCTATGGACATGAATTATTCAGAAAGGTATCAAAGTAAGGCAGTGCAGGGTGTATCAGTAAAAATGCTTATACATCCTTAATTTAGCGAGTGAAATTTACCAAGGACTTTAAGTATGACGGATAATAAAGTCATTTTAGCGGTCAATAACGGAGACGGAAAAACTCGGTTGTTGACGGCAGAAGCAGGCCGGACGGTTAAGGTGAAACTTATCCCCGGCAATAAATATGTATTGAAAAATATTAACGACGACTTCGCACCAGAAAATATTACGCTGCAGCGCGTAGACAAGGCACTGCACATTATTCAGGAAGGCGATACACAGCCAAGCATAATTATTGAAGATTACTTCAATGGTGATCCAACTAATCCGGTGCTGATGGGCATGGCGGAAGATGGATTACTCTACGCCTATGTCCCGCTGTCTGGTGACAGCTACGACACCGGTTATCTGATGGCGGATGGCAGCATGTCTCCTGTGGCGTTAGGGGGCGAACCGCTGGGGGCGGGCGGCCCGCTTCTGACGGCGCCGGATGACGACAACGACATGCTGTTTGGCATGTTGGGATGGTTTGCGCTTGCTGCTGCGGGTGTAGGGGCTGCTTTCGCGCTGTCTGAGATGGATAAGGACGACGGTGATAACTCTTCCACGCCTGATAAGCCGAGCATCGGCAACGCTATGGATGATGAAGGTTCAATCAAAGGACCGTTGAAATCAGGCGATGTCACTGATGACTCAACGCCAACGCTGACCGGTAAAGGAAAGCCTGGTGATACTATTCATATCATTGATAATGGTAAAGAAATTGGTTCTGTCATTGTTGATGATGAAGGGGAGTGGAGCTATACGCCTGATAAGCCACTGGGTGAAGGTGAGCACGAGCTGAGCGTGGTAGAAAAAGATCCTGACGGCAATACGAGTCCTCCGTCAGATCCGATTGTCATCGTCGTCGATACGATCGCGCCAAAGGCGCCGACGATTGAACACATCATGGATAAAGTCGGTAAAGTCACCGGCGAGATCCTTGAAGACGCCTACACCGACGATCCAAAACCGGAAATGAGCGGTACCGGTGAAGCGGGCGCGACGATCACCATTTACGATAACGGTAAAAAGATTGGCGAAACCACCGTTAACGACGATGGTCGTTGGTATTTCAAACCTTCCGAAAACCTGGCGGATGGCAGCCATAGCATCACGGTCAGCCAGACGGATAAAGCGGGTAACGTCAGTAAGCCTTCGGACGATCGTGAATTTATGGTTCTGACCGAACCTCCAGGAAAAGCCGAAACGCCTGATGTCATTGACAATACCGGTCCGGTAACAGGCCCTCTCAAACCGGGTGATGTGACAGATGACAGTCAGCCTTCCTTCAGCGGCGAGGGAACCCCGGGCAATACCATTGTTATCAAAGATAATGATAAAGAGATTGGCTCGGTTATCGTCGACGACGAAGGTAAGTGGTCATTTACACCTAAGGATGAACTTGCCGAGGGTGAACATAATGTTGTCGTCGTTGAGGAAGATCCGCTGGGTAATGTCGGTGATCCATCTGACCCGATTCAGATTATTGTCGATACCACACCTCCGGCTAAACCGGATATGGCCGATGCCCAGGATAATACCGGGCCGATTACGGGCCAGCTGAAAGGCGGTGACGTCACTGACGAAACCCGTCCGGTATTCAGCGGTAAAGGCGAACCGGGCGACACCGTGACCATCTATGATGGTGACGAAGTGCTTGGTACAACCGTCATTGACGATAAAGGCAACTGGACGCTGAAACCAGAGAAACCTCTGGGTGAAGGCGATCACAGCATCACCGTTACGCAAACGGATAAGGCAGGCAACACCAGCGATCCCTCGGAAGCGCTGGAGTTTGAAGTTGACACTACCGCGCCTGATGCTTCAGCAGATGTTCTGAACATTACCGCCGTAGTGGACGACGTAGGCGATCGTCAGGGCAACGTGGCCAGCGGTGAAATCACCGATGACAGCAAACCGCTCATCAGCGGTATCGGTGAAGCAGGGAACACCGTCTTTGTCTACACTACCGACTCTTCCGGCAAACACCTGATTGGTACAGCGGTTGTAGGCAGCGATGGTACCTGGAGCCTGACGCCTGACACTCCACTGACGGAAGGTTTGAACAAGCTGACCCTGGAGACACAGGATCCGGCGGGTAACCGCGTGGCGGGCGATGCGCCATCTTACGACATCAACCTCCTGATCCCGGTCAGCACCGCGCCATCCATCAACAGCGTGGTGGACAACGCAGAGCCACATGTTGGCCCGCTGCAGAAAGGCGAGTCGACCAACGATACCACCCCGACCCTGAGCGGCAGCGCTGCACCGGGTGATACCGTCTCCATCCTCGATAACGGGAAAGTGATTGGCACCGTCACGGCGGACAGCAACGGGAAGTGGGCATTCACCCCGGATAGCGCACTGGCGGATGGCAAGCACACCTTCACCGTTACCGCGACTGACGCAGCGGGCAACGCGCGCACCAGCGGCAGCTTCCCGATTGTTATCGACACCGCGGCTCCGGCCCCGGCGGAAAATATCGTTATCAACGATAACGTGGGCGACAAGCAGGGACCGGTAGGTTCCGGCGACACCACCGACGATCAGTCTCCAACCCTGAGCGGCGAGGCCGAGCCGGGCAGCACGGTGGATATCTACGATAACGACGAGAAGATTGGTTCCGTTATTGTGGATGACGAAGGCAAGTGGTCCTATACGCCAGAGAAACCGCTGGACAAAGGCGATCACGAAATCACCACCACCGTGACCGATCCGTCAGGCAACACCAGTGAACCGTCTCCGGGGATCTCCTTCACTGTCGATCCGGATCCAAACCAGGTCACCGTGGGTGAAGTGGTGGATGACCAGGGCCCTATCGTGGGCAACCTGAAACCAGGCACCGTGACCGATGATGTTCGCCCTGAACTGAGCGGTAAAGGTAAGCCAGGCAGCACCGTGACCATCAAGGATGGTGACGATGTTCTGGGCTCCACCGTGGTGGATCCGGACGGCAACTGGACCTTTACACCGGAGCAGGATCTGGCCGATGGCGATCACAGCCTGACCGTGGTGTCTACCGATCCTGCCGGAAACGAGGCGACCTCTCCGTCCTTCGACATCACCGTTGATGCAACCGCGCCGGAAAAACCTGTGCTGGGTTCCGCAACGGATGATGTAGGAACAATTCGTGGCGATCTAAGCAACGGTGGCACCACCGACGACGCAAACCCAACCTTCAACGGCTCTGCAGAGCCGGGCAGCCGTGTCGATATTTATGACAACGGCGAGCACATCGGTTCGACGATTGCGGACGATAAAGGCGCCTGGCAGTTCACACCAACCACACCTCTGCCAGAGGGTGAACACCACATCACCACCACCGCAACGGATGAAGCGGGTAACACCGGACCGGAATCGGATGATTTTGTGCTGGTGACTGACTACACGCCACCGGTGGCAACCAGCGATGTGCTGAGCATTACTTCCGTAATGGACGATGTCGGCGGTCGTCAGGGCAATGTCGCCAGCGGTGAAATCACCGATGACAGCAAACCGGTTATCAATGGTATTGGTGAAGCGGGCAGCACCGTCTTTGTTTACAGCACGGATGCTAACGGCAAACATCTGCTGGGCTCAGCTGTGGTCGACAGTGAAGGCAACTGGACGCTGGCGCTCGATACCCCGCTGGTGGAAGGGCTTAATCAGCTGACGCTGGAAACCCAGGACGCAGTAGGCAACCGCGTCGCGGGGGAAGCACCGTCTTACGACATTACCGTTCTGATCCCGGTCAGCACCGAGCCGTCCATCAACAGTGTGGTGGACAACGCCGAGCCACACGTTGGCCCAATGCAGAAAGGCGAAACCACCAACGACACCACCCCAACCCTGAGCGGCAGCGCTGCACCGGGCGACGTTGTGTCTATCCTCGACAACGGGAAAGTGATTGGTACCGTCAAGGCGGACAGCAGCGGTAAGTGGGTGTTCACCCCGGATAGCGCACTGGCGGATGGTCAGCACACCTTCACCGTTACCGCGACTGACGCAGCGGGCAACGCACGCACCAGCGGAACCTTCCCGATTGTTATCGACACCGCGGCTCCGGCCCCGGCGGAAAATATCGTTATCAACGATAATGTGGGCGACAAGCAGGGGCCGGTAGGTTCCGGCGACACCACTGACGATCAGTCTCCAACCCTGAGCGGCGAAGCCGAGCCGGGCAGCACGGTGGATATTTACGATAACGACGAGAAGATCGGTTCCGTTATTGTGGATGACGAAGGCAAGTGGTCCTATACGCCAGAGAAACCGCTGGACAAAGGCGATCACGAAATCACCACCACCGTGACCGATCCGTCAGGCAACACCAGTGAACCGTCTCCGGGGATCTCCTTCACCGTCGATCCGGATCCAAACCAGGTCACCGTGGGTGAAGTGGTGGATGACCAGGGCCCGATCGTGGGCAACCTGAAACCAGGCACCGTCACCGATGACGCGCGTCCTGAACTGAGCGGTAAAGGTAAGCCAGGCAGCACCGTGACCATCAAGGATGGCGACGATGTTCTGGGCTCCACCGTGGTGGATCCGGACGGCAACTGGACCTTCACCCCTGAACAGGATCTGGCCGATGGCGATCACAGCCTGACCGTAGTTTCAACCGATCCTGCGGGTAACGACGTCACGTCTCCGTCCTTTGATATCTCTGTTGATACCGTGGCACCGGAAAAACCGGTGATAGGTGTTGCGACGGATGATGTCGGGTCCAGCCGTGGCGATCTGAGCAGCGGCAGCACCACCGATGATGCGAACCCGACCTTCAACGGTACCGCTGAGCCGGGCAGCCGTGTCGATATTTATGACAACGGCGAACTGATTGGTTCTACCGTTGTGGATGAAAATGGCGGCTGGCAGTTCACGCCAACGACACCTCTGCCAGAGGGTGAACACCATATCACCACCACCGCAACCGACAAGGCCGGTAACACCAGTCCGGAATCAGATGATTTTGTGCTGATCACCGACTACACCGCGCCTGACGCCAGCAAGCTGGCGATCACTGAAGTCTATGACGACGTGAACACCGCAGGCGTGATTGCCTCCGGCGGGGAAACCGACGACAACCGTCCACTGATCAAGGGTACGGGCGCAGAGCCGGGCAACACCATCACCGTCTATAACGGCGACAGGGTGATTGGCACCGCGAAAGTGCAGGCCGACGGCACCTGGTCCCTCGAACCGACCACTCCGCTGCCGGACGGGAAGTACACCCTGACGGCGAAAGAGACCGACAGCGTGGGCAACGTCTCCGGTCCGTCCGGCGAGTACATCATCAACGTGGCCACCGTACCGCCGCAGGCGCCGACGCTGGACACCGTCTATGACGACGTGGCCCCGCACGCGGACTACCTGCAGAAGGGCGACGTCACCAACGACACCACCCCGACCCTGAGCGGCAGCAGCGGCGTGGCGGGCGGCACCATCAGCATCTACGACAACGG